>CP032507.1:2038333-2350000 GCA_008375315.1 Ectothiorhodospiraceae bacterium BW-2 | reverse complement strand
CCGACTCAACCCTTGGCAAAACTGTTGCAGCGGTTCAATCTCTGCGACTGTTAACGGCAGTTTCGCCTTCGGAATTCGTTGTCGATGGTGCGGTAGCAGCGGCCATAGTTGTGGAGACCAGATGAGCAGATACATCGCCACCACTTCAGCGAGGGTAATGAGATGGTTTTGGGCTGAATCGGAGGTAAATATCGGTTTGCGCACCCCAGTAAACAGCCGTTTGCGTACCGCATCAGCGGCCCTGTTGTGGGGCAACAGGTTCTCCCGACCATAGTAGCAATACTCACTAGCAAACAGTTCGCGACTGTCGGCCACCTCAGCTCCCTGTAACGACTCCGGCCATAGCCCCAAAAGCTCAATGGTCTCATGAATCGCCGCCAGCATCACCCCGGCCACATCGTCAGCATAGATCTGATCGCCGCTCATCAACAGCAGTGACGGTAGCGGCTGCTGCTGCTCTAACGCCTGTTGTAACAGATAATCGCCCTGAACCAGCGCATCACCACCGGGATGGTGCGGTTTACGACAAGAGCCGTGCAAAACTGAGTTTAAACGGGACTGGATGATCACCTGCGGTAACGGTTGATCGGGGTAGCAGAGGTGTGGCAGAAGTTGCGTCAACGGCTGACCTGCATCGTCCGCTGCACGATGCAGCCACAACTGATAGGCAATAGGCTGCCCCTCAACCAGAGGCGAGCACCATCTTATGTCAAGCAGCGAAATCCAAGCCCGTTGGCCAATCTGTAGTTGTGTCAGCTCCGGTTCGTGCGTCACAACTCGCCGCTCACCTAGCGGTCTATCGCCGCAGAAGAGCTCTATCGAGAAGCGGTAAGGATAGGAGGTTGCCAGCCACACCACCCAATTTTGAGCCGTAACATGGCGCAAAATCGGGCCGGCAACAATGGGCGGTAGAGGATCGATAGCTTTGCTACCAACTTATAGCTTATAGCTGCGGCGTAAACCCCTCAGGTTTACTACCTCCCTCGCCGAAGAAGAACTTCTCCATCTCGTTTTCGAGCATTTTGCGATGGTTCGGATCGATCGGAGTCAAACGGTACTCATTGATCAGCATCGTCTGCTGCTTTAACCACATCTGCCACGCCTCTTGTGAGACCGATTCAAAAACTCGCTTTCCTAACTCTCCAGGGTAGGTGATCCGTTCCAGCCCTAGAGCCTCCTTGCCTAGTTTGACGCACTGCACCATTCGCGACATCTCGCTCTCTCCTCATCACATAGATAATTAATCAAAAAACCATTGTCAGCTTCAGCCTCCACAATATCGTTCGCTCACCACAATTTCAAGCAGAGGCTATGGAGCAGTCGCCTCCTGAAGCAGCCGCTTTACCGGCGCGGGCACTCCAAAGCGCCCTATCTCATCGAAGTGCACCCAACGATAATCGAAAGGGCTATCGGCCAGCTTAGGCTGGGCCTCCCCCTTCACCCGCAGCCGCAACGGCTCTAGCCACCAATCAAAATGGGTCAGTTGATGCTTAACTATCGGCAGAGGTTGCGCCCCATCGCACGCAACTCCAAAGCTATCGACTAAGTAGTGCGATAGCTGCTCCAAGGAGCCAGACCACTGCGGTAGCGACCAGAGCGAGGCCCACACCCCAGTAGGTGGACGCTGCTGCAGTAAAATTCGGCCTCTAGCATCGATAATTAATAGAAGCTGCTGTCGGCGCTGCTCCCTGACCTTGCGAGGTTTGGGTTTCGGCAACGGTAGCTCGGCACTAAGGCCCTGCCGATAGCCTTGGCACTGAGATTGCAGCGGGCAGTCACAACAGCGCGGCTGTGTACGGCGGCAGAGAGTCGCGCCAAAATCCATCAACGCACGGGTGTAGTGACGCATCGGTTGCCCCGCCAGAGGCAGATACTCCTCAGCCAACTGCCACAACTGCCGCTCTATCTTACTCTCTCCCGGCCAGTGCCGAATAGCGTGATAGCGACAGAGAAACCGTTTCACATTACCATCTAGTATCGGATAGCGCTCCCCCCACGCTTGGGCTAGTATAGCTCCAGCGGTCGAACGACCAATTCCGGGGAGCGCTACAAGCGCCGAATAGCGATGAGGCAACTCCCCCCCATAGCGCTGCTGCACTATTTGGGCACTGTGGTGGAGATTGCGTGCCCGACGGTAGTAACCTAGGCCACTCCAGAGCGCCAATACCGCCCCCTCATCGGCTTTAGCTAGCGTCACTAACTGCGGAAATTGGGCGGTAAAACGGTCATAGTAGTCGAGCACCGTCGCCACCTGAGTCTGTTGCAACATAATTTCGGCTAGCCAGATGCGGTAGGGGGAGTCAGTTCGATTCCATGGCAAGTCGTGTCGGCCATGGTCACGATACCACAGCAGCAGGGTATCAGTCGGTGCTAACATCCACCACAACCTGCTCTACCGGTAGCGTCTGCCACTCAATTCGCTCAGCCATAGCGGGAGTTAAGTAGGCCACCCCCGCCTCGCTCATTAGCAGGACGGCCTCGACCCCCATTGCTCGTGCCACCGCTGGCCAGTGGTCAACTCCGGCAACGACCAGCGCAGTCGCTGCCGCATCGGCAACCGTGCCGAACCGATGGATAACTGTTACCGAGGTCACCCCCTCTACCGGTCGAGCAGTCATCGGATCGATAATGTGGTGATACTTAACCCCCTCATACTCCCGATAACGCTCATAGTTACCCGAGGTAAAGATACTCTCATCCCCTGCTGCGGTTAGCGCTGCCAACACTCCGCCCCCTTGTGGATGGCGAATACCGACCCGCCACGGCCGCTCCCCATGGCGCCCAATCACTCGCAAATCACCACCGGCATTGACAATCGCCGCACCAATTTGGTGCTTGCGTAAAATATCGATCGCCTCATCAACCGCATACCCCTTTGCTATCGCCCCCATATCGAAAGCAAGCTGCCGATTAGTCGTCGTCATTCGCTCCCCTTCGATCACCACATCGCGACTACTCGGTCGCTGCTGCAGCCACTGCTGCAATAGAGCCTCTGATGGAGGGGGCATCCCCTCAGGAGGGAGCGTCTGCTGAAAGCCCCACAACTGCAACAGCTTGCCGATGGTTGGATCAAAACGGCCACCGCTTAGCGCCGATAGCGCCAGGCTCTGCTGTAATAGCGGTTTTAGTTCGGGATCCAAAACAGCACTGCCATGCTGCTGCAACTGCTGATTGAGGCGAGTGAGTTTGCCTAGCTGCCAAGCATGCCAGTCGTCATGAATGTGGGCAAAGCGGGCTTTTATCGCTGTTACCGCCTGTTGACGCTGACTACTGCTGCCCGATGACAGCGTCATATCGATGACAGTACCAAAAAAGTAGAGCTGGTAACGGCTCTCCTCGGCCTCTCCACAGCCGAGCAGCCACACTAGCAGCCCTACCACGATCACGACTCTCATCACGGCAGCGGTACCCGCTCTAGCAGCTCATTGATAAAGTAGTCGGGAGTCACCCCCTCCGCTTCCGCTTCGTAGGTTAAGATAATGCGATGGTGCAACACATCATAGGCCATCGTCTGAATATCTTCCGGAGCAACATAGTCGCGTCCGGCTAGCCACGCCCGAGCACGGGCGGTTCTATCCAGCGCAAGAGTTGCCCTAGGGCTACCGCCATACTGAATCCACGACTCTAAATCGTCGCCATAACGCTCTGGGGTTCGGGTAGCCAAAATGAGTTGCAGAATGTAGGTCTCCAGATCTTCGGCTAAATGGAGCCCTAACACCTCATCCCGCGCCTGAAACAGCATCTTTTGGGTTAATGTCGGGTGATCTCGTCCATTAGGATCAAAGTTTTGGCAAGATTCACGCCGATTAAGCGCCAAAATTTGGCGTTCAGCCTCCAGATCGGGGTAGTCCACAGTCACATGCAACAGAAATCTATCTAGTTGCGCTTCGGGCAGAGGGTAAGTTCCCTCCTGCTCTAACGGATTTTGAGTCGCCATCACCAAAAAGAGCTGTGGCAAGCGATAGGTTTCGGCACCGACAGTAATCTGCCGCTCCGCCATCGCCTCTAGTAGTGCCGACTGCACTTTAGCGGGGGCGCGATTAATCTCATCAGCTAAAATCAGGTTATGAAACAGCGGCCCCTTTTGAAAGCGGAAGCTGCCATCTTGGGGACGAAAGATCTCGGTTCCGGTCAGATCGGCCGGCAGCAGATCGGGGGTAAATTGAATACGGTGAAAATCGCCATCAATCGCCTCGCTCAATACCTTAATCGCGCGAGTTTTCGCCAGCCCCGGTGCCCCCTCGACTAAAAGATGGCCATCGGCCAAGAGTGCGATCAACAGCCGTTCTACTAGCTGTCCTTGACCGATAATCTCAGAATTAACAAACTGATAGAGTTGCTGAAATGCTCTTTGTGTATCCATATAGTAATCGTTACGGTATCGTTTGTAGTACAACTATTGCAGCCGCTCGTGGTGCTCCTCGCCGGAGCCACCTCGCCACCACAACACCCGAATCTGTCGCAAAACCTCCCTATCCAGCCCTTGGCCCCACAATACAGCAGCGAGCGAATAGGGCCAGCTCTGCCGACGCCAGCTCATCACAATCCACTCATCGGGCCAGATATACCAGCAGCAGAGCTCTAACGGCTGCTGTGTGCCCTCGGGCGATAACCACCACCACCGCTGCTGAGCATAGATAAGCGTTAGCGGCCTGCCACCCAACTCTGCTCGCCCAAACCAGATCTGTAACGCCAAGGCGACGACGAACAGCAGTAACCCTAGCTGCCACCCCAACCCAATCGGGCTTATCACTATCGACAGCAGCGCTAGCGCCACCATCAGCAGAAAGAGCCCCCGCAGAGGGAAAGAGGCGCTAATCGTCAGACAAAAATCACTCTCCTGTTCCAGCGCCATGACTGCCTGCCGTGGCCGTTAGGAGGTAGCGATGCAGCATCAGTGCTAACTGTTGCGGCGGAAACGGTTTACTCATGTGATCGTTCATCCCCGCTTGCAGACTCAACTCCCGATCGCCACTCATGGCGTTAGCGGTCAGCGCCACAATCGGAACCTCAGTAAGCCCTGCGGCTCGAATCACTCTACTCGCCTCATAGCCATCCATCTGCGGCATCTGTAAATCCATAAAGATTAAATTAAATGGGTACTGCTGTGCTAATTCGACCGCAACTTGGCCATTTTCGGCATGAGTCACCTCAATACCATGCAGCTTTAACAGCTCAGTCGCAACTTGGCGATTAATCGGGTTATCCTCCGCTAGCAACACTTTGCAACCGGGATATTGTACCACGCCTTCGATCGGTAACGATGGCTCCTCCGAGTCACTCACCTGCGCCTCGGTATCTATCGCCAGCGGCAGAGTAAACCAGAAGGTACTGCCCCGTCCTAGCTGACTCTCAACACCAATCTCCCCACCCATCAGCTCGACTAGCCGTTTGCTAATCGTTAGCCCTAAACCTGTGCCACCAAATTTGCGCGTTGTCGAAGAGTCGGCTTGGCGAAAGACCTGAAACAGAGTCTGCATTTGCGCATCACTCATGCCGATCCCGCTATCGATCACGCTAAAGCGCAGTTGCGGGGCACCCTCCGTACCACTTTGCTGCGCCATACGCAGCACCACCTCCCCTTCGGGGGTAAATTTAATGGCGTTATTAATCAGATTGGTCAAAACTTGGTGAATCCGTAACGGATCTCCCAATAGATGTTGCGGTATGCTCTCTAGCCCCTCTAGGCGTAGTCGCAACCCTTTCTCATCACTTTTGTGGCGCATAATCTCCATTATCTGATGAATGATATCGGTAAGTGAAAATGGGATATGCTCAATATCGAGCCTTCCGGCCTCAATTTTACTAAAGTCGAGGATATCGTTAATAATTCCAAGCAAGGTATTGGCCGAGACATCGATCTTGGTAATGTAGTCGCGCTGCTGCTCGCTCAACTCAGTCTGCAACGCGAGGTGGCTCAGACCAATAATGGCATTCATCGGCGTGCGAATTTCGTGACTCATATTGGCTAAAAACTCGCTTTTAAGCCTATCAGCCACCTCCGCCCGTTTTCGGGCCACCACATTCTCAGCAGCTAACACCCGTAAGCGTTCACTATTGCTATGCAGCTCTTTAGTCTGCTGCCGCTGAATGCGCAATCCGTGTACTATGGTGATAAACATCACCAAAAATACACCATAAAATATCGGCGCAAAAAAACGGATTAACTCGTTAGCAGACTCCTGACTCCGTTTGACAGTTTGAGTGCGATCAGCATAGAGCTCAACGACCCCCTCGATCTCACCTTGGCGGTTAATGAGAGGAAGATAACTCGACACGAGCTCTCGACTCTCTACCCTGCCCTCCATCGCATAGAAAACATCGCGTGAGGTGATTTCACTCTCTAACTCACCCCGCTTAGCGGCGATAAAACCGGGGTAGGTCGATTTATCCTCCCCTATTTGGCTATGGTCGGTTGAGTAGAGGGTCATCCCCTCAAGATTAAAATATTTAATTTTTAAGACATCGGTATCCTGGGCAAATTGGCGGACTAACTTGTCAAATAGAGCGATTTCGGCCTGGTTAAGCGCCCGTCCCTGCGCTAGCTCTAAAAGCGGCCTCAACTGCGGCATCACCTCATTCATAAAGATGCGGGTGACGGTCAAATTGGCCTGCTGTGTCGCGGTTAATAGCGAATCACTGGCCATTTTAGTTGAGAGACTAAAGGCGCTGTAGAACGCAATCGACACCACCACTAAGCCTACTACCGCAAATAGAGGCAAAACTTCAAACATTTTCTTCATGTTATGCTCTAACCTCTAGCGCAACTGATAGGTTTTAACTGCCGCATTATGCTCTTTAAGTGTCGCCGAAAATTGGTGGCTACCATCCCCTCGGGCAACAAAGTAGAGTGAGCTACCTTTAGCTGGGTGGAGAGCCGCCACTATCGCCTCTCGCCCCGGCATCGCAATCGGAGTCGGCGGCAAGCCGTGGCGGGTGTAGCTGTTATAGGGGGTATCCTGACGCAACTGGGCTCGGGTTAAATTGCCATCAAACGCCTCCCCTAGACCATAAATAACCGTCGGATCGGTCTGAAGACGCATATTGCGCTTTAAACGGCGCACAAACACACCGGCAATGTCGGCCCGTTCGCTCGCTAATCCGGTCTCTTTTTCGACAATAGAGGCCATAATTTGCGCCTCGTAGGGGGTTTTCAGCGCTAGCTCGGGCTGTCGCTCAGGCCACTGCTGCTGCAAAAAAGTTTGCATTGCCCGATAGGCTCGCTGCAACAACTCAATATCAGTGCTAGCACGGGTATAGTGGTAGGTATCGGGCATAAACTGCCCCTCAGGGTGCCCCTCCAGCCCTAGTCGAGCCATTAACTCTGTCGGCGCCAGTCGCTCCTCAAGCTGGTGTTGCAGCTTAGAGTCTGCCGCCACTGCCCGCTGCAACTGCTCAATGTTCCACCCCTCAACCAGAGTAAAACTGTAGTGACGCGGCGGCAGCGACACTAGCTGTTGCAATAGCTGCTTCGGCGTCAACTCCCCACTTAACTTAAACTCTCCGGCGCGGAGTTTAGCGCCATAACCGTGCCAGCGTCCTAGGTAGTAGAAGTAGTCGCTGTGGCTAATCACCCCCTGCTGGTAAAGCTTTTGCGATAGATCACGCAAATTATCGCCTCGCTCAAGCGTCACTACCAAGCCATCGACATTGAGCAGACTCTCGGAAAAGTGGTTAAAACCCATTCCGATCCACCCGGCTAGGAGACTCCCTAGCAGGAGCGAGGCCCCTAATAGGCGATAGAGCAGGCGTGTCATGACCACAGATCCCGCAGCGCTGCTCCGAATGGCCCCAAACGCATCGCCCGCCCCCCTATCTCACCCACCGGCCAGACTCCCATCGCGACATTGCAAATAAAGATCTCCTCCATCTGCGCTAGCTGCGCCATGCTAATTTGACTGCTCCAGCTAAACGGCCACTGCTGCTGTTCGATATAGGTCAACACCTGCTGCCGCATCACCCCATGCACGCCGCAGTCGTGTAGCGGATGGCTCTGTAGCTGGCCATGGTTAACCCAAAACAGATTACTCATCACCCCCTCAGCCACCGCACCACGCTGATCGCAGACCACCCCCTCATCATACTCATCGCCCCACTCGCTGCGAGCCAAAATCTGCTCTAGGCGGTTAAGATGCTTTAGACCAGCCAAAAGCGGCTGCTGCCCCAAGCGGGTCTGACAGCAGAAGAGCCGTGCCGGACGAGAGAGTGGATAGTCAGGAAGCGGGCGGGTTAGCAGAATTCGCTGCGGCTGCGGCGGTACCGGCAGAGCGTAACCTCGTCCGCCACTGCCCCGACTGATAATCAGCTTAATGATCCCATCACCTAGCTGTTCTGCCAACTGCCGCAGCTCATCCATAGCCAAATCGAACGATGCCAACGGCAGCTGCAGCCGCTCAAAACCGCGCCACAGCCGCTGACAGTGGCTCGGTAGCCAGCAGACACTCCCCCCGCTAATCCGTACCGTTTCAAACAGACCGTCACCATAGTGGAGCGCCCTGTCGGTAACGGCTATCGTCTCAACCGCAACCCCATTAAGCAGCACCACAGCCACACACCCATTCCCTACCTATTTACGAGAGCCGCTTTAGCACCAAAGTGGCATTCGTCCCCCCAAAGCCGAATGAGTTGGAGAGCGCGACATTGATGGGCATCTCTCTGGCCTCATTGGCAACATAGTCGAGATCACACCCCTCATCGGGATGGTCAAGATTGATCGTCGGGGGAGCCACCTGTTCGTAGATAGCCAGCGCGGTAAAGATCGCCTCAACCCCCCCAGCGGCCCCTAGCAGATGGCCAACCATCGATTTAGTCGAACTCATACAGAGCTTATAGGCGTGATCACCAAAGGTACTCTTCGCCGCTTCGGTTTCGGCAAGATCTCCTGCAGGGGTCGAGGTGCCGTGGGCATTAATGTAATCCACTTCATGTAGGTTCACCCCTCCGTTACGCAGTGCGTTCACCATACACCGAGCAGCTCCCTCCCCCCCTTTAGCGGGCAGTGTCATGTGATAGGCATCCCCACTCATGCCATAACCGGCAACTTCGGCATAGATGTTAGCCCCCCGCGCCCTAGCGTGCTCATACTCCTCCAACACCACCACACCGGCTCCGTCACCGAGCACAAAGCCGTCACGATCACGATCCCAAGGACGGCTAGCCGCCTCCGGATCCTCATTGCGGGTAGAGAGCGCCCGCGCCGAAGCGAAACCGCCGAGACCACAGGGACAGGTTGACATCTCAGCCCCCCCAGCGATCATGACATCGGCGTCACCATACTCAATAATGCGCGCTGCCTCACCGATGCTATGGGTCGCGGTCGCGCAGGCGGTAGCCATGGCGATATTAGGGCCTTTCAGGCCATAACGCATCGAGACATGGCCTGAGACCATGTTAATAATGCTGCTAGGGACAAAGAAAGGGGAGATTTTACGCGGCCCCCCCTTCATGAAGCTCTCATACCCCTTTTCGATACCGGGCAAGCCACCAATACCCGAACCGATAGAGACACCCATCCGCTCTGCGTTCGCCTCAGTCACCTCCAGCCCAGAGTCCTCTATCGCCTCAATCGCGGCAGCTAACCCGTAGTGAATAAAGGGATCCATCTTTTTGGCCTCTTTGGCCGATAGGTAGCGACTAACATCAAAATCGGTCACCGTGCCACCGATACGGACACTAAAATTCGTGGTATCGAAATGGGGAATCAGTTTGACGCCACTGCGACCGGCCTTAATCGCCTCCCACGACTCCCCCACCGACAACCCGACAGGAGAGATCATACCCAATCCGGTAATGACAACTCTTCTTTTTGCCAAAATCAACTCCTTACTCGCTCAACAGAGACAAAAAAACCGCGACCATTCATCTAAATGGTCGCGGCTCTCGTCAATCAAAGGCCTTAAAAAGATATCAAGCCTGATGGGCGTTGATATAGTCAATCGCCTGCTGCACAGTGGTAATTTTTTCAGCTTCTTCATCGGGAATTTCGGTTCCGAACTCCTCTTCAAGAGCCATAACCAGCTCAACTGTGTCGAGTGAATCAGCGCCAAGATCGTCAACAAATGATGACTCGTTAGTCACTTCACCCTCATCCACGCTCAACTGCTCAACTACAATCTTCTTGACGCGCTCTTCAATACTACTCATCGCAGAATTATCCTCCGAAAACTAAAAATAGGGTCTAAACCGGCACCTATTCTAATTAAATTCGTGATTAGATGCCAGTTCAGCTTACTCCCGCTACTCTACGGGAGCGGGCACATTACCTTGCCATCACTTAAAAAACAAGCAAAACTACCCCTTAAGCGACAACGCCACAGCCTCTACCCCGCCATACAGAGCCGCTCAGCCCCTCCCATCCATGGCCTTAGCGGTGCCGGAATGGTGACTGAACCATCGGCCTGCTGATAGTTCTCTAAAATCGCCACCAGCGTTCGCCCGACCGCCAATCCAGACCCATTCAGGGTATGGACTAGCTCCGGTTTTTTCGCGTCTAAAGGGCGCCACCGCGCTAGCATCCTGCGCGCCTGAAAATCGCGAAAGTTAGAGCAAGAGGAGATCTCACGATAGGCCTGCTGTCCCGGTAACCAGACCTCTAGATCGTAGGTTTTACAGCTACTAAAACCGATATCCCCCCCGCAAAGATTGACGACCCGATAGGGGAGCTCTAACTGTTGCAAAACTGTCTCAGCGTGGCCGGTAAGCTCCTCTAGCGCCGCCATGGAGCGACTCGGCTCCACTATCTGTACCAGCTCCACCTTCTCAAACTGATGCTGACGAATCATCCCCCGCGTATCTCGTCCATAGGAGCCCGCCTCGCTACGAAAACAGGGGGTATGGGCGACCCATTTTAGCGGCAGCTCATCGGCGGCCAAAATAGTATCACGCACCATATTGGTGACAGGCACTTCCGCCGTTGGAATCAGATACCACGGCTGCTCTTCGCTATTAATGGCAAACAGATCGGCCTCAAACTTAGGTAGCTGACCGGTACCTCGTAGCGAATCACGATTGACCAGATAGGGGACATAGAGCTCGGTGTAGCCGTGCTGTTCGGTGTGCAGATTGAGCATAAACTGAATTAGCGCCCGATGGAGCCTCGCCACCTGCCCGCGCATAACCGCAAAGCGGCTACCGGTCAATTTAGCAGCACTCTCAAAATCGAGCCCCCCTAGCCTTACGCCAATATCGACATGATCTTTCGCCTCAAAACCCAACTCTGGTGGCGCACCGACGCGCCGCACCTCGACATTATCGGCCTCAGAGAACCCCTCAGGTACCGACGCATCAGGAAGGTTAGGTATCGAAGCTAATAGCTGATCCAACTCGTTTTGTAGCTGCTGTAGCTGCTCGGTGCCCTGCTTCAGCTTCTCGCCTAGATCGGCGACCGCCGCTAGCAGCGGCTCAATCGCCTCCCCCTTCGCTTTCGCTTGGCCTATCGCCTTAGAGCGCTGGTTGCGCTCCTGCTGTAGCGATTCGGCCTCGCACTGCAGCTCTTTGCGCTGCTGCTCTAGCTGATTGAACCGTTCGACATCGAGAGTAAAGCCGCGCCGCGCTAGCTGCCGAGCCACAGCGGCGATATCTTGGCGTAATAGACGGGGATCAAGCATAGTCTGCTGCTCTCCTTTGAGAGGTGGTTAATGGATGGTTAATCTAAGAGCGTAATTTAACGCAACAACGCCCGTGCCGCCACCACAGCCAACCATAAAGCGCCGATAGTTAAAGTTACGCTCGCCAATACATTCGCCCCGGCCCGCCACAACGCCCCCTGCTGCAACAGCAGCAGCGTATCGAGCGAAAAGGTAGAGAAGGTAGTCAAAGCCCCCAAAAAACCGACCATCAGCAGCAGTCGCACCTCGTCCCCGAACAGCGCCCGTTCACTAATGACCACATAGAGCAGCCCCATCAACAGCGAACCGATAAGATTCACCGCCAGCGTGCCGTAAGGAAACTCCCGCCCTAATAAGCCATAGATCGCCTCAGAGAGTCCAAAACGAGCCACCGCCCCCAAAGCCCCCCCGATAGCTAACAGCAGCCAGTTCACGACAACGGCGCCTCACACTTCGCCTTCGCTGCATCACGCCTATCCCCCTCGCCGAGCCGCGACCTATCTATCGGTACCATGAGCTCGATCCTGCTGCCGAAACCAAGCCAGTCTAGCCCCAATGCGCTCCTCCAACCCCCTATCGACTGGATGATAATAGCGTTGTGGCTCCATGGCATCCGGAAAGTAGTTCACTCCGGCGGCATACCCGCCCTCCTCGTCATGGGCATAACGATACCCCTCGCCATACCCTAGCTGTGCCATGAGCTGAGTCAGCGCATTACAGAGGTGAGGGGGCACCGCCAGTGAACCGGTCTGTTTCGCGTCAAGCTGTGCCGCCTTAAAAGCCTGATACACCGCATTACTCTTAGGCGCAACGGCTAGATAGACCAGCGCTTGAGCCAATGCCAACTCCCCTTCGGGGCTGCCGAGCCTCTCCACCACCTCCCACGCCTGTAGCGCTAACGACAGAGCCCTTGGATCGGCATTGCCGATATCCTCTGAGGCCATTCTAACCGTACGGCGGGCAATATAGAGCGGATCACAGCCGCCATCGAGCATCCGCGCCAGCCAATAGAGCACAGCATCGGGGTTAGAGCCTCGCATCGCCTTGTGTAGCGCCGAAATCTGCTCATAGAAGATATCCCCCCCCTTATCAAATCGGCGCACCCCCCCCTGCCACAGGCTCTCCATCACCTCACGGGTCACCCGACGCCCGACCGCGCTCACCTTGGCCATATCGGCCGCCATCTCCAACCAATTCAGCGCTCGTCTGGCATCGCCATCGACCCTTTGCGCCAGTTCGGTGATTAGCTCGCTATCGATCACTAACGGCGGCTCCCCTAGCTCAGAGCAGGCCGTATGGATAAGCTGCACTAGCTCCTCTACCTGTAACGACTGTAAGCGATAGACCCTGACCCGCGATAGCAGGGCATTATTTAACTCAAACGAGGGGTTTTCGGTGGTAGCGCCAACAAAAATGAGCGTCCCATCTTCGATGTGGGGTAAAAAGGCATCCTGCTGGCTCTTATTGAAGCGGTGTACCTCATCGACAAACAGCAGCGTCCCCTCCCCTCGCTGCTGGCGATGGCTCTTGGCGGCGGCCACAGCAGCACGAATCTCTTTTACCCCCGATAACACGGCCGAAAGGGCGATAAACTGTAGCCCACCTTGCTGAGCTAGCAGCCTTGCGAGCGTCGTTTTGCCCGTTCCCGGCGGCCCCCAGAGGATCATTGAGTGCACCCTTCCTAACTGTAGCGCTCCCCACAGCGGTTGCCCCTCAGAGAGGAGATGGCGCTGCCCCACCACCTGCTGTAGCGACTTAGGTCGCAACCGCTCGGCAAGCGGCACTAAGCTATCGCGCTGACTCATCGCCCCCCTCCAACGGCTTGATCGAACTGGGGATAAGCTGCGCCCCAAACAGCTCAATCAAGCGCTCCACGACCGCATCGGCAGCCATAGCCGCCTCTGCCTGGGTCTGCTTTTCGGCCCACTCCCGCTGCTCTATCACTCTCGGCGTCTCTAACGGGGCACAACCCTCGTCTGCACTTATAACCCGCAACGATAGCTCGACGGGTCGATTTAACAACCGCTGTAGCCCTTGACGCAGCTCCTCCTCCCTATCGAGCAGTGAACCGACAGCCGACTGGGTCTGAAGCTGTAACCGTCCCCCGTCACAGGCCACTAATTGACAGTGTTGCGCTAGCTGCTGCGTCATCGGTTTAACCCGCAACTGCCGACTCCACTCGCGCCACTGGCTATCGTTTTCTGCAACCACAGAGAACGCCGGCAGAGGTGAGGCGGCTGACGGGGGAGAGAGGGGGGCAGGATGGGGCTCGACGGAGTCGTCACTGCGGTGCCCTCCCCCTCGCCTCTCCTCTTGGCGATGGCTTTGACGCGGACGAAAGGCGAGCATTCGCAGCAGCGTCATCTCTACTCCGGTACGCACATCGGGGCTGTAGGCGAGATCGCGCCAGCCGTGGATTCCGATCTGGTAGTAGAGCTGCACATCTTCACGACTTAGCTGTTGTGACAGCGCTGTCAGCGCTTGGCGCTGCTCGATCCCCGGATAGTCAGGAATCTGCTGCAACAGCGCTAACTGCTGCAGGAGGCGATTGACATCGTTAAGCAGCCGACGCAGATCGCGCCCCTGCCTCGCCGCCTGCTCGACCTGCTGTAGTAGCTGTGCCGGATTATCCTCAGCCAGCGCGTTCAGCATCACAATTAACTGCTGCCGTCCTACGGTACCGAGCATCTGTCGCACCTCATCGAGAACGACGCGACCGCCACCATAACTAATCGCCTGATCCAACAGACTTAAACCATCACGCAGACTACCATCAGCCGCCAAAGCCAGCTCCCATAGCGCCTCAGCGTCAGCTTCGATCTGCTCACTATGCAAAATAGTCTCAAATTGGGAGCGAATCTGCTCTGGCGTTAACGCCTGCAGCCCAAACTGCAGGCAGCGCGATAGAATCGTAGGGGGTAGCTTTTGAGGATCGGTGGTCGCTAATAGAAATTTAATATGGTCTGGCGGCTCCTCCAGCGTCTTTAACAGCGCATTGAAGCTATGGCGCGATAACATGTGCACTTCATCAATGAGATAGATCTTATAACGACCGTGCACCGGTGCATACTGAATATTATCAAGTAGCTCACGGGTATCATCGACCTTAGTGCGCGAGGCGGCATCGACCTCTAACAGATCGACAAAGCGCCCCTCATCGATCGCCACACAGCTACCACACTCGCCACACGGCTCACCCTGCTGCGGCAGGCTACAGTTTAGCGCCTTGGCTAAAATTCGCGCGATTGTGGTCTTACCCACCCCTCGGGTACCGGTAAACAGAAAGGCGTGGTGGAGTCGTCCCGACTGCAGGCCGTGCAGCAGCGGTTTAACCACATGGTGCTGTCCCACTAGCTGGGCAAAGGTGCGCGGGCGCCAACGACGGGCAAGAACCTGATAACTCATGACACAATCGAGAGATAGTAGCAAAATTAGGGTGGTGACCCGCATCAGCGACACCCCGGCACCCGAATCGACTGCTGCCGCTGCTCCCTTCCGGGCCTGACGGGGTCCACAATCTATCGTCGCGGGGGAACCCATGGGGTCACCGTTGAATTTATGGCACCATCATACCCGAAACCACCCCCGAGCGATAGCCTAAAACGGAGCAAAAAGTTATAACATGTCGATAAGCTTACTGCTGACGCGCCGCAGGCGTTGACTCATTAACACCGCAATCGACTGAGTAAAGCGCAGCGCCGTTTTAGGGTAACGCTTGCCGAGCTGCTCATAGTGAGTCTTGTGCATCACCAGCAGTTCACACTCCTCTAGCGTGCGAACTGTACCGGAGTGGGGCATGCTGTCGAGCAGCGACATCTCGCCAAACAGCCGTCCCGGTTTTATCGTCGTTAAGTGGACTAGCTTTTGTCCCTTATCTATTTTTAAGACATCTAACGAACCGGTGACCGGTACACACATAAAATCGTCGTACTCCCCCTCTAGCATCACCACTTTCCCTTTAGGCACTCGATAGAGCACCATAAAGCTAGCTAGCGCCATCGTGTCCTCACCCGAATATCGGTTAAACATCGGTAATCGCTCCAAGATGGCCGCAATTTTGCTCTGAAATTGGCATCCATCGAGTACCTGCTCCATCTGCTCTACAGTAAAGACACTATGTTGCCCCTGCATTACCAAACCTCTCCCTAATTAGCTATTTTCTATCTGAGATAACCGAGCCCTCATCCAAGGCTACTTTAACACAACTGATTGCGCCAAATTGGCTTGACAACTCAAAAGAGTGTGAAATAATGCGCGGCTATTTTCAGTTTTAACCTAGATTTCTTCGGAGAGAGACCATTGGCCAATTCAGCACAAGCCCGTAAACGCGCCCGTCAGGCGGACAAGCGCCGTATTCACAACGCCTCGGAGCGCTCTGCGCTGCGCACAGCGATGAAAAAAGTAGTTAAGAGTGCCGATAGCGGCGACAAAGAGGCCGCTAGCGCCGCTTATCAGTCAGCCGTTCCTGTCATTGACCGCGCCATCAAAAAGGGGCTGTTGCATAAAAATAGCGCTGCTCGCACCAAAAGCCGGCTCAATAAGCGGATTCGCGCCCTCGGCTAGCCACCGCCCCATCTCCCCCACTAATAGCTGTCCCCTAGGAGCTTTTGCCATGCACTATCGTTCCCTGATAATTGTTCTGCTGCTAGGGGTGATTAGCGCCTGTTCGACCACCCCTACCGGTCGTAAACAGCTACTGCTGGTCTCAGAGGCGCAGGCGATTACCTCCTCCAAACAGGCCTATACTCAGACGATTGATAGTGTCAGTGAGGAGGGGAAACTCAATACCGATCCCGCTCTCACCCGTCGAGTCCGACAGATTACGGATCGTATCATCCCTCAGGCTGTGGCCATGCGTCCCGATACCGCAAGCTGGGAGTGGCAGATTAATGTCATCGAAGATGATCAACAGGTGAACGCTTGGTGTATGGCTGGCGGAAAAATGGCAGTCTATACCGGCCTTATTAAAGCCATTCAACCGTCCGATGACGAGTTAGCGCAGGTCATTGGTCACGAAATCTCCCACGCCCTAGCCAACCACTCCGCCGAACGGATGTCGATAGCCCTCGCCTCCAAGATGGGCATTGCCGTCCTCGGTGCTGTCAGCGACTCGCAACTGACCACCACCGCCGGTGTGGCAGCAGCCAAACTAGCCGTCGAGTTACCCAATAGCCGCACCGGCGAGACCGAAGCCGATAAGATCGGTATCGAACTAGCCGCCAAAGCGGGCTACGATCCTCGCGCAGCGGTCACCCTGTGGCAGAAGATGGGACAGCTAGGCGGCAGCACACCGCAATTTCTCAGCACCCACCCTAGCCCCGATAATCGCCAGCAGACGCTGGAGGCGCTTATTCCTAACATGATGCCTTACTATCAGGCGGCTAAGGGCAATTAACAGCGGCTCGCTCAATTTGCGTTCTGCTCCGCTGCCGCTGCCCCCTGCGAGGGTAGATAGAGATCCCCTTTCGCCCCGCACCCGGCTACCCCCAATCCCAATCCCAACCACAAAAGGCTCCACACGATTAGACGCCGTCCCATGCCATCACTCCTCCTCCATCACTAACCACTGATCGAGCCGCTGCTGTAGCCGCTCCACCCCCTCCCGTTTTAACGCCGAAAAGAGTTGTACTGAGGCGTCCGACTCAAGTAGCCCTAACGCCTTATCGACCTGTAACAGAGTGGTTTTGGCCGCTCCCCGCTTCAGTTTGTCCGCCTTGGTTAACAGAATATGGGCCGGCACTTGGCTCTGCTGGCACCATTGCAACATTAATTGATCGTCATCTTTTAGCGGATGGCGACAATCCATCACCACCACCACCCCTTGCAGCGATTGCCGTTGTGCAAAGTAACCTTCGAGTAGGCGGTGCCACTCCCGTTTCACCTGCGCGGGCACTTTGGCAAAGCCGTAACCGGGCAGATCGACTAAGCGGCGACTCTCATCAAGGCCAAAGTAGTTGAGCATTTGGGTGCGGCCGGGTGTTTTACTGGTGCGGGCTAGACTCTTCTGCTCGGTCAGGGTATTAAGAGCACTCGATTTACCGGCATTAGAGCGGCCGGCAAAGGCGATTTCGTAACCGTTATCTTCGGGTAGCTGTGGTAGCTGATTGACACTTAGCATAAAGCTCGCCTGACGATAGAGATTAGGCTTTAACAATATGTGGCTCCGGTTGGCGATAGACTCCCCGAGCATCGATAATAAGCGAGGCGTGGGAGCGAATCAGTTCATAATCAAAACAGTCGTGATCGGTGGCGATGACCACCGCATCGACGCTAGCTAGCATCGCTGCGGTTAAGGGGGTATGGGTTAACTCAAAGTGGTAGCGGCGCATCGGAGGAAAGTGGGGCAGATAGGGATCGCTATAGCTCAGCTTCGCCCCGAGCTGCTGTAGCTGCGCCATCATCGCTACCGCCGGCGATTCGCGCATATCGTCAATATTCTTTTTGTAGGCGATGCCAACGATCAAAATATGGCTGCCGTTTACCGCCTTACGCTGTCGGTTCAGTCCGAAGACCACTTTATCGACCACCCACTGCGGCATCGCATGGTTCACCTCACCGGCTAGCTCGATAAAACGGGTATTCACACCGTACTCCCGCGCTTTCCAAGTTAAGTAAAAGGGATCGATGGGAATACAGTGCCCCCCTAATCCCGGCCCAGGGCGGTAGGGGACAAAACCAAACGGCTTGGTCGCTGCCGCATCGATCACCTCATGAATGTCGATTCCCATCCGATCGGCCACCATCTTCATCTCATTCACCAACCCGATATTGACCGCACGATGGATATTCTCCAACAGCTTGCTCATCTCTGCCGTTCGGGTAGAGCTAACCGGCACCACCCGATCAATCACCTGCTGGTAGAGGGCGATACCGACCTCTAAGCAGGTCGGGGTGACCCCGCCGACCACTTTAGGGATGGTGCGGGTAGTAAAGTTAGCATTGCCCGGATCTTCGCGCTCAGGGGAGTAAACTAGCGCCATAGTCTCGCCAATGCGCCAGCCCGCCTCGACTAGCAGCGGCTGCAAAATCTCCTCTGTCGTCCCCGGGTAGGTGGTACTTTCGAGCGCAATGAGCTGCTGTGGCCGCAGATGGGGCAACAGATTGGCCATGGTCGCGGTAATAAAGCTCAAATCGGGCTCCATGTGCTCCCCTAACGGCGTCGGCACACAGATTAAAAGGGCATCGCACTCGCTCGCCCCATTAAAGTCGGTGGTGGCGTGAAAACCGTGCTGTGCCGCCGCTATCTGTGCTCCGCTGATGTGGTTTAGATAGGTCTCGCCACGATTTAGCCGCTGCGGTTTTTTCGGATCGGTATCGAAGCCTATCACGCGAAACCCCGCCTCGACAAAACGCAGCAGTAGCGGCAGCCCGACATAGCCTAAACCGACAATACCGATAGTCGCCTGTCGCTGCTCTATTTTAGCTAATAGCTGTTTCAACAGTGCCCCCTCTCTGACTCTCTATAACGCTCAATTCAGCCTCATCGATAGATCGACCGGCTCCACCTGCTTCGTAATCGCCCCGACCGAAATATAGCGCACCCCTAGCGCGGCAATGGCCGGTAACTGCTGCAGCGTCACCCCGCCGGAGACCTCTAGCTCGGCCGCGCCTGCGGTTATCGCTACCGCCTCAGCGATCAACTCAGGCGACATGTTATCGAGCAGAATCCTTTGACAGCCGCTATCGAGCGCCTGCTGTAGCTCCTGTAGCGTCTCCACCTCGATCTCAATTAACACCTCAGGGTAGCGCTGCTGCGCTCGGGTGATTGCAGCGGCAATAGAGCCGGCAGCGGCGATATGGTTCTCTTTAATCAAAATGGCATCATAGAGCCCAATACGGTGATTTTTACCCCCGCCACAGAGTACGGCATATTTTTGCGCTAACCGCAGCCCCGGTATCGTTTTTCGGGTATCGAGAATATCGACCGCCGGATTGACACGATGGGCCTGCTCGACAAAGCGCCGCGTTAAACTCGCTACCCCCGATAGAAGCTGCATAAAGTTGAGCGCTGTCCTTTCGGCCGTGAGCAGCGCTCCTGCAGGGCCACGCAGCCTCGCAAGTTCGCTCGCCCCCGCCACCGACTCGCCATCAGCCACCCACCACTGCTGCTCAATTGAGGCGTGACACTGATAGAAGGCCGCTTTAGCCCAAGGAATACCGCACAGAGTCGCACTATCGCGACAGAGAATCGTCGCCTCCACCACCTCCTCTCCAGAGATTAGCTCGGCGGTTAAATCGCCGCTACCAATATCTTCGGCTAGCGCTGCCGCCACCTGCTGCTCAATCAGCAGCGGTGAGAGATACGCTGGGAACTGTGATCCCTCTGACTGCATCGACTCCTCCTTAACCGCTATGTTATCTGGTTATTTAATGCCGTTTTAGGGTAATATACCCAAATCGTGACTTAAACACAGAAAAATTTCACCCCTACTACCCAATTTAGCCTCGGAGTCCATTATTGCCGCCCTCTCTGCTGACCGCAGCTCGCTACTGCGCCTCACCTAACCAGAATCGTCGCCCCGATCCGGAAGATGTGTCACTACTGGTGCTACACGCCATTAGCCTCCCCCCGGGCGAGTTCGGCTCTAGTGCTATAGAGCAGCTCTTTACCAACACCCTCACACCCTCTGATCACCCCTACTTTCCCCCCCTCGCCGAACTGCGGGTCTCTAGCCACCTGCTAATTCGTCGCGATGGCGAGCTGGTGCAGTTTGTGCCGTTTGACCGCCGCGCTTGGCACGCTGGCCACTCCTGCTATCGCGGTCGCCGTCACTGTAACGACTTCTCCATCGGCATTGAACTAGAGGGTGACGAGCGGCACCTCTTTACCGAGCCACAGTACCAACAGTTATTCGATACCACTCGTTGGCTACTCGACCACTTCCCTCGATTGAGCCCCCACCACATCGTTGGCCACGCCGACATCGCCCCAGCTCGCAAAACCGATCCGGGGCCGATGTTTCACTGGTGGCGACTGCGCCAAGCCCTTACCCCCTAACTAGGAGGCTATATGATCCTTATCGCCCTGCTACTGGCGCTGATTATTGAGCAGTTTCGTCCCGATTTTGTCCCCGATCGCTCGCTCGCGTGGTTTGATAACGCCTTCATACGCCTAAGGCGCTACCTCCCCACTCAATGGGCCGGCCCCGGGGCGCTAGTCTGGCTGCTGCTACCGGCGGCCCTGCTAACTCAGGTGCAATCGGAGCTACCTTGGTGGCTGCTACTGCCGCTCACCACCTTTATTGTGCTACTCACGATAGGTGATCGCGATCTACAGCCGCTAGGTGAGGCGTTTGTCCACCACTGGGAGGCGGGAGAGCGACAGCAGAGTCGCACCGTCATCGCGCCGCTCTTAGGGGGAGACGCGCCAGCCCCCCCTCCCGACTTGGTACGACAGCTATTTCAAACGCTAATTATCGAGTCGCAGCAGCGCTTTTTTGGCCCTATTTTCTGGCTCACCCTACTCGGCCCGGCCGGGATGATGCTCTACCGCTGCTCTCAGATCACTCTGCACCACTTTGAACCACCCGACTCGGCACCACAGCTACTCTGGCGGTTACTTAACTGGCCGGTAGCCCATCTAACCGCCTTCGGCTACGCCATCTGTGGCAGTATGGGCGATATGTTGCCGCAGTGGCGCCAACAGCCGAAGGGGCTAGATCAGAGTCATGAGTTACTATTTGTCAGCGCTAGCGCTGCCCTACAGCTAGGCGAGGCCCCCTTTAACGGCCCGGAGCAGCAGCTAGCCGAACCGATTGCTAAGCTCTTAACTCTGCTGCGATACAGCCTAGTGCTAATGGTAATCGGAGTGGGGCTCTTTACTCTCCTGCAACTTCTCTGGATACTATAATCATGATAGCAACCACAATCATTGACATTATTCGCCACGGCGAGCCCGAAGGGGGGCGCAAATATCGCGGCCACATGGATGATCCTCTCAGCGACAAGGGGTGGCAGCAGATGCGTGCCGCCGTTGCCGGTCGCCGCGACTGGGAGCAGATATTTACCTCCCCCATGCGCCGCTGCTACGACTTCGCGACCGAATTAGGTCAGCAGCTTAAAGTACCGGTCACCCCCATTGAGCAGCTCAAAGAGATCAGCTTTGGTAGCTGGGAGGGGTATCGTGCAACCGAATTGGAGGCGAGCGATCCGGGCATCATGGCGCGATTTCGCCACGATCCGCTCCACCAGCGCCCTGAGGGGGCGGAGCCGCTACCCGACTTTATCGCCCGTATCGAACAGGGGTGGCAACAGCTCTGCGATCAGGCACAGGGGCAGAGGGTGCTGTTAGTCGGCCACGCCGGCCAGATACGAGCAGTGCTCCATCTTTTACTACAGATCCCCCTCTCCCACCTCTATCGTTTTAATATTGCCAACGCCGCGATGCTACAAGTGACCCAAAAACCCGACTATCCGCCCCAAGTGCAGTTCTACACCTAAAGAGAGTTCGATATTTAACCTATGAGCCACACTGAACCAACCCCCATCTATCTTAAAGATTACACGCCTCCCCCCTACACGATTACCACCACTGAACTGACGGTGGAGCTAATACCCAACGCCACCCGGGTGAGAAGTCGTCTCCAACTCCAGCGCCAGAGAGCCGGCGAACACGACGCGCTGCAACTCGATGGGGAGGAGCTAAAGCTCATCTCGCTAGCGATTAACGGTGACAAACTCTCTGAGGCCGACTACCATCTCAACGAGAGCGGTCTGCTGCTACTCAACCCCCCCGCCCACTTTATCCTAGAGAGTGAGGTGGAGCTAAACCCTGCGGCAAACGCCGCCCTCGAAGGGCTCTACCTCTCCTCCGGTAACTTCTGCACCCAGTGCGAGGCAGAAGGGTTTCGGCGCATTAGCTGGTATCTAGATCGCCCCGATGTGATGGCCACCTTCACCACCACCCTTATCGCCGACCGAGACCTCTATCCGGTACTGCTCTCTAACGGTAACTGTATCGACCAGCAGCACCTAGATCACAATCGCCACCAGGTCACATGGCACGATCCTTTCCCAAAGCCGAGCTACCTATTTGCGCTAGTCGGTGGCAATCTAGTTGAAGTAGCCGACAGTTTCACCACCTGTAGCGGCCGCGAGGTGGCGATTCGCTTCTATGTCGAACCGGGGAATGAGGGGAAGTGTGATCACGCCATCGCGTCCCTAAAACGGGCGATGCGCTGGGATGAAGAGCACTACGGACGCGAGTACGATCTCGATATCTATATGGTCGTCGCCGTCAACGACTTTAATATGGGGGCGATGGAGAATAAAGGGCTTAACATCTTTAACTCCCGCTATGTGCTCGCTAACCCCGAAACCGCGACCGACAGCGATTTTGACAGCATTGAAGGGGTGATTGCCCACGAATATTTTCACAACTGGAGCGGTAATCGGATCACCTGTCGCGACTGGTTCCAACTCAGTCTAAAAGAGGGGTTCACCGTCTTTCGTGACCAGCAGTTTAGCGCCGATATGAGTCAGGCTGCCGTCAGACGAATAGAGAGCGTGCGTATGCTACGAACCTACCAGTTTGCCGAAGATAGCGGTCCGATGTCCCATCCGGTTCGACCCGAATCGTATGTCGAAATTAATAACTTCTATACCCTAACTGTCTATGAGAAGGGGGCAGAACTCATCCGCATGCTCCACACCCTACTCGGAGCAGAGCGCTTTCGCAAAGGAACCGATCTCTACTTTAAACGCCACGACGGTCAGGCGGTCACCTGTGACGACTGGCTAGAGGCGCTAGCCGATGCTAACGAGCTCGATCTCAGCCCCTTTTTAAGCTGGTATCACCAAGCCGGTACCCCCACTGTCACCGTTAAACGAGACTACGATCCACAACAGGCGACCCTCACCCTCACCCTCAGCCAACAGCTCCCCCCAGCCGCCGATGGTCGCCCTAAAGCGCCCCAGCCGATCCCGATCCGCTGTGGCCTCATTGGCGCCGAGGGTCAACCGATCGCACTCCAACTAAGCCAAGAGGGCCAAGAGGGGGGCGGTCAAGAGGAGCAGTTACTGCTATTAGAGCAGTTTGAGCAAACCTTTACCCTCTACCATGTCCCCCCCAACACCACCCCCTCCCTACTACGCCAATTCTCCGCGCCTGTTAAACTCCACTCCGGCGCCTCAGCGGCAGAACTTGCACAGCTAATGGCCTGTGACACAGATGAGTTTAACCGTTGGGACGCCGGCCAGCAGCTAGCTGAACAGGTGCTTCTCAATCGTTACCATCACCGACCGCAGGGCGATATCGATACCAACTTTAGCGCCGCCTACCAGAGGCTACTCGACTCCGAACTCGACGAGAGCTTTAAGGCCGATGCCCTCACCCTGCCCGATATTCTCTACCTAATGGAGCGGGTCGAGGCCGTAGAGCCGCTACGGCTCTTTACCACCCTGCGCCAGCTACAACAGCAGCTAACAGAGGAGAACCACCCCCGCCTGCTACAGCTCTACCAGCAACGACAGCAAGATCGCCGTCGCTACACCCTCAATGCCGCCGAGATAGCTCGGCGCAAGCTAAAAAATCGGCTCCTCTCCCTACTCGCCGAAACCGAAAGCGAGCAGATATTCGAGCTCGCATGGCAGCAGTATCAGCAGGCCGATAATATGACCGACGCCATTAGCGCCCTCGGCGTACTCGTCCACCACCTAAACCGCTATCGCGATGAGGCGCTTAACCACTTCTACTGCCGCTGGCAAAACGAGCCGTTAGTGCTCGATAAGTGGTTTGCCATTCAGGCGACCGCCCCATTAGAGCAGACCCTAGAGGATGTGAAACGGTTAAGTCAACGAGGCGATTTTTTATGGAAAAATCCCAACAGGGTCAGATCACTCGTCGCTAGCTTTGCGATGCGCAATGTGGTGGCGTTCCATACTCCCGGGGGGAGCGGCTACCAATTTGTGACCGAGGTAGTGAGCGAACTGAACCGCTTTAACCCCCAAATTGCCGCCCGCCTAGTCACTCCGCTAACCCAGTGGCGGCGCTACACCCCCACCATTCAACAACAGATGCAGCACTGCCTACAGCAGCTACTTGAGCTACCTAACTTATCACGCGATCTCTACGAAGTCGTGCACAAAAGTCTAAACTAAGCGAACATATCAGAGGTAATGATCATGCCATATCGAACTCTCCGTCTCACCACAGCTATCACCGCCGCTCTACTGCTTCCGACCACGCTACAAGCCGGCATCCTCTCCTCGCTCCACCCCCGAGCGATGGCAATGGGAGGGGTCGGCATCGCCCTACCCGATCCGGCTCTCTCGCCACTCATTAATCCCGCTGGCTTAGCCCTCATCGAAGCCGATGACACTGTGTCAGTTGCCCTACCCCAATTCGGAGTTAAGGTTTACGACCCCGACTCGATGCTCGATACCATCGATCGACTACAGGGCGATAACGATAACGGCACGATTCAAGCGCTAGCTGACGCTATCGACCGAGCGAACCAATACAGCACGCGGACGATTTTAACCGAAGAGGCATTTACCGAAGCGGCGGCTGCCTATGATGATATTGCCCTGAAAGGGGAGGTTGTTAATCGGGATCTCATCCAACTCGACAGCGCCCCCCTATTTGCTGATCTGGCCGCAACAGTCGCCCTAGCCGTCCCCTCACCTAGCTGGGGTTATGCACTCCATCTCGGTGCCGGTGGCCGTGTTGGAGGCTATCTACTCTATCGGGATGCCAACACATTCGACAATCTATTAGACGATGTAGGTCTCTTTGCTAACTGCCTTCGTAGCGCCCCCTCAAACAACGCCAGCACGATTATCGACGCCTGTAACAATCAAAACTACACCTACATTAATCCAGCGGCTACCGAGGTTGACGATATTATGAAATTTGATACCGACGACGATATTAAAAGCGAAATCAATGCCCGTGGCTATCTCATTAGTGAGATCGGTGTCTCGCTCGCCAACCAATATATCTTCAACGGCCGCCAAGTCGCCATCGGCATCACCCCCAAATCTTGGCAAGTCTCTGCCATTCACTACCGCGCCACCGTCCAAGATGGCGATTTCGACAGCGATACTCTCGACAGTGATGACTATCTGGCCGAACATAACGCTTTTAATCTCGATTTAGGGATGATGATGCCTCTTGATGATCAAATCACCGTCGGTGTCGCGATCCAGAATCTCATTCCACAATCGTTTGACTACTTTAACCAGACCCTGCCAGCGGGTGTCAGCCCCGGCTCGCTAGAGATAGATCCGATGATAACGGCCGGTATCGCCTATAGAGGCAACGGCTACACTCTGGCCGCCGATCTCGATCTAACCGAAGATAAGGGCTTTGAGGGGCTCGATGGCAGCCGAGTGCTGGGATTAGGTGGCGAAATTAACGGCTGGCGTTATGTGCAACTTCGGGCCGGCTATCGTACCGATCTTAGTCAAAGCGGCCGCGACAGCCTCTCCTTAGGGCTCGGGTTACGCATCGGGCTTGAACTCGATCTCGCTGCCGTGGCTAGCGATAACGAGCTCGGTGGTGCGATGCGGCTCGGCTTTGGCTGGTAGGGGCTATCCAGATCATGGCCACCGTAGAACCGATCCGCTGGCATAACCGCCAGCTACACCTGCTTGACCAGCGCCTTCTGCCCCAGCAGATCCGCTATAACAGCTATGACACCGCCCTAGAGGTTGCCGCGGCGATTACCACCATGGTGGTGCGCGGGGCACCCGCTATCGGAGTTAGCGCCGCCTATGGAGTGGTGCTCTCGGCACAGCAGCACGGCGATAATCGTGACGCGATAGCGGCCGATATCGCCCACCTCGCCAAGGCTCGCCCGACCGCGATTAATCTCCACTGGGCACTACAGCAGATGCAACAGCGGCTAGAGTCTGGCGCTACGATAGATGAGCTAACTGCCGCCGCCATTCAGATTCATGCCGACGATATCGCCGCTAATCGCAAAATGGGCGAGCTAGGGGCGGCGCTCATTGAGACACCATCGACTGCCGTCTTAACCCACTGCAACGCCGGGGCTCTGGCCACCGGCGGCTATGGTACCGCCTTAGGGGTGGTGAGACGGGGCTATAGCGATGGCAAAATCTGCCAGCTCTACGCCGATGAGACGCGCCCTTGGCTCCAAGGGGCGCGGCTAACCGCGTGGGAGATGGTACAAGAGCAGATCCCAGTCACTCTTATCGCCGAAGGGGCGGCCGCTAGCCTGATGCAGCAGGGCAACATCGGCTGGGTCATTGTCGGCTCCGATCGCATTGTCGCTAACGGCGATGTGGCTAACAAAATCGGCACCTACCCTCTGGCCATTATCGCCCGCCACCACGGGGTCAAATTTATGGTGGTCGCCCCGACCTCCACTATCGACATGAGTCTGGAGAGCGGCAGCCAGATCCCGATTGAGCAGCGTAGTAGCGATGAGCTACTCACCTTAGCGGGGCAGCCGATGGCAGCTCTCGGCGCTGAGGGCTGGAATCCGGTCTTTGATGTCACCCCAGCGGCATTGATTGATGCCATTGTGACCGAAAAGGGGGTCGTCGAGCAGCCTAATAGGGAGAAGATGGCTCGGCTGTTTACGGCAGCTCCCGCTGATACCCCTCTAGCAGCGCCTGCCAATGTTTTGGTGTAAAGCGAAAATCGGGCTGCTGTCGCTGCCATTTAAGCAGTGAGCGCAGCAGTCGTTGCAAATTGGCCTGCTGCCAGCGACGCGCCGGTCGGCGTAGCTGGCCGCGATCAAAATCGATTAGCCAGATCTTCTGCTCGCTATCAAGCAAGATATTGCGCCCATTCAAGTCGGCGTGATAGACCCCTCTGCGGTGAAAGCGGGCGAGGGTAGCTCCAATCTCTCGCCATAACTCATCGGCTAGTGTTGTGGTACAGAGGTGATCTAACAGCGGCGTCACCTCTGGCAGTGCCAGCGTTGCTAAATCGCCCCGCCACCAGAGGGCGTGGTGGCGCACTAGCTGTAGCGCGACCGGTCGGGGCACCGGCAGCGCCCAGCGCCAGAGCTGGTGCAGCAAGTTAACCTCTCTCACCGGACGACTGCGCTGCCAACCCGTATAGAGGTAGTTATCACCCAATAGCGGCGCCATCCCCCCCCCACGCAGATAGTGGCGCACCACCACAATCTGCTCCTGAAAGCGAATAAAGCGAGCCGAACCCCGTCCGCTCGCGGTCGCGATCACCTCTTGCGATCCGGATGCAAACAGAGGCGTTAATGGGGTCGAAAAGAGCGTGCCATCGAAAGCAATCGTTGTATCATAGCGGTTTTGAAGCCGCCAATTGTCAGGAAGCTGCTGTGTCACGACTCCCATTCACCTCCCCTCCCCGCCATCTCTGCCTGGTGCGCCTCTCGGCACTGGGCGATATTAGCCACACGCTGCCACTGCTGCGACGCTTGCAGCAGCAGTGGCCTAAGTGCCGTATTAGCTGGATTATCGGCAAAACAGAGTATCAACTGGTTAAATCGATTGCTGAGGTTGAGTGGATTGTATTTGATAAAAAAGGGGGCTGGCGGAGCTATACCTCGCTCTGGCACCAGCTTCAACACTATCAATTTGATGCTATCCTCCATCTACAGATGTCGATTCGCGCCAGCCTGATTGTGGCGCGTCTTAATAGTCCGATTAAACTCGGGTTTGATCGCCAACGCGCTAAAGATATGCAGTGGCTCTTTACCAATCATACCATCGCTTACCGACCACGGCAGCATGTCGTGGAGAGTCTGCTCGAATTTGCCACCGCACTAGGGGTAGCCCCCTCGTTAGCCCCCCTCCAATGGCGGCTACCCATCGGTGCCGATGCGGCCGCATGGTTTACCTCGTTAACCCTACGGCCACTCGCTACACAGCCGTTAGTTGTCGTCAGCCCCTGCGCTAGCAAAGCGCAGCGCAACTGGCTCATTGATCGCTATGCTGCGGTTATCGACCATCTACAACACCACTACGGTGTTCAAGTGGTTTTAAGTGGCGGCGGTAGCGACACCGAACGACACTACGGTGAGGCGATTAGTCGGCTCTGTACGCTAACACCGCTCAATCTGATTGGTCAGACCTCAATTCAGCAGCTACTCTACCTGCTAGCGCAAGCGAGTGTCGTTATCGCCCCCGACTCCGGCCCAGCCCATCTAGCCACCGCAGTCGGTACCCCCGTCATCGGCCTCTACGCGGCGACCAATCCCGATCGCGCCCGCCCCTATTTAAGCCAGCAATGGCTAGTCAATCGCTATCCTGAGGCGGTAGAACAGTTTTTAGGACGACAGCCACATAAGGTGCGCTGGGGTCAACGGGTCAACCACCCTGAGGCGATGGCACTCATTAGCGTCGCTGAAGTGTTAGCACGATTTGAGCAGTTGTCGCAGACAGCGCTCCACTATCGATAGCGCCTCTCCCTTGACGCTAGCTGAACTGCTATCGAGCCAGCAACCATCCTTCATAGATCGCATCCATGTCATCTGCCGTTTTGCCAGTTGCCGAGTCGCAATCGTGCCTCGCTCCACCATCTCACCGTGGCTTAACCCGCCTTGCAGATAGTCCCAAACCTGACGATAGCCGACACAGCGCATCGAGGGGTTAGCAGGTGAGAGATCACCGCGTTGATAGAGCTTTTCAACCTCCGCCACCAACCCCTGCTCGATCATAGCGGCAAAGCGGGTGGCAATGCGCTGATGTAACAGACTACGGTCGAGATCAAGCTTCAATTTACAGTAAGTTATGTGTGGCACCCTAGCGGACGACTCCCGCCACAGCGCTGTCATCGGTCGGCCACTCAATAGAGAGATCTCTAATGCCCGTAACAGTCGTTGCGGATCGTTAGGGTGAATCTGCTCTGCCGCCAAGGGATCGAGCCGCTGTAGCTGCTGATGCAGCGCTAGGGCTCCCTGCTGCTGCAACTGCTGTTGGAGCTCTGCCCTTAACTCGGCATCGGCCGCAGGTAGCTGCGCTAACCCCTGCTGCAACGCCCTAAGGTAGAGCATCGTTCCGCCGACCAAAATCGGCATCTCTCCTGCCTCCCAAGCCGCACACATCGCCTGTGAGGCATCGGCCACAAAACGGGCCGCAGAGTAGGCCTCAGCCGGATCAAGAATATCGATTAAGGCGTGGGGGTGTTGTGCTAGCTCAGCGGCGCTCGGCTTTGCAGTACCGATATCCATGCCACGATAGATTTGCGCCGAATCGACACTAATCAGCCGACCGCCAAGCTGATCACTCAGCCAGGTCGCTAGCGCCGTCTTGCCACTAGCGGTCGCGCCGGTGACAATGAGTGCTGCTGCCGGTTGCATACCCCAGAACTACGGTAAAAAGACCTCCTCACCGGCAACCAGACCTGGCTGCCACGGCACCGTATAGCTATGGTAGAGGCTCTCCTCACCGGAGCGATTGACCAAGCCGGCATAACTCGCCTCTAGCTCTTTGCCATCGACCCGCACGGTAATACGGGGCTCCGGTGCCATTGACCCCTGACGAGCGGTAATAAAGCGTAGCTGAGTGGCCGGCACCACCGTTATGAGCGATCGAGTGGCCGTGGCGGCGTTAAAGCGATCGCCTAGTTGACTATCGAGTCGGACGACCATCGCCTCAAAAGGTGCTCGTAAAGTCCGATAGCGCAGGGCTCTGTCGGCCTGCTGCAGATTCAGCTTCGCCTGTTGTCGGGCGCTTTCGACCTCGGCTAGTGCCACTTCACCTAACTCCCTCTCCCGCTCAGAGATAAGCGTTCTATCGTAGAGATCGCGAATACGATCATGCTCTCGCAGTGCGGCTCGGTGCTGTAGCTCTGCCCTGTTAAGCTCGGCGGTAGCGGCGCTCACCGCCTGCTGCTCAACTTGGTTATTGAGTTGTAGCAGTAGCGCCCCTCGACTCACCCTCTCTCCAGGGGTGACGGCAATCTTAACCACCTCGCCAGAGTCAAGAGGGGCTAGCGGCAGCGTCGGCAGCCAGTGCAACACTAAAAGCTGCAACGATTCGGCGACAACTCTAGTCGCTGGCAATAGCAGCAATCCGAGCATGAAACAGAGGGTCAAGAGTCGTGACATAGCAAATTTCCCGTTATTCTCAATGATTACCATTCGCACTACCGGCTAACAGGGGTCGCCAGTGGCCATTTAGCAGCGCATCGAGCTCCTCGTGTGCCAACATTAACGCCATCTGTGTCTGTAGATAGCGCTTTTGCGCCACCGACATCTCAATCATCGCATCGCCTAAATCGGCCTGAAACTCCATCTCATAGTTCGCGCGACTATTGTCGAGATAGTACTCTCGGTAGAGGGTATGGACGCGACTGGCCTGAAGCTGCTGGCTAAGTTCGGAGAGTTGCAACCAGAGCTCCAGCGCCCGATTGTAGAGCCTGTCTCGTAGCTGCTGCTGTTCACTCTGTCGCTCTGCTCGTTGTGCTGCCACCACCGCTAGCTCCGCGTTGCGTTGACCTCGGTCACTTAACGGCAGCGTCAGCTTCAGACCGATGCGCCAGCGGTTAGCACCATCTTCGGCCTCTGCCGGGCCATCAGCTACCTCGGCCTCACCGTGTAGCGTCGCCCCAAAGCCCCGATCTAGCGCTAACTGCTGGCGCTGTAACACAGCTAACTGCTGCTCCACCACCGCTAGCTGCAGATTGTGCTGCTGCAATAGCTGATTTACCTTATCGAATGGCGGTAGGGGCTGTTCAGGCGGATAGGTCAGGGAGGGCATTAGCAGCTCAGATGGGAGTTGACCGGTATGCCCTAGTACAGTGGCGAGCAAGGAGCGTTGATAGCGCTGATCGTTTTGGGCTTGGCGCTTTTCGAGTAAAATCTGTTGGTAGGCAGACTCTAAACGCAACCCCTCTAACTCAGAACTTTGACCTAAAAGTTGACGCTCACGCTGGCGATCAAAGCGGATAAAGGCGATTGAGAGGCGCTCATCCAGATAGTTATTGTGCAGATCGGCTAGCAGTACCGCAAAAAAGCGCTGCATCACCTCTAGCCGCTGCTGATAGGTGCGCTGCCGCTCTTGGAGCTGCACCTCCTGTTCGCTCAAATCGAGCGCCTGCCAAGAGAGATCGGTACGGCCAAAGTCGGTGAGTTGCTGGCGATAGAGCAGGGCGAGTCGGTGATCATCAAAACGGGGATCGAGCCCCTCATCGGTCACGCCACGCCAGCGCAGCCGCCCCTCAAGATCGAGCTGTGGCGCCTGGCGCTGCTCCAGTTCGGCTCGCCGCTGCTCTAATCGCGCCACCTCACTCTGCTGCTGCCAAGCGACCGCGCCACGCAGGGTTGTCGCATAGTCGAGCGCACTCTCAAGCGTCAACGGTTCTGGCAGTGGCACCGCCTCCTCAGCGTGCGCCCAAGGCAGTGAGAGTAGTAGTACGAGGATAGCGGCTCCTTTACTCACCATCGCGCTCACCATAACGGTGTGATGAACAAGGCCACTGTTACTGGCGATGACGCCGTTTGAACTGCACAAACCGCTCGTTTTTATAGTGCTGTTCGGCCACAAAGCGCCCCATTAACAGAAACTCCTCTACGCCGGAGGTTTTGCCGGTAAAGCGGTGCACCAACTGACCCTCTAGGTCAAAAAAGGCGGTCACTGGGGTTGCCCTAACGCGATGCGCTTTGGTCGCAAACTCCTTCTGCTTCATGATAGCGCCACTAAAGTCGGTTATCTCGACATCCCCTTCGATATCGACACTAAAGATACGAAAGTGCTCTCGAAAATAGTCCTGAACCTCACTACGATTGAGAATAGTCTCCTTCATGTAGTGGCAGAAGGGGCACTCATCCATCTCAAAAAAGAGCAGCACCCCCTTTTTCCCCTCCTCCTGAGCTAACGCTAGCTCTTCGGTAAAATCGTAGAAGGTCTCCTGAAAAAAGTGGCTTTGAGCGTCTCGAATCTCTGCCTGTAACGGTGAAACAGCCGAAACAGCCAGCAGCAGCAGCGCTGCGATGCTGTGCCACAGACCGACACGACACGGTGAGCCACATTTAATCATCAAAAACATCGCCCCTCCTCCTAACACGCAGCTAAGCTACTCGACCAGATAGCGACGGTCGCTCTCCTCGATCTCGCCTAATGACCAAGCGCCGCGATGACGGGCGTGGGCAACAGCGGCCTCCATCTGCGAGGTGGTGGCATTGCGCTCTATCTCCAGCACCTGGCCTGGATAGATTAAATCGGCATCTTTAATCTGGTGACGGTTAGTTTTATAGATCATCGGCCAATGATAGGGGTTACCATAGATAGCGCTTTTAGCAGAGATACGCCACAAACTATCCCCGCGGGCGACCTCGTAGCTCCCATTCGGCACGACGGTGGACTCAACGACCGGTGCTGTCTGAACCTCAACTACCGGCTCCGGCTCTGGTGCAGGCATAGGTTCCGGCGTGTTGACAACCACAATCGGCTTCTCTTCAATCTCTTGGGTAGAGGAGCAACCGACGGCGACGACGCTAACTAGCGTGGCGAGCAATAGCTGCCGACCTAAAGTGGTATATTGCATGGTAATATGTCCTTTCATTGAATTTAAGTTGAATCATCAGTAGCGTTAGTATAGCTCAAAAAACGACCCTCAACGCAACCCCCATCACAAAAACAGACCCCACTAGCATAACCTTTAGCGCAACATTTTCGGTAGGGGGAAGATAATCTCTTCGTTAGAGCGCTGCGGTAGCGGCTGGTAGTCAACCCCCTGCTGCTGTAGATAGGCAATCACCTCTTCGACCAGCACCTCAGGTGCCGAGGCTCCGGCGGTGAGACCGATCCGCTCCCGTCCTTGTAACCAGTGCAGCTGAATATCTGCCGCGCTATCGATTAAATAGCTCTCGCACCCCGATCGAGCCGCCACTTCACGCAGGCGGTTGGAGTTAGAGCTGTTGGCCGAACCGACCACTAATAGCAGATCACACTGCTGCGCCAGCGCCTTAACCGCCTCCTGACGATTTTGGGTAGCGTAGCAGATATCCTCCCGATTTTGCCCCCTGATATCGGCAAAATGGCGTTTTAGAGCCTCAACAATGTCACGGGTATCCTCCATCGATAGCGTGGTTTGGGTGACATAGTAGAGCGGCCTTGGCTGTTTAAACGCCAGTTTAGCCACATCGGCAACCGATTCGACCAGCACAATCTCCCCACCGGCGCTACCGTGATAGCGCCCTAAGGTGCCCTCCACTTCAGGGTGACCGGCGTGGCCAATCATCACCACATTATCCCCATCTCTATCGTGACGAGCGACCTCAAGGTGGACTTTTGTCACTAAGGGACAGGTGGCGTCAAAGACTTGTAGCTGCCGCTGCCGCGCCTCATCGACCACCCGTTGGGAGACACCATGGGCACTGAAAATGACGGTACTCTGCCTCGGAACCTGCGCTAGCGTATCGACAAAGACAGCGCCCCTCTGTTGTAGCTGCTGCACCACAAAACGGTTATGAACTACCTCATGGCGAACATAGACCGGAGTACCGAAGAGCTCTAGCGCGCGGTTAACGATGGCAATAGCCCGATCCACACCGGCACAGAAGCCGCGTGGATTGGCTAGTTGCAATTCGGCAGCCACCTCTAGTCGCTATCAGCCGCCTTCATACTCAGGCGAATACGCCCCTGCTTATCGATTTCGAGTACTTTAACTCGAATAACATCCCCTTCTGAGAGCTTATCACTCACCTTCTCGACCCGCTCTTCAGAGATTTGGGAGATATGGACTAGGCCATCCTTGCCCGGTAACACCGTGACAAAGGCACCAAAATCCATCAACTTCACCACTTTGCCCTCATAGGTCATGCCGACTTCGACATCGGCCGTTAGCAGTTCAATCCGCCGCTTCGCCTCCTGACCGGCAATGTTATCGACCGAGGCGATCTTAACATTGCCCTCATCGTCGATATCGATACTCACTCCGGTCTCTTCGGTCAGAGCACGAATGGTCGCGCCCCCTTTGCCGATGACATCACGAATCTTATCGGGGTTAATGCGGAAGGTGATATAGCGCGGTGCGTAGTCGGACATCTCCTCTCTCGGCGCGGCGAGAACCCGATTCATCTCACCGAGAATATGGAGCCGTCCTGCGTGCGCCTGCTCTAGCGCCTGCGCCATAATATCGCGGGTGATCCCCTCTATCTTAATATCCATCTGTAGCGCCGTGATCCCTTCGGCAGAGCCTGCGACCTTAAAATCCATATCGCCGAGGTGATCCTCATCGCCCATAATATCAGTGAGCACCGCAAAGCGGTCACTCTCTTTGATTAAGCCCATAGCAACGCCGGCCACCGCAGCCTTTAGCGGTACGCCTGCATCCATCATCGATAGCGAACTACCGCAGACGCTAGCCATGGAGCTAGAGCCGTTCGATTCGGTAATCTCCGACACCACCCGCACGGTGTAGGGGAACAGCTCTGGATCGGGCATCACCGCCGCCACACCGCGCTTAGCTAAGCGACCGTGGCCAATCTCACGCCGCTTAGGGCTCCCTACCATACCGGTCTCCCCTACACAGAAGGGGGGGAAGTTGTAGTGGAGCAGAAAGTGGTCTTTGTGCTCGCCCTCAATCGCATCAATAATTTGTGCATCCCTTGCCGTACCGAGTGTCGTCACTACCAGCGCTTGGGTCTCACCCCGGGTAAAGAGAGCTGAACCGTGGGTTCGTGGTAGGAGACCGGTACGAATGGTAATGGGACGCACCGTTGCCGTATCGCGACCATCAATGCGGGGATGGCCGGCAATAATCTGGCTGCGCACAATCCTCTTCTCCAGTTTGCCGATAGCGCTGCCGATCTCAGCCGCTTCCCAATACACCTCAGCCGACTCATCACTGAGTTTGGCAATAACATCGCTGCGAATTTGGCTCAATTTGGCATAACGGGCCATTTTGTCGCTAATTTGGTACGCTTCGCTCACCCCATCGCTCGCTAGCGCGGCGACAGCGTCCGCAAGCGCACTATTTGCCTGCGGCGGCTGCCACTCCCAATCGGGTTTACCGGCCTCCGCCTTTAACGCTTTGATCGCCTCAATCACCGTCTGCATCTGCTCATGGCCATAGACGACCGCACCGAGCATCACCTCTTCGCTCAGTAGCTGCGCCTCCGACTCCACCATCAGCACCGCACTTTCGGTGCCAGCCACGATTAAATCGAGCTGAGACTCGGTCAGCTCACTCATCGATGGGTTGAGCAGATAGGCACCGTCACGATAACCGACGCGAGCTGCACCGAGAGGGCCATGAAAGGGGACTCCCGATAGGGTTAGCGCGGCTGAGGCACCGATCATCGCCGGAATTTCGGCATCAATATCGGGGTCAAGTGACATCACGGTGGCAATCACCTGCACCTCATTGGTAAAGCCATCGGGGAATAGTGGCCGCAAAGGTCTATCGATCAAGCGCGAGGTGAGGGTCTCTTTCTCACTCGGCCGCCCCTCACGCCGGAAAAATCCGCCCGGAATCTTGCCAGCAGCATAGTTACGCTCCTGATAGTTAACCGTTAGAGGAAAGAAGTCACGGCCCTCGACCGCCTCTTGCAGAGCCACGGCGGTAACCATGACCACAGTATCCCCCATACTGCACATAACGGCTCCGCTCGCCTGTTTGGCGATCTCTCCCGTTTCAAGACGAACGGTATGTGCTCCGTATTGGAACTCTTTGATGGTAGCTGACACGATGATTGAATCCTGACTGATTATTTAGGTGGCAATAGACGAGTTATTGTTGCGTGTTCTATTTACGCAGACCGAGACGGGAGATAATCGAGCGATAGCGCTCAACATCTTTACTTTTAAGATAGTCTAGCAGCTTACGACGCTGACTAACCATCCGCAGCAGACCACGGCGGCTGTGGTGATCGTGAATATTGGCCTTAAAATGGCCCGAAAGCCCATCGATATTGGCCGACAGCAGCGCAATCTGCACCTCTGCCGAGCCGGTATCGCTCTCATTTTTGCCATACTGTTTGACAATTTCGGACTTCTGTTCGCAAGTTAGTGACATATTTTTTTGACTCCTAGTCATACACAACGCGGAAAACCGCTATTTTACCCCCTCACAGCCGCCTGTTTCCAGATCAATTGTGACTGTGAGACAAAAACCGTTGATAACCGATCGACTCTATCGCTATAGCTAGTGCTGAATAATCCGTTTCGGCCCGATACGACCATCGTCGAGCACGACACCCACACCAATAAAACGCCCATCGCCGCTATAGAGCCGCACCCATCCGCTTGCCGGCGCTGCGGCAATTTGAATCGGCTGCCCCTGCTGCAGGTAGAACTCGCCGGTAGGCGTTACGCTAAGTGGGGTAAAATCGGCGACCGCCCGATCCAACCCGACTAGCCACTGCTCCCTCTCTGCCGGACTCTGCACCGACTCTAACTGCGCCATGGTCACCATCTCAGAGGCCTGAAATGGCCCTACCGCAGTTCGTTCTAGCTGTGACAGGTGGGCACCGCAACCGAGCTGTTTGCCAATATCCTCCACCAAGGTGCGAATATAGGTTCCCTTAGAGCAGAAGACCTCTAACAACAGCGCATCTTGCCGCTGCTGCTGGAGCGTCAGCTCATAGATAGTCACTCGTCGTGGCTGCCGCTCAATCTCTTTGCCCTCCCGTGCGAGCTTATAGAGGGGCTGCCCTTTATGTTTTAAGGCCGAATACATCGGGGGTAGCTGCTCAATCTCGCCCCGAAACTGCTCTAGTACCGACTCTATCTGCGCCAAACTCAATGGGGGGACATCACAGCTCTCGATCACCTCCCCTTCGGCATCAGCGGTCGTTGTCGTTACCCCTAGTTGACAGGTGCCGACATAGCGCTTAGTCGCATCGAGTAAAAAGGCTGAATATTTAGTCGCCTCGCCAAAGCAGATCGGTAACATCCCACTCGCGAGCGGATCAAGGTTACCGGTGTGCCCCGCTTTAGCCGCCTGATAGAGCCGTTTTACCTGCTGCAACGCATGGTTAGAGGTAGCTCCAATCGGCTTATTCAGTAATAAAATACCGTTAACTGGCCGCCCTTTAGGTCGCCTACGCCCCATCTTTGTCCCTCTCCCGCTTATCACTAGCTAGTGCTTGATTGATCACTTGGCTTAGTCGCGCCCCCTGTTCGACAGAGCTATCATAGACAAACTGCAACTTCGGAATCCGCTTTAGATGTAACAGCCGCCCTAACTCACCCCGCCAGTGGCCCGCGGCACGATTTAGCCGCAGCAGCCACGCCTGCCGCTGCGATAGCTCATCGGGAATAAAAGTCACAAAGACCCGTGCTACCGATAGGTCGGGAGCAACCTCGACTCCCGATAGGGTTAACAGCATCCCCGGTGGGCTCTCCATATCGTGGCTAATGAGCGCCGAGAGCTCTCGCTGTAGCAGCTCACCTAGACGACGGTTTCGACTGAACTCTTTCACAGGCTCCGTTTCACCTCTATGCGCTCATAGACCTCGATCTGATCGCCGACCTTAACATCGTTGTAGTTTTTGACCCCAATGCCGCACTCAGCTCCCGCCTTAACCTCATTCACATCCTCTTTGTAGCGGCGCAGCGACTCTAGCTCCCCCTCATAGATGACGATATTATCGCGCAGTACCCGAATCGGGTTGTGCCGTTTTACCATCCCATCTATCACCATACAGCCGGCAATGGCGCCAAATTTGGGCGAACGGAACAGATCACGCACTTCGGCTAGACCGATAATAGCCTCCCTAAACTCTGGGGCGAGCATGCCGCTCATCGCCAAACGAACCTCGTCGATCACCTCGTAGATGACGCTGTAGTAGTGGAGATCGATCTCCTGCTCGTCAATAACTCGTTTTGCGCCGCTATCGGCACGGACATTAAAGCCGATGATAATCGCATTAGAGGCGACCGCTAGATGGGCATCCGATTCATTGATACCCCCTACCCCACCGGCCACAATTTTCACTCTGACCTCGTCAGTAGAGAGATTGAGCAGCGCGTCACTAATCGCCTCAACAGAGCCTTGCACATCGGCCTTTAGCAAGATATTCACGGTATTGACATCGCCATCTTCCATGCGGTTAAACATCTGTTCGAGTTTCGCCTGCTGCTGTCGGGCAAATTTGACCTCACGGAATTTCCCCTGCCGAAACAGGGCAACCTCGCGCGCCTTTCTCTCATCGGTAACGGTCACAAACTGTTCGCCGGCATCGGGGGTGCCAGAGAGCCCTAAAACCTCAACCGGAATCGAAGGCCCTGCTCTCTCCACCGGTCGCCCCGCCTCATCTAGCATCGCTCTAATGCGACCAAACTCATGTCCGGCCAGAATAATATCGCCCTTTTGCAGACAGCCGCTCTGTACTAACAGTGATGAAACTGTCCCCCGCCCCTTATCGAGACGAGATTCGATCACCACCCCTCGCGCCTGGCCGTGATCAATCGCTTTAAGCTCCAGCACTTCGGCCTGTAGCAGAATCGACTCCAGTAGCTCATCGATCCCCTCACCACTCTTAGCGGAGACATGGACAAACATCGTATCGCCACCCCACGCCTCGGGGATAACATTGAGCTGCGCCAGCTCATTTTTCACCCTATCTGGATCGGCTTCGGGTTTGTCGATTTTGTTTATCGCAATAATTAACGGCACCCCGGCGGCTCTTGAGTGCTGTACCGCCTCCCGAGTCTGCGGCATCACCCCATCATCGGCTGCAACCACCAAAATGACGATATCGGTCGCCTCTGCCCCCCTCGCCCGCATAGCGGTAAAGGCCGCGTGGCCGGGAGTATCGAGAAAGGTGATCACGCCGTGCCCGGTTTCGACATGGTAGGCACCGATATGTTGGGTAATCCCCCCCGCTTCACCAGCGGCGACCCGAGTCTCGCGAATATGATCTAACAGCGAAGTTTTACCGTGGTCAACATGGCCCATAATCGTCACTACCGGTGCACGAGTCACCGCATCCGCCTCATCGCCGCTTTGGTGAATCACCTCCTCTTCAAGGGCATTCTCCTTCATCACAACGGCTCTATGCCCCATCTCCTCGACCACAATAATCGCCGTCTCTTGATCCAGAATCTGATTAATGGTGACCATCGAGCCCATCTTCATCATTACCTTAATCACTTCAGCCGCTTTAATCGACATCTTTTGCGCTAAATCGACCACGCTAATCGTCTCAGGCAACGACACCTCATAGACCACGGGGGCCGTCGGCTTAGAAAATTCGTGTTTAGGGGCAGAGGAGACGACCGGGGAGAGGCTCTTTCTCTTTTTGCGCCGACCACTCTTTTCGCTAGCGACATGGAGCTCTTTGGCCTCATCGACTCGGCCACTACGACTCTTTTTGATGCGTCGCTTTTTATCATCTTTGTAGTCATCTTTAGCGACGACAACCGGCAGCTCTAACTCATCCTCATCTTCCACCGTCACCGCCGCCGCCGCCACCACCGCTGTCGCTGTCGCCGCACGATCCGCCTTCGCCCCCTTTTTAGGGGTGGTCACTGCGACCTTAGGCTCCCCCTTTGCCTGCCGCGCCGAGTCACTCGCTGCGAGTTGGCGTCTCATCTCCTCCTCTTTAGCTAGCCGCGCCGCCTCCTCTTTAGCACGCAGCTCCTCTTCGGCCTGTTTACGAGCCTCTTCGAGCTGACGCGCCTCCGCCTCCTTGCGTCTAGCCTCCTCTTCGCGCCGCTCTCTTTCGGCTGCCTCTCTACGAACGGCCTCCTCCTTCGCTTGACGACTCTCCTCTAAATGCTGCTCTAGTCGTTCGACCATCTGGGCATCCTCCTGACGACTCTGCGGCGTATCAAGCAGACTGCGCTTCACATAAGTTCGTTTCTTGCGCACCTCGACATGCACCGATTTACTACGACCAACACTCCCTTTCTGCTTCAGCTCACTCATTGAACGACGCTTTAAGGTGATCTTCTTCGGTTCGGTCGCGGACAGGGAGTCCTCAACAGGCTCACTCTCGGCCTCCTGCGGCTCTCCCGCACTGCCAAAACCGTGCGACTTCTTCTGGCGCAGATAGGTTAATAAGCGGCTCTTATCTTCATCGTTAAGGCGATCTGAGGCACCATTAACCGACACACCGGCCTCCAGCAACTGTTCAAGCAGTAGAGACAGGTCGACATCAATAAGCTGAGCAAATTTTTCAACTGAGACTTCTGACATTTAACTCTCCCGACTAGGCGCTATTTTGCTGTTCAGAGAACCAAGGTTCCCTCGCTTTCATAATCAACTTACCGGCCAATTCGGAGCTGATACCCTCAATGTCGATTAAATCATCGACAGCCTGCTCTGCTAACAGCTCCATGGTCGTAATCCCCTCTGCAACTAGACTCTGCAGTAGTTGTGGGGTCATCCCCTCCATCGTTGCCAAATCGTCATTCGCTGTATCGTTACGGTGCTCCTCTTGGGAGATCTCCCGAGTCAAGAGTGCATCACGAGCGCGGGAACGCAACTCAGTCACAATCTCCTCTTCGAACTCTTCGACAGCTAATAGCTCGTCAATAGGGACATACGCCACCTCTTCGAGCGAAGCGAACCCCTCCTGCACCAAGATAATCGCCACCTCCTCATCGACACAGAGCGTATCTTGGAACATCGCAATCGTCCCCTGCGATTCAGACTCATTCTTCTCTTCGGCTTGCGATTCGGTCATCACATTCAACTCCCAGCCACTGAGTTCACTCGCTAGGCGCACATTTTGTCCATTACGACCAATCGCGAGCGAGAGCTGATCGTCAGCGACCGCTACATCCATTGCGTGCGCCTCCTCATCGACAATAATCGACTGCACATCAGCAGGTGACATGGCATTAATGACAAACTGAGCGGGATTATCGTCCCATAGCACAATATCGACCCGCTCACCATTGAGCTCATTGGTCACCGACTGCACCCGAGAGCCACGCATACCGACACAGGCACCGACTGGGTCGATGCGCTGATCTTTAGTGCGGACTGCAATTTTGGCCCGTAGGCCGGGATCGCGTGAGGCGGCCATAATCTCAATCACCCCTTCACCGACTTCAGGAACCTCAATTTTAAATAGCTCGACAATAAACTCCGACACCGTGCGACTGACAAAGAGCTGCGGCCCCCGCGCCTCCGGTCGAACCGCGTAGAGATAGCCGCGCAACCTATCGCCACTACGAACCGCCTCGCGCGGGATCAGGTGATCGCGACTAACCAGCGCCTCGACACTATTGCCCACATCCAAAATAACCGCGCCGCGCTCCATCCGTTTAACAATCCCGCTAATTAGCTCACCGACACGACTCTTATAGGCATCGACCACTCGGCTACGCTCCGCCTCCCGCACCTTTTGCACAATCACCTGCTTCGCGGTCTGGGCAGCGATGCGGCCAAACTCTATCGACTCGATAGGCTCCTCAACATAGTCACCTACCGCAATCTGCGGGGCATCCTCACGGGCCGCACTTAGGGTGATCTGCCGCTGGGGGATTTCGAGGATCTGGGTCTGGCTGTCATCCACCACCTCCCAACGACGAAAGGTCTCATAATCGCCACTGCTGCGCTCAATCGCCACCCGTACATCGATGTCGTTACCGTACCGCTTTTTCGTTGCCGAGGCCAGTGCACTCTCGATCGCGCTGAAGATAATCTCTTTATCCACAGCCTTCTCATTTGACATCGCCTCAACGACTAGCAAAATCTCTTTATTCATTCTCTTTCTGTCCCTCAAAACCCCGAATTAGCCAAGTGGCGTGACAGAGCGACTCTGCCACGCCAACACCCCTCACCACTGCGGTACTAAATGAACCCGATCGGCCTCCTCCATGGTAAAGCTCAGCTCATCCTCACCCCCTAAATCGAGTGCAATCGAACCGTCACTCTCCACCCGGGTGACGACCCCCTGAAATTTGCGTCGTCCAGAGACCATCTGCCGTAACCGCACACTCACTGTCTGACCACAATAGCGCTCCACCTGCGCTGGCGTAAATAGCGGTCGGTCGAGTCCGGGCGAGGAGACCTCCAGAGTATAGTCACCCCGAATCGGATCCTCGACATCAAGCACCGCGCTTAGCTGACGACTGACGGTGGCACAATCATCGACAGTTATCCCATCGGGAGAGTCGATAAAGACCCGCAACACGCTATGGCGCCCCTGTGACAATAGCAACACGCCCCACATCTCGAAACCGAGAGCGGTAATCGACGGCGCTAAAAGCTGCTCAATATTTTTCACCTGCCATGCCATTCCAAAAAAAAATGGGCCATACGGCCCATCCTGTTATCAATTAATGTTACCTGCACCTCTATGCAGGCCGGTCAGTCCGGTACCAATAAAAAACCCCGTTAAACGGGGCTAAATTTGGTAGCGGGGGCAGGATTTGAACCTACGACCTTCGGGTTATGAGCCCGACGAGCTACCGGACTGCTCCACCCCGCATTCGACGAGAGCAATAGTAGCAAAGAGCCCCGCCTATTGCAACAGCCAACTGCAAATTCGGCCAATATAGTGCCATCAAGCACCGAAATAGCGCTTCACACCGTGCTAAAACTTGGGTAGCATTGGCCCAGATTTAGAGCAATCATGCCACGAGTCGATGGCGGGAGAGGGAGGGCTAGAGCGGAGATGACGCTAAAATCATGATCAACTTTACCAATGTCAGCAAGCGCTACCCCAACGGATTTGAGGCGCTCAACGGCATTTCGTTCCATATTCCAGCCGGAACCATGGCCTTTATTACCGGCCACTCGGGGGCGGGTAAGAGCACCTTAATGCGGCTCATTGCGCTCATCGAACGGCCCACTAGCGGCCAAATTGTGGTCGATAACCACAACCTCTCCCAGCTTAAACGCAAGGCGCTCCCCTACCATCGCCGCAAACTGGGAATGATCTTTCAAGATCATCGGCTACTGTTCGGGCATACCGTCTATGACAATGTCGCTCTGCCATTAATGATCGCCGGCTACGATCCGAACGATATGACCCGCCTAGTACGGGCGGCACTCGACAAAGTCGGCCTACTCTCGAAAGAGAACGCCTATCCGATTACCCTCTCCGGTGGCGAACAGCAGCGGGTCGGCATCGCTCGCGCTGTGATTCACAAACCGTTGATTTTAATGGCCGATGAGCCGACCGGCAACCTCGATCCCGATCTATCACGCGACATTATGCAGCTATTTGTCGATTTTAACCGCATTGGCGTTACCGTACTCATCGCTAGCCACGATACCCAGCTCATTAACCAATTTCAGTTTCCAGTACTGACACTAGAGAGGGGGAGACTACGCCATAGCTCCCTAGCAGGTGCCACATGAAACCACCTGCTTCAGTCACTATCCGTCGCCATCGCCACACCCTACGGGGCCGCCTACGGCACTATGCGGCCGTCCACCTCTTTACCCTCTTCTCCACCCTAGGTGAGCTAGTCGAAAAGCCGTTAGCCACCCTAATGACGGTCATGGTGATTGCGATTGCACTCACCCTGCCCACCGGTCTCCATCTTTTGATCAAAAATAGTAGCGTGGTGATCGACCGCTGGGACGACACGATGCAACTGACGCTGTTTCTGCGCCCACAGCTCTCCTCCTCCCAAACCAACGAACTACTGCAACAGCTACGCCGCCAACCAGAGATCGCCGCCGTCGAATTTGTCTCTAAAGAGCGTGCTCTGGCCGAATTTCGCCAATATTCGGGGCTAGAGAGCGCCATTGATGCCCTTGATACCAACCCTTTGCCCGATATGGTTCATGTCACCCCCGCCCACAGCATGGCCGAGCCTTTCCAGCTACAGCAACTCCAGCGACGCCTCAGCGAGCTACCTGACATCGAACTAGCCCAGCTCGATATGACTTGGGTAGAGCGGCTACAGGCGCTAGTTGAGCTGACCTATCGCAGTGTGTCGATATTAACGCTACTCCTCTCACTGGGGGTTATTTTAGTGGTCGGGAATACTATTCGTCTCGCTATCGATAACCGTCGGGAAGAGATCAGCATTATGAAACTCATTGGTGCTACCGATGGCTTTATCCATCGCCCCTTCCTCTATACCGGTTTTTGGTACGGGCTCTGTGGCGGGCTGATCGCCGTCATTTTAGTAGAGAGCGCCCTTGGACTACTCCAACCCTCGGTGGCAGAGCTAGCACAGCTCTACCATAGCCAATTGACACTACAAGGCCTGACACTGACCTCTCTAACCCAACTGCTCTTCGGCTCGGCGCTGCTAGGGCTAGTCGGCTCTTGGCTCGCCGTCGCTCGTCACCTAAAAGATGATTAAACCTAAACTAACTAAAGCTAAATGAGAGTGGTTACCCTATGTCTTTTCCCTCCTCCTCCCGTCTCTTCCATGTGCTGATTGTTGACCACTCTTTGGTCTCTTGCCGGCTGGTGCAGCAGGTGATCTGCGACACCATAGAGCATAAGGTCGAAGTGACCCCCTGCCGTACCGGACAAGCGGCACTAACACAGTTGCAGCAGCAGCAGTTTGACCTCATTACCACCGCCCTGATGCTGCCCGATATGGATGGTCTCGATCTCTGTCGCACGGTGCGTAAGGATGAGCGGCACCGCTATAAACCGCTCGTGGTCATCTCCGGTGATGCCGATCAGCGCCTGCTGCGAGAGGGGTTTGCCGCTGGTGTGACCGACTACTTTGATAAAGCCAACGGCTATCGCGCCTTTCGCCACTTTATCACCGAATTTGCCCGCCACAACGGCGCGTTAAGCGGCCATATTCTCTATGTCGAAGATAGCCGTACCGCCGCCCTCATCGCCACCCGAACCTTTGCCAAACATGGCCTACAGGTTACCCACCTGCCGAGTGCAGAGGCGGCCTATCAACTGCTACAGCAGGAGCGCGATAGCGACAATCTGCAAATCGATATTGTCGTCACCGACTTTAATCTCGAAGGGAGTATGACCGGCGGCGATCTACTCCATGTGATACGGACCCGAATGCACTACTCCCGTCAAGAGCTACCGGTGCTGGTGATTACCGGAAACAACGATAACGAGACCCAAATCGAAATATTCCACGCCGGTGCCAACGACTTTGTCACCAAACCGCTCCTAGAGGAGATATTTATCGCCCGCATCCGCTCGCTATTAATGATCAAACAGCAGTACCGCGCCCTAAAACAGCAGGCCAATGAGCTACGGCTGCTCTCGGTTACCGATAAACTCACCGGCCTCTATAACCGCCGCTACCTGACCGAACATAGCGACACCCTGCGTGAGCAGTATCAACCACTCTGGGTGGTGATGTGCGATATCGACCACTTTAAGAAGATTAATGACACCTACGGCCACGCCGCCGGCGATAAGGTGATCGCCGGTGTAGCGAGAGTACTACTACAGAGTATCGACGCCTGCACCGCGATTCGCTACGGCGGCGAGGAGTTCACCCTACTCTTCTCCTGTCGTCAGCCTGCCGATGCGGGGCGCTGCCTAGAGTCGATTCGCCAGCAGGTCGAGCAGCTCAACCCGGCCGATATCAGCGTCACCATCAGCATCGGCACGGTCTGCGGCACCCTCTACCAGAGTAGCAGTATGGATGCCCTGCTCGATCTGGCCGACTCAGCCCTCTATGCGGCTAAGAGTTCTGGTCGTAACTGTGTTTACCAGATAGATACTGCGGGAGAGCCGATCCCCTTTAAGGCGAGCTAACCGATGCCAGCTATCTCCGCCACCATTATCTCCTATAATGAGGAGCAGAAGATTGAGGCCTGCCTGCAGAGCCTGCTACCGGTTGTAAATGAGATTATTGTCGTCGATTCGTTCAGCAGCGACGCCACCTGCGAGATCGCCCGCCGTTATACCGATAAGGTGGTCTTGCACCCCTTCGATGGCTATATTGAACAGAAAAATTATGCCCTCAGCCTCGCTAGCTACGACTGGGTATTGAGCCTCGATTGCGATGAGCGCCTCTCACCCGAGCTTCAGGCCTCGATTTTGGCTCTTAAAGAGAGGTTAGATCAGCACGATGCCTATCAGATGGCACGCAAAACCTTCTATGTCTATCGCTGGCTCAACCATAGTTGGTACCCTGATCGTAAAATTCGCCTCTTTAACCGCCGCACGGCCCACTGGGGCGGAGTCAATCCCCATGACCGAATTGAGGTTAAGGGGGAGAGGATCTACCGTCTAGCGGGGGATATCCACCACTACTCCTTCGATTCGATTTCAGCCCACATTCAGACTTTAGATAAATTCTCCGACATTGGTGCCCGTGAGCTTATCGCCCGCAACCAGCGGGTCACTCTCCTCTCCCCCCTAAGCCATGGGCTCTGGACTTTTATCCGTCTCTATCTTCTTAAACGCGGCTTTCTCGACGGTTTTGCCGGACTTATCGTCGCGGTGCTCTCCTTTAGCCATGTCTTCGCTAAATATAGCAAGGTGGTGGTGTGGCAGAAGCAGCAGCAGCGGCTACCATAGAGCCATGGCTGATCCCCTACTTAATCTGCCCCCGTTTAAACTCCGTTTTTTCGGGCCACAGTTCTGGCCGACTTGGTTAGGTCTGGGTCTGCTATGGCTACTCTCCCACCTACCACACCGATGGCGGCGCCGGTTGGGATACCGACTCGGCACGCTGCTGCTGGCCCAAAACCGTAAGCGTTGCCATATTGTCAAAACTAATTTGGCGCTAGCTCTTCCTGAGCTCCCCCCCCCTCACGCCGCCCAGCTTATGCGGCAAAGCTTCGGCTTTGGTGGGCAGTTGATGCTCGATTTAGGGCTAATTTGGTGGCATAGCGCCACAGCGGTACAGAATCAGATCGACATTCAGGGTCTGGAGCATCTACAACAGCTCAGCCAACAGCAGCGCCCCATTATCGCAGTGACCGCCCATTTTCACGCTATCGATTGGGGGGGGCTCCCCTTCTCTCGTTACTGCCGCCGTAGCGCCTATTTCGCCAAATATACCCGCAATCCTCTCCTCAACTGGCTACTGATGCGAGGTCGTAGTCGCTTCGGTGCCCGATTAATCACCCGCAACGAGCCGTTAAGGCCACTTATTCGAGCCCTAAAACAGCGACAGCTCGATTTGGTCTATATGGTGGTCGATGAGGATTTGGGGCAAAAAGGTTCGCTGTTTGCCCCTTGGTTTGGGACTCCCAAAGCGACTTTAACTACCCCCGTCAAACTCGCCAAGCTAACGGGTGCCGCGATCCTACCCTGCCACTGCTGGTTTGCGCCGGAGAGAGGGCGCTATCTACTTGAGATTCAGCCCCCCCTAAACGGCCTACAGCTAGAGGATGAGTTGGCTGCCGTCAGTGGTATCAATCACTCCCTAGAGGCGATGGTTCGCCGCCATCCGGAACACTATTTTTGGTCGCTACGCTACTACCAGACTCGGCCCGATGGCTCACCCTCCCCCTACTCTTCGGGGATAGAGGGAGGCCGATGAGGGCACCCTACAACACCCCCTCCTCCCACTCCTCTCCCTCCGCTCCCTCATCAACAACAGCTAAGTGAGCCGCCATGGCGCGAATGGTCGGGGACTCAAACAGGGCCGCTAGCGGTAACTCTCGCTGAAATTCACGCCGCACCATCGCCACCAGTTGGGTCAGAAGCAGCGAGTTCCCCCCTAGCTCAAAGAAGTTATCTTCGCTGCCAATCCCCTCAATGCCGAGTAGCTGCTGCCATAACTTCGCTAGCCGCTGCTCCTGCTCCCCTTCGGGAGCGACATAGGCGCCGAGTAGTTCAGGTCTTGGGTGGGCTGTGGCAGCACTCTGGCCACTCTCGCTATCACTCTCTAGAGCTATCGCGGCTGTCTCAATCCATTGGGCGATGCGCTGCTGTAGATCGGCACTGGAGATCACAATTCGCTCTAGTTGGGGCTGGTTTAACACTCTGGCAAATGCCTCTCTCCCCTCCTCTGCTTGCATCCCTAACTCTAGGGCCGCCAGATGATCGGCTGTCGCTGGTGCCGCCTCGTTCTCAAAATCCCACCCCTCCCAGTTAACCGCCAACCAGCGCCCCGGCTGTTGTCGATTTAGAGCGTTACACAGGGCATCGACATAGAGGTTAGTGGCGGCATAGGTGCTAAAGCCAAGTCCCCCTAAAATCGACGATAACGAGGAGCAGATGAGGCAGAAGTCGAACGGCTGTTCAGCTAATAGCTGCGCCAATACCAAGGCACCCTCTACTTTAGGCCGAAACTGCTGCTCGATAATGGCAGGAGAGTGATCTTCATTTAGGGTAGCAAACGACGCCTCCCCCACAATACCAGCGGCATGAATGACGCCATGAATCGAACCAAATTGAGCGTTAACATTCGCAAACAGCTCGGCCATTGCGATCGGATCGGCCACATCGGCCTGGAGTAGCCGTAGCTCTGCCCCAGCGGCGATTATCGCTTGTAGCTGTACTATCTGTGCTCTCGTTTTAGCACTTATCGAGCTATCGGCTAGTAGCTGCGGCCACTGCGCCTGCGGCGGTGGGGCGCTACGACCGGTTAAGATCAATGTTGCCTGCACCGTCTCGGCCAGATAGCGAGCCAGCGTCAGGCCGATATTGCCCCAACCACCCGTAATGAGATAGACACCCCCTCGTCGTAGTCGCTGCGGTATCTCGGTCACCGGCGGCAGGGGGGTGGGGGTAAAGCTGAGCTGCCAGCGGTAACGCCCCCGCAGCGCAACCGTGGTACCGTTCTCCCCCTCAGCGAGTAGCGGCAGTAGCTGCGCTAACGCTGCCTCGGTTGGGGCATCAATGGCTCGGGTGGTGAGATCAGGGTACTCTTGAGTCATCACTTTCAGTGGCCCTAGGGCGCTACTCTTCATTGGGAAGAGCGGCTCCTCCCCCGTCACCTCAACCAAGCCATCCGCTAGCAGAATCAACTCCGGCGCATGGGACAGATAGTGTCGCCCGAGTGCCCTGGCCAAGGCGGTAACGGCGTAGAAGGCAGCCTGTTTCATCGGCTCCTCCTCTAGTGTTAACCCCCAGAGATCGAGATGGAGAATATGGTCGGGAGCGTGCGGTTTGAGCTGGGTAAAGAGTGCCTGCAGCAGCTCATGATCGGTGATATCTCCCGAAAATAGCCCCCCCGAGCCGCTAAGTGATTGGTGTGGCTGGTGTTGTAGCTGCACAACTTCGCAGCCTGAGTGTTGTAGTGCCGCAGCTATCCTCTCCAGAGACGACAGGTCGCGACCTAGCAGCAGCCATCGCCCCTGCGGCGTGGCGGTAGGTAGGGGGGTTCGAAGCCACTGCAAGCGGTAGAACCAGTCGCCAATGTCACTCTTTCTACCGTTTTTAGCCTCTCTACCGCTTTTGTCCTCTGCCATCGCCACAGCCGTTGCCGGCTCGATCCAAAAACGCCGCTTTTGTAGCGGATAGCCCGGCAGCGGCAGCCGCCTGCGCCCCTCGCTAGCGACTTGAGCCCAGTCGATTTCGACCCCCTCACTCCAGAGCCGCCCTAGCGCAGTTAAGAGTGCCGGGGTCGATTCGTGGGGGGAGTCACTAAGACGGCTATAGCGCGGATCGTGCTGAGAGGCGATCACCGCGAGCCAGTCGGGACGCGCAGCGTGTTGCAGCACGAGCGGAGTGAAGAGCTGACCTGGCCCAATCTCCAGCACCACCCCCACACCGGCGGTGGCCAGCTCGGTCAAGATCCGATTGAGCGCCGCCTCTATCTGTAACGGCTCGGCCGCTAGACGCAGATAGTAGTCGGGCGAAGTCGCCTGCTCGGCAGTGATCCACTCGCCGGTCACCGAAGAGAGGTAGGGGATCTGCGGCGGGTGGAACTGCACTCGCTCTAAGAGCTCTTTAAAGGGGGCTAAAAAGGGGCTCATCAGCGGGGTGTGGAACGGTAGCCCCATCCCGACTTCGCGCCAGTGAACCCCCGCCCCCTCAAGCTGCTGTTGCAGCGCCGCCATGCCACTCACCGTTCCGGCGACAACACACTGATTAGCTGCCATCACCAGCGCAATGTGGGTATCGGCTAGCAGCAGCGGCCTTAACTGCTCGGCTGAAGCGGCCGCCGCGATCATCGCCCCCGGCGCCATCTGTTTTAGTAGCGCACTCCCAGCCATCGCCAGATCGATGCCATCCTCTAGCGAGAGTACCCCACTCACCACCGCCGCAACATACTCCCCTAACGAGTAGCCAAACAGCGCCTGCGGCTCCACCCCCCAGCTACGCCACAGCTCAGTTAGCGCATACTCCACCGCAAAGAGCGGCAGCGGCTCAGTGGTCGCGCCTTGATCGAGCGCCGGTTGCGCCTGCGCCACCCCCTCAGGATAGAGTCGAGCCAGTAGATCATAGCCGTAGCGCTGCTGCGCCAGCTCGATACAGGGCTGCAGCGCTGCCCGAAACTGCGGCTCATCCCGATAGAGACCGGCGGCCATATTGACAAACTGCGCATCTTGCCCCGGATAGAGAAAAATCGGCTTTAGCTGTCGCTGACGCACAATCCCACCCACCTGCCAAGGGGAGTCGCTCTGACGCAGTCGCGCCACCGCTACGGCTAGATCGCCCCCCGGGACAACCCACGCCTGTCGCTGGTTAAAGTGGCTCCGTCCTAACTGTAGCGTGGCAGCAACATCGGCCAAATTGAGCTCGGGGTGGTGGTGCAGATAGTCCGCTAGCTGCTCCGATAGCTCCGTTAGGGCAGCGGCACTCTTCGCGGCAAGTGGCAGCAGCAGCCAAGCGGGCGGCTCTGGAGAGGGGGGGAGCTGCGGTGCCTCTTCGACCACTAAGTGGGCGTTAGTGCCTCCAATCCCGAACGAGCTCACGCCGGCACGGCGCGGCACAGCACCTTGCGGCCACGGCTCTCGCTGGTGATTGATCTGAAACCGACTCCCCTCCAAGCCTAGTTTGGGGTTAGGGGCGGTCAAGTGGAGTGTTGGTGGAATCGTCTGCTGCTGTAGCGCTAGCAGCGTCTTAATCAGGCCGGCATTACCGGCGGCTGTATCAAGATGACCGATATTACTCTTCACCGCACCGAGGATACAGCGCGGTGCCCCCTCACGGCCATAGATCGCCTTTAGGGCACTAATCTCAATCGGATCGCCCAAATCGGTACCGGTGCCGTGGGTCTCGATATAGCTTATCGCCTCCGGCGGCAGATCGGCCAGCTCTAGGGCCTCCTGTAGCACCTCGCTCTGCCCCTCCACGCTCGGCGCGGTGTAGCCGACCTTCACCGAACCATCATTATTGGTCGCAAAGCCGCGAATGAGGCCATGAATGGTATCACCCTCAGCGATAGCGTCCTCCAGCCGCTTTAGCACCACCAGCGCCACGCCGTTGCCATCGATGGTACCGGCGGCGTTAATATCAAACGGTCGGCAGTGGCCATCGGGCGAGAGGGTACCCCCATGGCTGTAGAGGTAGCCTCTATCTTGCGGCAGATGGATCGAGCACCCTCCGGCGATAATCGCATCGCACTGGTAACTTAGCAGACTTTGACACGCCATCGCAGTCGCCACTAGAGAGGTTGAACAGGCACTATTGACCGACACCGCCGCCCCCTGCAAATTGAGCTTATAGGCGACGCGGGTAGCGGCAAAATCTTTATCGTTACTTAAAGTTAGCTGCCACCCCCCAACGCTCTGGAGCAGCTCTGAATGGCCGAGCAGATTGTGCAGCAGATAGCCGTTAAACCCCACGCCGGCAAAGAGGCCAATCCGCCCCTCATACCGCTGCGGATCGATAGCGGCGTGCTCTAACGCCTGCCAACTCCCCTCCAGAAGCAGGCGGTGCTGTGGATCGAGAATCTCCGCCTCACGCGGGGTGAAGTCGAAAAAGGCGGCATCGAATAGCTCCACCCCGTCGAGTCGGCCGGCTGCGGCCACATAGTCAGGATCGTCCAACTCGCGCTGACTCACTCCCGCCTGACGCAGCTCAGCCTCACTAAAAAAGGTGATCGACTCGATCCCATGATAGAGGTTGTGCCAAAACTGCTGTAGATTATCAGCTCCAGGGGCACGCAGACTCATGCCCACGACCGCAAGCGGGGGAACACCCTGTTCAGACATAGATAGACTCCTAGTTAGATTTCAATTCGATACGCTGTCGGCTGCGCAATACCCAATAGATCACTATCAGACTTATCACCAACCAAAGGATGCCCCAAAGGATCGTACTACCACCAAACTCCTCGGCCAACATACGGGCATCAGAGAGCAGATGGGAGCGTAACAGCGTGTCACTAATAATATCGAGCGGCACATAGAGCAGACTGGTAATGCCGATAAGACGCAGCACCAGATCGTTCAACCACGGCTGACCAAAGCGAGCTAAGAGTAGTAGCGCCACCCCGCTCAACAGACCAAATACCACCCCAAAACCGTTACGAACAAAGAGCAGGGTAATGGTTAACAGCACCACCCCGAGTAGAGCCGCAATCCAGCGATCACGCGAGCTGTGTAGCGCTAGCAGGTAGATGAGCGCCCCCCAAAAGAGCGAACCGAGATAGCCGGCGGTTAAGATCAGAAATCGTGATCCGCCGCTCGACTGCACCAAGCCGCCTTGCAACCTATTGACCTCCATCGAATAGACCCGCCCCCCGGTAACGAGCGCCATCAAGGCATGGGACATCTCATGAAAGAAGATCACCAGCAGTTTTAGCGGATAGATCACAGGGCTCTGCCACAGCAGCACGACACTCACCACTAACAGCGGCAGCAGTAACCGTTGCCCCCTCGCGGCGTTGATCATCTGCCCCCACCTAGCGCCTGCCGTCGTCTCTCACTGCTACGACGCTTACGCTGCCCCCCCCCGCTCGCGGTTATCTCCTCTCCCGCTAGCCAACGGGCCTGCATCGCCACCGTCGGATATTGGAAGATAGCGACCGGCTCGACACTGCGGTTAAACTGCGCCGAGAGCTGCTCGCTAAGCGGTAGCACCAGTAGCGAGTGGCCCCCTATCTCAAAAAAGTTCTGCTCCACGCCGATACTCTCCCGCTCCAAAAGCTGCGACCAGATCGCAACGATTTGGCGCTCGGCCTGCGAGCGGGGAGAGAGCAGCGCCCCCGCCCCTCCCGACTCAACAGTCGGCTGCGGCAGCGCCGCCCGATCAACCTTACCGTTAGGGGTCAACGGTAGCTGTGGCAGAAAGATAAACCGCGCGGGAATCATATACTCCGGTAGCTGCTGCGCTAGCGCCTGTCGCAGTTCCGTTTCGGGCGCGGTACTCGCCGCCTCGACGACGAGATAGGCTAAGAGGCGCTGATCGTGCTCGCTGCGCTGCTGTCGCACCACTACCGCCTCTTTAACCTGCCTCTGCGCTATCAGCGCCTGTTCGATCTCACCTAGCTCAATGCGGTAGCCGCGTAGCTTAATCTGGTTATCGACTCGGCCAAGATAGCGTAGGTTACCGTCGCTGCCCATTCGAGCCAGATCGCCACTGCGATAGAGCCTCTCCTGTGGCACGGCTATCGGGCCACTGTTCAGACCGCTATTAGCGATATCGATAAAACGCTCTGCGGTCAACGCCTCTCGCCCTAAATAGCCCCGCGCCACTCCAGCACCACCGATATAGAGCTCGCCGACGGCCCCCTCGGCGACCGGTTGTAAACGGCTATCGAGTAGGTAGAGGCGGGTATTCTGAATAGGGCGGCCAATCGGCACCGCGGCGGCTGTCGGCTCAGGACGGCGATCATCGTAGATGCAGCACCCTACCACCGTCTCGGTCGGGCCATACTCATTGATGATATGGGTATCGGGGGCGTGCTGCCGCCAAACATGGATCGTTTTGCCCAGTAACGCCTCACCACCGAGCACCAGATAGCGGCTCAATCCGGCCAGTTTCTCAGGCGGGAGCAGGGCATTTAATAGCTCCAGATGGGCCGGGGTGAGCTTAACTAACGACCAGTCGTTCCCCTCCCCCGCCTCACCGAGCAGCGCTTGGCGAATAGAGTCGATCTCCCGCCCCCCCTCTGGCAGTAGCTGTAACAGACGCCCAGAGATCAGCGGGGTAAAGAGGCTGGTAATCGTCGCATCAAAACCGATTGAGCTGTGCAGGGGCGAGCCACGCCCCTCGCGAGTCCGATAGTAGGCTACGGCCCAACTGAGATAGTTCACCAAGCCGCGTTGGGTCAACATCGTCCCCTTCGGTCGTCCGGTCGAGCCGGAGGTATAGATAAGGTAGGCGAGTGAGTCGAGTGTGGTGATAATCTGCGGGGCGCGATACTCCCCCGTTAACCAAGCGGCCTCGACGCCATCGAGCTCAACGGCGGTGACCCCAGTGGGCAGAGTTAGCCGCGCAAGCTGCTTCTGCTCGCTCAACAGTAGCTGCGTCCCCGAATCTTGCAACATAAAGGTAAGCCGCTCGGGCGGATAGTCGGGGTCGAGCGGCAGATAGGCACCGCCACTCTTTAGTATCGCCAAAATCGCCACCACTAGCGTCGGCGAGCGCGACAGACAGAGCGCGACAATCGCTTCGCTCCTCACCCCAGCCACCGCTAAGTGGTACGCTAGCGCATCTGCCTGCTGCTTAAGTTCAAGATAGGTAAGCTCCCCTCCCGACCAGCGTAGAGCCGTCGCCGCTGGCGCGTTGGCCACTTCGGCCTCAAACAGCTCAATGACCGAGCTGACCGGCGGCAGCGGCACCTCGGTGGCATTAAAGTCGATGATCAACCGCTGCCACTGCGCGGTCGAAAGTAGCGGTAAGGTGGCGACAGAGCGCTGCGGCGTGGCCACAATCCCCTGTAGCAGGGCGAGAAAACCCTCTAGCCAGGCGCTAATGGTCGTCGCCTCAAAACGATCGGCGTTATAGTCGCACTCCAACACCATCGCCTCACCCAATTCAGTGAGGTTAAAGATCACCTCAAAGGCGGTAAAGTAGATCGGCTGCGATAGCCACTCGACCGTCAAATCGGCCATCGGCGGCGCCTCTCCGGGGCGGTCTAGATTAAACAGCGCCCTAACCAACGGGGCGTGACGCCCATCACGCTGTAGCGCCAAGCTCTCCATCAGGCGAGAGAAGGGGTAGTCCTGATGCTGATACCCCTGCAACAGGGTAGTGCGAATCGTGCGCAGATAGCTTTTAAACGGCTGTTCGGCCTCAAAATGGGAGCGGATCGGAATCAGATGGGTGCAGTAGCCCACCACACTCTCCCCCCCCTCTAACGAGCGACCGGCGACCGGCATGCCGACTAACAGCTCCGATTGACCACTTAACCGATGTAGCCAGAGGGCGTAGCTCGCTAGTAGCGTCATAAAGTGGGTACACCCCTCGGCTCGACTCAACGCTTTCACCGAACGCAACAGCTCAACCCCAATCGGACGACTGATGCGCCCCCCGCGATAGCTCTTAAGCGTCGGTTCAGGGCGATCGGCCGGTAACTCCAGCGGTGTCATGGCCGGATCGATCTGCTGCAACCAGTAGGCTTGGGCCACCGAGAAGCTCTGCTGCTGCTGCCACTGTAGATAGGCGCTAAAAGGGAGCGGCTGCGGTAGGGTCACCGTCTCAGCGGTGAGATGGGCACTGTAGAACTGCGCCAGCTCCTGCACGATAAGATTCATCGATAGCCCATCGACAATAATATGGTGTCCTTTCAGTACTAGCCGATAGTCACGCTCCCCTAACTGGAGTAGATGGGCTACAAACAGCGGGCCGGTGGTGAGATCAAATCGGGTTTGAGCGTGCTGCGACAACCACTCTGCCGCCGCCTGTTCAGGTGCCTGACTCTGGCGTAGATCGATAGCGGGCAGTGGCAGTTCGAGCGCGTTAATCTGCTGCTCTTTTTTAACCACATCGATCGTTGTACGCAGGGCGGGGTGGCGGGCAACCACCTGCTGTAGCGCCTGCTGTAGCGCAGCTTTATCAACCGCTCCGGTTAACTTTAAGAGCGGTGAGACATGGTAGGCCATCGAGCCTTGGGGAGATATCTGTGCTAAAGCGGCCAACTGCTGCTGCGCCAAAGAGAGCGGATAGCGCACCGCCCCCTCCCTAGCCCCCTTTTTTGGCGGCAAAAAGCCCCCCTCCCGTAGGGCCAGCACGCTCTCTTTCACCGCCTCAATCACCCGTTTTACATCGGCTTCGCTGTGGGCTGTTGAAAGAAAGTAGTTGCGCCACTCCCAAATCAAAATACCGCGCAAAAGCAGATGGTAAAACAGCAGCTCTAGGTTAGTTTTAAACTCAAACCGAAATAGCGATCCGAACCAAACCACCTCAATCGGCACCTCTTCGGCGGCAAACCACTGATTGAGTTCAGTCGCCATGTCGCTCGTCATCCGGTTTAACCGCTGCTGTAGCGCCGGCCCCTGCTGTTTTAGGTAGCGCATTACCGCCACCACGGCACTCATCGCTAAAGGGTGCTGGCAGAAGGTGCCGCCAAAGACGACCCGATTCACTTCAGGGTAGGAGTTGTCACCATAGCGCCACGGCCCGCCGTCGATTCGATCCATAATCGCCGCCGGCCCAGCGACGACCCCTATCGGCATGCCGCCTCCGACTAGCTTGCCGTAGGTGGCCATATCGGCCTCCACTTCAAACCACCCCTGCGCTCCGCGAGGATGGACTCGAAAGCCGGTAATCATCTCATCAAAGATCAGCAACGCCCCCACCTCACGAGTCAGCTGGCGTAGCTGGTGTAAAAAGGCTCGCGGCTGTAGTTTCGGATTGCGACTCTGTATCGGTTCGACGATTACCGCTGCGATTTCGGCACCACGGTGGCGAATAAAGTCGAGCGCCTCTTCACTATCGTAGGGGAGCACCCACAGATCAGCGACCGCCCCTTGTGGTGTCCCCGGGGAGACCGGTTTCGTGGTAATGGTGTAGTTCTCACCCCGCTCCGAGAGCCCCATCACGCTATCGGCGTGGCCGTGGTAGGCCCCCTCAAACATCACAATCTTATCGCGACCGGTGTGAGCACGCGCTAACCGCAGTGCCGCCATTACCGCCTCGGTACCGCTATTGGTGAAGGTGATGCGCTCAAAGCCGGTCATCTCGGCGATTAGCGCGGCCGCTTCACCGGTATTGTGGGGTCGTGGCCCCATCTGGATCGCCTCCTCCCCTTCGGCCTTTAACGCCGCATCGATAAAATCGGGGTGGTGGCCGAAAAAGCTCACCCCCTGCCCCATACTGATATCGAGATAGGCGTTCCCGTCGATATCCCACACCGTCACCCCATTAGAGCGATTGCCAACAATCGGATAGAGGATCTCTTTAGTCGTAAAACGGAACCCGACTGAGGCGCGACTGTCGGCGAGTACCGATCGATAGTGATCGGCCTGCTGTTTCGACTGTAGCGTGCGTTGATTAAGTTGTTGTATCAGCGACTCTAAGTGGGCCTGCTGGGTCGGCGTTAGCCCTCTGGCCCGAATCTCTAGCGGCGAGAGCATTTTATTCGGCTGTTGCGCCGCCGACGATTTAGGTTGGGCCGTCGTTGGACGAGAAGGGGGGGGCGCGGCAGCCGTAGCTGTGTGAGGTATCGCCTCCCCCCCTTGCAGAAACTGTAACTGCTGCTGCACCACGCGATTAATCACCTCGGTGGCAGTGCGCATTTGAGCGGCAAATATTGCCTCGATTTCTGACGCAGAGCCCTGAGTCACTGGCAGTAGCGCTGGCGCTGACAGAGCGGGCGCAGGTAGCGGTTCAGGTTTAGGCTTGGCTGTCGCGGTAGGCGCAGGGTCACGACTGGCCAACTGGGTATCGATATAGCTCACCAGCTCATTGATGGTGGTCAGCTCTTCAAAAAATTGGGTGATGGTCAGGGTCAGGCCATACTCCTTCTCTACTGTGCGTTGCACATCCATTAACATCAATGAGTTAGCGCCCATCTCCAAAAAGGGCAGATCAATATCGGCCTCAGAGGGGGCAGTCGGCATCGCCTCTGCCATCAGTTGTTGTAGCTGGGCCAGAATCGACTCTCGTCGGGAAGGGGAGGTAGCGTGACTCACATGGGCTCCTGTCAAAGCGTTAAATTTTAAAGAGGGGGGCAGTTTACCATTAGCTTATTAGCTTATAGTAGAGGAGTAGGCCCTATTCTGCTAAATATTTTAATAACGGCGTTGACCGAGCGGCTGGACGGTCGTTACAATTCTCAAGCTCTGAGAGAGCGTTATTCCCCTCCCCGCGACCTCACTTGCCGCCCGTGACACAGTGTGGCGGCAGCGCGCCTAGAGTCGTTTCAACTCCACCAACGCCCCACCCTTCTTCGTCAACTTGGCTGTCATACCCCATCTGGCCTCTCTAGGCTCAGCGGGAAAAACCATTTCAGGAGAGTTAGAAAATGGGAATGTTTGATTCATTTTATGTAGAGATTGATGGACGCGAACAAGCGTTACAGAGTAAGCGTTTTGACTGCCTATTAAATGATTATTATCGTGGTGATTTAGTGTCGGGTAGCATGGCAGGAGTGCAGGTTTTTTTTGATGAAATCTATCTCGATAGCAATGGAAAATATGCGTACGGAGAAGGTAGAAAAAGCGCCGATAAAAAAGTTATCTTTGTTGTGCTATCCGAAGGGATATTTGTTGACGATCAAGTCCATAGCGGGGAGTTAGGCCAAGAGACTATCTTAGCCATAGTTAACCATTTAAAGACCAAATGGAAAGACTCAGCCAGAATGATAGACTTTATGCGACACGAGCTAATAAACAGACAGAAAAAGATTAACAATATTGAGATTAAAATAGAGCGAATAAAATCAGTTATCTCAACTGTTAAAAGCTGCGAATTAGAAGATGAACCAAGGGGATGGATCAAATTCTTATACAAAGAGGAGGATGAAAAACTCGCTGCGGGTGAAGAGCCATTGGATGTGATTCAATGGATCATAGAACAGACAGAATCTGATAACTATTTTCCTCGCTATGGTGCTCTGCCTGATTTTTTAGATGAGTTTCGATTATAAGCTAATTAGCAAAATCGGGGAGGCAGACCGTGCTGAACTTCATCTCACTAGCACCTTTAAAAGACGAGCTTATCTTCTCTACAAAGGCACCTAGCCCGAGCCATGTCTGCCCTGTTGTAGAGTATGCTGATCGTGGGCATCTATTGCGCTCCTTAGGTCGGGACGGACTTAAATATAGTACATCTAATCTTATCAATTATCTGATGAATTACATTGACCAGGATTGCTATACCGAAAAGTATTGCGATTGCTCCACTTCGCCTGCCACATTAAAAATCTGCACACTATCCAACCCCTTTACAATCCATACCTCTACCGCACCCGCTTCCAGATAGAGCTGAATCTTCTCTCGCATCTCTTCCATTGAGTTAGATGGAGACACAATTTCAACACATAACTCCGGCGCTTTGGGATAGGGCGTTGTAAAACCGTACTGCGCCACAAATGAATCGGAAAGCCAAGCTACATCGGCAACTTTAACGCCTCTACTGGTTTGGATAGAGCATTCGCTAATCACTTCACCACTATTTTTCTGAGCTAAACGGGTACCTAAGCGCATTTGTACACGGCCATGCTCATTCGATACCGGACTCATCAATAGTTTGCCAAACCGGTTTAGCTCAATCTTAAACGGTAAGTTGGCAAGCATCGGGTTATCAACAACTTCTGACCACTCCATTATATCTATTTCCTACAAAAACACCTCTTCCAGTGTTTGGGCATCTAAAATATTATCCCCCCACTGCTCCAGCTCTTCGATTGTGGCGCTTGCCAGCTTCTGCCGTAGTTCGTTACTGAGCGCATTAAAACCAAAACGGCGGATGATTTGCCGCTCTAATATTTTGCGCTCACCTTTTTGCACGCCCTGCTTTTCCCCTAGCTGTACCCCCAGCTGTACCCCCTGCTGTTTCCACTCTTCGGTCAACTGGGTCATTCGCTCCGCTAACATCGATTGTACCTCGCTTAACTCATTGATTTTGGGTAGTTTGTCCGCCGGTGCCAGGCGTTTAAGTACCATACGGTTAATCCAGATAGTAAAAGCGCGACGCAGTTCACGATTGTGCTCCCCCTTAAGCTGTTTAGTCAGCCGGGCGACCACGGCCTCTATCTGCTTTAGATCCGGATTATTCTCCAACTCCAGAATATCACTAAAGTGGTTATTGGCGATATCGTATGCGGTACGCCCCTCGTCGAGCAGGTGGTAGCGCTGGCTTGGCATATAGATCTGTAATCCACCGGGAACGGCTTCAATTAACTGATTCACATTGCGTGCCGCACTCTAGGGTGTGTCGCCATTATAGATCACGATGGGAAAAACTGGCGGCAACTTTTTGCCCGGTTTAATCAGCTTCTGTTTAATTGTAACCTTACGCCACCATAGCGTAACAGCCCCGGGGCCGGCCTGATAGACTTAAACAGAGGGAGGGAGTGGGCTCGGTTAAGCCGCAGCCTTCAGGGGAACTGACAACGATGCCAGTGTCTGCTGATAGTTCCAAGGGAACCACAACTGTGGGTGGCGATTAACCTGATGGGCATAACGCTGCAACGCCACCAGGTAATCAAACGGATTGACCCCGGCCAAATAGCAAGTAGCGACCAGAGAGAGAATGACATCGGCGACACCGGCTCCGCCGAGCGTTCTGAAGAAGAGACTGTTACGCCGTCCCCGAATCACCAGCTTGAGCATGCGCTCCATCTGGTTATTATCGATTTGCGCCCCCTCAATGCGGCAAAATCCGGTCAATTTGTCGTAGTGGTTGAGCAGATAGCGGATCGCTTTGCCCAGCGGACTGTTTTCCTCGACATCGCCACTCTCAATCTGCGCCTCGCCCCACTGTTTGAGCTGCGCCATCAGCGGCAGTGAGTGCTGCTGATGGTAAGCCAGCCGCTCTGCCGGGGTGTACTTCTCCTCCTTGCAGTGAGCATCGTGGTGCCACACCGGGTCGTAGAGCGCTAACACCCATGGGCCGTTATCCGGATGCAGCTCTGCCACATCCACAAACCCCCGCCTACAGTGGCTGTTGCAGAATGTATCGTGTCGCTGTGTTTCATCCAGCACCGTAGGCAGATTGTGACTGAGCGCATCGCACATGATAGTGGGTTTGGGTAACCCGGAATGGCGCAGACGCAGAATCTCATCGATCAACTCTCCGGCATGGCCGATATCGGTCTGGTAGAGCACGATTTGTTGGCCACTCTCCAGTGTCGCGATTGAAACAAATTTTTCGGGGCTTTTTACGCTATGGTGGCGTAAGGTTACGACTTTTGAAGCGCCCCTCCCAGAATCGTCCTTTGACCTTGTCTTCGGCATTGGCCTCGCGGGCGATGTATTCATTCAGGCAGCGTATGTACCAGGAGAGATCATAGAGGCGCTGCCAGCAGGGTTCTCACGCATCAGTTCTGACAACACATTGGTATCGAGCAAATAAGCATTGCTCATGAGGCATCGGGCTCAGGGCGGGGCGCTTGCCTGTGAGGAATAGGCAGATCATTAGCACCCAACCCCTTGAACCGCTGATTCACCCGTTCAGCGAAACTTGTCGCCGGAGCTTCAGGGGGAGTACCAGACACCACGGTTTGCAGGATGTAGCGCACCTCCTGTTCCATAGACCAACCATGCTGTGCGGCACGCATGCGCAAGCCCAATTTTATGGCATCGTCCAGGTTACGAACGGTTAGGGTACTCATGAGTCGCTCCACGATTGACAACAATGAATGCATTGTAATCAACGGATGCATTGCACGCAATATTCTGTTTTTGCTCAAGCCAACTGAACCTAGAATCTTCGATCAGAATACCGCTTCATTTTGGTGTCGTACAGTCTAGACGATGACGGCAGCAATTCAGGGGCAGCTCCATAACCGACTAACTTCATAAACTTACATTGGCAAAAAAATTATTTTTTCCAGCAAAAATAGCCATATATCTTCAATTTTGAGAGGTAACCGCATGTCAACTGCACGAAAATCAGCTTCGAACCAATCCGTCCGGTCTAAAAAAAGAATCGGAATAAACGTAAATTACAGCGCAAAGATGTCGTCTATCAACTCCACCTGACCATCACACACTTCTTTCCTGCTCTCTTTGAGCAGATGAGAGAGCTGGATGAGTGCCGGACATCTACCAATTATGATTTGGCGGCTCTTATTACGGCCTGCATTGCCATGTTTCTCTTTAAAGCCGGTTCTCGTAATGAAATGAATAATCTGCGCGAAGAGAAACGCTTTCGCAAAAACTACCAGCGGTTGTTCAAAATGCCGCTACCTCATATGGATACCGTCGATAATATCATGCGACAACTCACGGAGGATCAACTGCAAAAACTGACTCAATCCATGGTTAGGGCGCTGTTGAAAAAGAAGATATTCCACAATCAACGGCTGTTTGGTGAATGGTTTGTCATCGCGGTGGATGCGAGCGGGATTCATAGTTTTACAGAGTGTCCCCATGATCAGGCGCTGCACAAAGACTACAGCAGCGGTAAAAGTAGCTGGCATAACATGGTTTTAGAGGCCAAACTGATTACCGCTAACGGCTTCGCCATCTCCATTGCCACAGAGTGGCTGGAAAACCCCGAAGAGGGCAACTATGACAAACAGGATTGTGAGCGTAAGGCATTCAAACGCCTAGCAAAAAAGTTGAAATCGGCGTTTCCGCGTCTACCCGTCTGTCTGGTTGCCGATGGACTCTATCCTTATCAGGGATTCTTCGAAATTTGCTCAGAGTATGGTTGGGGCTGGATAGTCACCTTCAAGGATGGCAATCTGCCATCTGTTTGGGAAGAGGTTAAATCCTTGTGCCAGTTAACATCCGGCAATCAACGAAAAATCATTATACGGCAACAGGATAATGTCATTGAGCAAAACTATATATGGATTAACGATATTGACTATCATGGCGTGAAACTACACTGGCTGGAATGCATAGAGACAACCACCGACAAAGAGGGGCAGATAACTGAAAATCGGTTCGTTCACATTAGCTCCTATCCCATCAACTGGAATACGGCACCGGAATTGAGCCGTACCGGACGCTTACGCTGGAAAATAGAGAACGAAGGCTTTAATACCCAAAAAAATCATGGATATGCATTAGAGCACAAATTTTCACGGGTGAGTTATCTGGCGACCAAGAATTACTACCAGTGCTTGCAAATAGCTCACATCATCAATCAGTTACTGGTATTGAGCAAGACATTTCAAAGTGTTATGCAGGGGAAGATGACCTTAAAGCGCATCTGGGGAAAGATGATTGCCGTTATGACTGAACGAAAACTGTCGGTAACGAAATTAGCCCAACTCACCGGGCGCCCCTGCCAGATTCGACTCATCAATTAAAAGACGATGGAGATCCCCGCTCCGAAATTCGGGATAACCCTCATTACACACTGGAGACAAGCTCACTCAACACTGCTGTACAATTTGAAATAGCTGACTTTTCAACAAGGAAATGTTGAGAAGAGGGGGTGTTATTGTCGCCAAGAAAGCGAGGCTATGTAGTGATGCTGGTTTGGCGGTGACTCTGAATTGCTGCAAAAGGTGCAGTAACTTGACACTGCTTAAAGCGATAAAGGGTGTAGTGTTTGAGATGACTACCATTAAAGCAATCCAATCTCCCGCAAAAAATCGTCTTCACTATTTTCCAGTAACTCTGCTCCACCACTATCCATCGCCCTCATTAAGAACTGAACTCTCGATATTTTGCACCAGCGCGCCGCCATACCGGAAGAGAGCTGTCCCTCTTTGAACAGTGCTATCGCCGCTTTAAAACGGATCATTTCAGCAAACTGACTGACATCGACATGAAGTCCCAGTAAAATTTCTGGTGGGCAATCGATTTCAGCAACATATTTCATATCCTCTACTCCTCAGTTTCAACATACTTCCCCCGCATTATAGCCTACAGCTACCCATTCCGGACGGACTCAAAACAACATCAGGGGCACGACCGGTTGTCTTCCGTTTTAAGTTGATAACTTAGGCTGCATAACCTAAATGGTGAGTAACTACTCAGGGGGGGGGTAAGATAGTAAAAAAAATCTAAAAAAGTGCTTGACAGGGTTTTTCCTCAAAAACTGAATTTTCAGAAGCGGTCTGCAGTATGTCAGAAATCCGCGATTAGCCTGCCTTAATAAGCGATACAACGCATTCCTTTAACTAACAGGCATCCCCCCATATGTTCAGTGAAGAAATCGCCGCATACGGCCACTCAGAGAGAAAAAATCCTATCTAAAATCCCGTGATATCATTGCTCTATCGTAAATGATTGAGCAGCGAATTTACACTTGAAAGTCGAAAACATCAATGTCGAAGAGACCATTGAGAAGGTCAAAAAGCAGATTGCAGAAGAGGAGGAGAACCTCTCTCCGGGACTTCGTATGTCACTGGAGTTGCTGCTAACGCTAGTCACGCTGCTGCTCAATCGCTTGGGACTCAATAGCCGTAACAGCAGCAAGCCGCCGGCAACCGATCCTAATCGCAAAAAGAGGGGCAAATCCGGCTCCGATAAAAAGCCCGGTGGACAGAATGGGCATACAGGTCATCATCTTGAGTTGGTAGAGGATCCGGACTATATCGTACCGATCAAGGTCGATCAGACCATGCTCCCATCTGACGGTCAATTCCAATGCATCGGTTATGAGCGCCGTCAGATTTTCGATATCCAGATATCAAGAGTGGTGACAGAGTATCAGGCTGAGATTCTGGAAGATTGGTAGGGTAATCGAGTGGTAGCTCCTTTCCCGGAATTTGTGAAGGTCAAGACCCAATATGGTTCCGAGGTTAAAAGTCACTCCGTCTATATGTCTAATTTTCAGTTGCTACCCTACAATCGGATCGAGGAGCACTTCACAGATCAATTCGGCATCCCGCTGAGTGCGGGCAGCATCTACAATTTCAATAAACAGGTATACGAGATGCTCGCTCCCTTTGAAACCTGGGTTAAAAGTGAACTCACCAAGTCACTCCTTCTCCATGCCGATGAGACCGGAATCAACATTGGCGGGAAAAGAAAGTGGCTTCATGTTGTCTGCAGTGCCACCTTGACTTGGCTGATGCCTCATGACAAACGCGGCATGGAGGCTATTGTGGATATGGGAGTCCTTCCCAACTATACCGGTATTTTGGTCCATGACCACTGGAAACCTTACTACCAACTCCTGTGTATTCATGTCCTCTGTAATGCTCATCATATAAGAGAGCTGGAGCGAGCCTGGGAACAGGACAAGTTTCAGTGGGCTCACGATATGCAAACATTATTGCTGGAGATCAATGATGCCGTGAATATGGCGGGGGGAGTACTCAATACGGCAGCAGTCGAAGGCTACAGGGAGCGATACCGGCAAATACTGAAGAGGGGTGAGAACGAAACACCCCCTCCGGATGAGTCTCAACGAAAAAAAGGGCAGCGAGGACGGTTAAAGCGTTCTAAATCCAGAAACTTACTGGAACGCCTGTTGGCGTACGAGGAGGATGTCCTGCGCTTCATGGTGGAGCTTGAAGTGCCCTTTACTAACAATCAGGGAGAGCGCGATCTGCGTATGAGCAAGGTTCAGCAGAAAATCTCTGGATGTTTCCGCTCAAAGGAGGGAGCTATGATGTTTGCCAGAATTCGCAGCTACCTCTCTACCTGCCAGAAGAATGGGGTATCCCCAGCTGAGGCTTTGTGACTGCTCTACAATGGAAAGTGGCCAGAGTTTATGGAAATTCACCCCTGAATAGTTACTAAATTTAGTTATAAATTTGGAAAGATGTTTGATTGCTCTATGATTCCACTCTTGCTATGGCATTCAATTTTGTCCAAACCATGAACAACCCAAACCTCTACTGCCCCTGTTGCCAGATAGAGTTGGATTTTTTCGTTCATTTCAACCATCGAATTGGATGGCGGCATAATTTCAACACACAACTCCGGTGCTTTTGGATAGGGTGTAGTGAATCCATGTTGTTTGACAAAATCATCGGATAACCATGCCACATCCGCTACTTTTACCCCTTCGGCGGTTTGAATTGAGCATTCAGTAATGACAATGCCATTCTCTTTTTTCCCAAACTGCGTTACCAATCGACTTTGAATGTAACCATGTTCATTCGAAGCTGGGCTCATAAGCACTTTGCCGAACCTAGTTAACTCTATCTTAAACGGCAAGTTGGCAAACATCGGGTTATCAACAACTTCTGACCACTCCATATTACTGCACTCGTTATTTAGAACCTATGAAAACAGCCATGGTCAGACCTATGTCCGCAGCAATTTTCCGTAACAGGAGCGGCGAAATGTCCCGACCTTTATGCATGGGAACAGTAGTTGTTCTACCATCGGCATGGCGAAACTGTTTGTGAGAACCTCGTTGCCTCACCTCCACAAAATCCATTTTTAGCAAAATAGCAATCACCTCTTGTGGTTTTAATACGGGTAAATTTCCCATAATCTATGCAATGGCAATATTCTGTATGCCAATTAAATCAGTTGACAATTTTGGCTCTCCCTCTTCAAGAAGCATCTCGATCACTTCCTGTAAATTAGAGTGTAACTCATCCAATGTCTCTGCTTGCGAATGAGCGCCATCAAATCCTGGCACATAACCGATATATAAATTAGTTTCTGTGCAATGTTCAATAACAGCTGCAAATTGTCGCATGACACTTATTCTCCTGATGATTGTTAATTTTGCTGTATCATTGGCACGGCTACTACAAACCTTCCACCCCATTCACGAATATAGGTTAGCTGCTTTTGTACTTCCGGAGCAATGTTCCACGGCAAAATCAGAATAAAATCGGGCTTTGCTTGCTGAATCGCCTCTGGCGCTAAAATGGGTATGTGGCTTCCTGGCATATATTTACCCTGTTTAGCTTGGGCTGCATCGCAGACAAACGGGAGTCGATCGGGCTTTACACCACCATAGTTTAATAGGGTATTGCCTTTTGCCGCAGCTCCATAAGCCGCAACCGTTTTACCCGCCCCTTTCTGTTCAATTAGAAACTGTAGTAGATCATTTTTTACCCGATCTGCGTTCTGTTGAAATTGGGTATAGGTAGTGACTTGCTGTAAGCTACTTTGGATCTCTTGTGCTAACAGTTCGTTTACCGCAGCTGTCGTTGCACGCTTATCTTCATCGTGGCAACCATAGATTCTCAGGCTGCCACCGTGGGTTGATAACTGTTCGACATCCCAAATGCGTAATCCAACACTCTGAAAAATCTGACTGACGGTTTGTAACGATAAGTAGGAGAAGTGCTCATGATAGATGGTATCGAACTGGTTATGAGCAATCAGTTGCATCAAATGCGGAAATTCCAGTGTAATCGTGCCCGTTGGTTTTAATCCGGCTTTAAGTCCCTTGGTAAAGTCATTAATGTCCGGCACATGGGCATAGACATTATTACCGGCGATGAGATCAGCCTGTTTACCTTCGTTGGCTAACTGCTTGGCTAATTTTTCACCAAAAAAGTGCCGTAATACCGGTATACCCAGCTTTTCAGCCGCATCGGCAGTGCTATCTGTCGGTTCGATGCCGAGACAGGGTATGCTGTTTTCAACGAAATTTTTCAGTAAATAACCGTCATTCGAAGCCACTTCAATCACCAGACTCTGCTGATTGAGTTGGAGTAGCGTTGTCATCTTTTCGGCATACGCTTTAGCATGCTTCAACCAGCCGGTTGATGTACTGGAGAAGTACGCATACTCGGCATTAAACAGTTCATCGGCTTGGGTATAGTCTTCGGTTTGGACTAGCCAGCAGTGATTGCACACCATCACTTTTAGCGGATAATATTTTTCGGGTTTTGATAAATCGGATTGGGTCAGATAGGCATTAGAGGGCGGCGCAAAGCCCAGATCGATAAATGTATGTTGTAGGGGTGTGTGGCAGTGGCGGCAGTTCATAGATGAACTCCGTTAAAGCGCTCTAATGGTATTGTATTTTCTTGAAAGCTGACTCTGAAAGCGTGCCATATTTTTTACAATAACCTGCTTTGATATTACAAATGTTTTTCTTACCATGACTTTCGAGCGTTTAACTAAAAATCCTGCTATAAAATCAGAGTCATCAATAATAATTTCATCATCATTTAATCGATCAACTCTGCTGCTCACAGCCATACCGACAAAATCATCAAATGGTAAGTTATCTTTAAATACAACCACAGGCCGCAATTTATTCTGCTTAAAATCTGAAAAATAGAATTCACATAAAACCACTTCGGACGATGTCACCTCCATATCTCATCCTCAGTTAAATCAAGCCAATCTTCTACTAATCCGGCAGAGTGATTCGATAGTGCATGAAGTTCTGCATCCTGGTTTTGATTTTCAAGCAAAATAACCACTCTAACATGCTGATTCTTTGTTAATTTGTAATTTTCGGGAATTTTAACCACACCATCGCTTACTTCGGTTTCAAACTCAATTGCATACATTTATTTTACTCCCCTATTAATTGTTCGGTTTATGCAGTTATCCAGACAGCTCTATTCTGATTAGCCTGACGGATATAGTCATTCAGTTGTTGCTTTGACAAAATATAATCTTCTTCCATCCAATTTCGATACCACGCTACTGTCTTTTCCAGAGCCTGCTCTAATGTCCAGACCGGTTGCCAGTTCAGTTTAGTTCGCGCTTTGGCACTATCAAGATAGAGTAGGTTCGCCTCGTGCGGTTGGGGTTGCTCTGCCGTTTGCCACTCTACTGCTGACCAATGCTGCTGCATATGGGTTAATATTTCAATGACTTTGCGATTACCATCCGGTTCAGGACCAAAGTTCCATGCTTCAGTATAACCGGCTTTGCCCTCTAAAAGTTGCTGCCCCAACAATAGATAACCACTTAACGACTCAAGTACATGTTGCCAAGGGCGAGTCGCTTGGGGTGAGCGAATTTCCAGTATCTGTTTTGATGCAATGGCACGAATCAGATCGGGTATCAGTCGATCTTCTGACCAGTCGCCACCGCCAATGACATTACCCGCACGGGCTGTGGCCAATAGGGGCTGACCCGATTGGTTAAAATAGGCGGAACGGTAACTTGCAGCTACTAATTCGGCACCGGCTTTGGATGCGCTATAGGGGTCATGCCCGCCTAATTGGTCAATTTCGCGATAACCCCATGACCACTCCTGATTGGCATAACACTTATCGGTGGTTATCGTAACGATTGCCTGCACTGATGGCGTATGGCGACACGCCTCTAAAACATTTGCCGTTCCCATGACATTGGTGGACCAGGTCTCCAGTGGTTGGCGATATGATCTCCGCACCAGTGGCTGCGCTGCCAGATGAAACACAATATCGGGTTGTGCCGCTGAGACCGCTTTGGCTAACCTGTCGTAGTTGCGAATATCGAGGCGATAATCAGCAGTTATATTTAAGTCCAGTAGTGAGCAGTGGTTAGGGGCGGTTTCAGGCTCCAGCGAGATACCGTAAACTCGGGGTAACCGTTCACTCTCCCCGCTAAATTTTACCCCTCACCCCAACCCTCTCCCGCCGGGAGAGGGAGATTAAGGAGGGAGAGTGAACGGTTACAACTCGGGCACCGAGCTGTTGTAGCCATAAAGTTAGCCAACTTCCCTTAAAGCCGGTATGACCGGTAATTAATACCCTTTTTCCAGCATAGAGGCTGTTAAATAGTTTCATTCCCAACACTTCCACGGCGCACGCCCACTCTGCCACAACGCTTCAAGGTGATTTTTATCACGCAAGGTATCCATCGGTTGCCAAAAGCCCCGACGTTCAAACGCCTCCAGTTCGCTTTGAGCTGCCAGCTAGGTCAGCGGCTCCCCTTCCCATGAGCAGTTTTCATGGGGAATTTTGCTTAGTACCGCAGGATGCAGTACAAAAAATCCCCCGTTAATCCATGCTCCGTCACTTGGGGTTTTTCCTGAAATCCGCTTACGCTATTCCCCGTTCTGACCAGTGCGCCATAACGCCCAAGGGGTTGTACGGCCGTTACCGTAGCCTGTTTACCGTGCTGTTGATGAAAGGCGATGGGTGCGGTGATATCGACATCTGCGACACCATCGCCATAGGTAAAGCAAAAGGCCTCTTCGTCTTGTACATAGTCGGCAACCCGTTTTAACCGGCTACCGGTGAGGGTGTTATCGCCGGTATCAATCAGCGTCACCCGCCACGGTTCGGCGCGTTTATTATGCACCTCCATTTGGTTGGTGCGCATACAGAAGGTGACATCGGACATGTGCAGAAAGTAGTTCGCAAAATACCCTTTAATCACATAGCCCATATAGCCACAGCAGATGATAAAGTCGTTGACCCCGTGGGCGGAGTAAATTTTCATAATGTGCCATAGGATCGGACGGCCGCCAATTTCGATCATCGGTTTAGGTTTGAGATGGGTCTCTTCGGCAACGCGGGTACCCAATCCACCCGCCAGAATAACGGCTTTCATATTTTTACAAGTTTTCTATTTTTCTGAGTAGTAAGCTCTAAACCACTCAATAAATGCCTACATACCCTGCTCTAAAGGTGTATCAGGTTTGTAACCAATATCCCGAATCAGATCGTCGACATCGGCATAGGTATCGGGTACATCGCCAGGTTGCAGTGGCAACAGCTCTTTTTGTGCTGTTTTACCCAAAAAATTCTCCAGCGTTTCAATGTAGGTATTTAGAGATTCCGGGTTATTACTGCCAATATTATAGATTCGCCATGGAGCATAGCTGGTGCCGGAATCGGGATTATCACTCTGCCAGTCCGGATAGGCTGTTGCTGGTCTATGACGACACCCCTCAAGGATATGACCAAAACCGACCAAATTACTGTCGATATAAGCCAACGGATTTTCAAGTGAGTAGCGCACCCCTGCCTGGGCTGCCAGATTGACGACGCGCTGTGGTTTCTGTTCTGTAAACAGAGTTTCCATAGTTTGCCGATCAGCAATATCACCACGAATGTGCGTGTAGTTAATATGATCAATTTGCCGAGCCAGGCGATCTTGTTTAAGTTTTGGATCGTAATAGTCGTTATGATTATCAATACCAACGACCGTATCACCGCGCTCTAATAACCGTAAAGTCAGCGCAGAACCAATAAAACCTGCCGCACCCGTCACTAATACTTTCATGTGGTCATTCCCAAATAAATCCGGTATCCGCTCATCTACCTCACGCCGCTTTTGGGAGTCACTTTTGCAATCCCGACCACCTTTGCGTGTCTGGCTGCGTCGTAGATGGTATCGATCACATTTTTCAAGGCAAACAGGCAGTGCTGCGACGCAAACGGGTCGAATAGTCGCGTCGTTTAATGATTATCACACCATTCAATATCTGATTTTAAGGCCTCTATCTCTACTCTTAAGGCTTCATATTCAGCAATTTTTCGCTTTAAAAAGGCTTTAGCTAATGATGATTTATGGACTAAACCGGCTGGTGTCAGGACATAGATATAGCCAAACTTGTTTTTAGAGTGAGCAAAATTTTGCATCTTTACCCAACCCTTCTCTTTCAATGCTTTCAGGCAATAATTAAGCGCTCCGACACTGACATCAAGATGCTGAGCTAACTCTCTCTGCGTCAGATCAGGCTGCTGCTCTAACAGATGCATTACTCGAAAATAGGTATCAGCCTGTAACCGTGCCTGACGGGAAAGGGGAGGAGTATCTGCTACGCTACGATTCATGACTTATTTTTTCCGATTTTATCCACGCTACCGCCCTGCTGTGTCGTCTTCAGCCGGACAATTCATGCGCTATCCATATAACAATTGAAGCCGACTTTAGCGGCCGCTCTCTTTTTTGTTCAAACCCGAGCAAAAATAACAGGCCCATCCCAATGTTGTCCAGTGATTTTTTCAACCGCCAGTGATTCCCGCTGCCTTAGCTACACAGCCCGACAAGCGGCCGGGCAATTTTTCAAAAAAACCATGGCATAATCATGTCGGGTTAGCGTAGCCAAAGCGCAAGGGTCACTAAACGCCTTATCACGGCAAGGGGATTTAACCCACCTAGTTTGAGCCAAAACAGCGGCCGAGTCATTTTTTGTAACCCATCATAGAGCAAATTAACCCAAAGATGGGTGATGAGCGTCGCTATAGCGGCACCATCGATACCGTATTTAGGAATGAGCAGCCAGTTTAGCAGCACATTAAGCGCCACCCCTACAGCAGTACGCTGAAAATTGAACAGCGCGTGGTTTTCGGCGACAAACCATTTCGCTCCAACCAGTCCTAACGACATTAACAGCGATGCCCAGATGTGGATCACTAAGACTCCGGCAGCGGCCTGATACGCTTCACCAAACAGCCCCGTTATCAGCCTGTCCGACAGCAGTGTCACCGCTATCGCCACCGCAACCGAGAGCCAGATAACCAGATCCATTAACTGCTGTAATCGCTGGTAATAGGCCGACTCACTCCGCTGTTTGGCCTTTAAGATAGCGGGAAAGAGTGAGGTGACGATAATCACCGGAATAAAGTACCACGCCTCGCTGATACGGGTGGCGGCACTATAGAGCCCTACGGCATCGTTACCGACCATCTCACCGAGCATAATTTGATCAATCCGCGTGTAGAGCACCATTGCCATGGCTGAAAACATAAACAGCCATGAGTCGTGCAGTAGCTGCTTTAGTCGGGCATAGCGAACGCGCCAAGCGATAGTCTGCGTCCGGCACCAGTAGATCCACCCTACCCCGATGGCTAACAGACCTGCCTCGATCAGAATAACCCAAATAAAGGCGATAAATGGCGCCGCATGCAGAATAAGCACGACTTTTACGCCTGACATTAGCAGAAAGAGGCTGTTTTCGACCCAAACCCAATAACGAAGCTGTACTTGTGATTCAAACCAGTAGCGTACCACCTCGCTGGCTCTGAACAGCAGTGTCATACTCAGAATCAGCACACTTATTTGTGCTAAAGGGTCATCGGGGCGTAGTGCATACAGCGTCAGATTCATCGCCATAATCGCGATACTGCCGGCGATAAGGCGTAACAGCAGCGCAGATCCGAGAATAACCGGTGCCGCATCAGGTTGATGTACACTTTCACGCACTACGATGGGATTAAGCCCCACCGCAGCGACAGTGCTAAAGAGCGCCAGTAGTGCCAGCGCATAGTTCAGCAGGCCAAACTGCTCCGGGCCTAAATAGCGCGCCAGCCATACGCCGACCAGCAGACCGACACCCATGCGTAGCACTTTATCAACAAAGAGCCAGGCGAGGTTATCGATAATTTTTATGGCGTTGGGGTGGTGTTGACCGTAACGCAAGATAAAAAAGGAGCACCGTTTCATCACACAACCCGACTCTTACCCGCTTAGGTTAGTAATTAAACCGCTGCAACGCTATCTGTTGCTGCTCAGCGAACTGCTGTAAATGGGAGTGCCGACGATATTGGCCAGCTAATTCCGGCCGAAGTTGTGTTGCTAATTGTTGTAACTTTAAACGGGAGACTTCAATACCGATAAACTCAAAACAGCGTTGTAGCTCATTCACCGGTTGCTCACATAACGACTCAAACCGAAGATTAAGCCACTGTTCAGCAGGAACTAACGGCTCAAACTGCTCTGCCTGTGCCATATAGTGCGACCAGAGTGATAGACCTCCCTCCAGAGTCAGACAGCGGTAGGATTCGGTAAAACGATTCTGACACGGCTGCGGCAACCACCAGCGCAAGCGGCGAACCGTTCTCCGCCAGACAGAACGATATGAAGCTGCCCGCAACTGCCCGGTCACCTGTTGATTTCGTCTTAGCAAGCTATGGGCTACATCGACCCCATGACGCTGCAGGTGAATAATCTTAGCATCAGGAAAGAGTTGTAACCACAGCGGTAGCAACAGGGTTGTGCGTGGATCTTTCCAACCCCAATAGCGGGGACGCCGACCGCTAAGGCCATACCCTACCCCCCAATATCGCCACGCGGCCAGAGCGTGCCACAGCTGATTTAGGTAAGTGACTGCCTGTGCCTTCAACTGAGGTTCACACCAGAGCTGGCTGGCCTGCTCCGGCCAGTCCCAGCGGCCACCGGTTTGGCTTAATAGTGCATCATTGAGTTGCTGAAAAAACCGGGGCTCAAAATGGTGATCCTGATTGACTCCCCAAAAAATCCCCTGCTGCGCCAGTAGTTGCGTTAATACCGAGGTACCGGAGCGGTGCATGCCGACAATAATAACCGGGGGGCTCATTTTCTTACCTAAATCAGTAGCAGATGGCGCAGGCTCTTAATCCAGCGCTCTTTTAACAATCTATAGCGTAACAGGGTATAGAGCCGGCGCGGATAAGCGTAGCTAGGTAACCGGCTGTAGTGATAGAGCATACTATTTTGTGCAGCTGAAAGTTGCTGCCGATAGCGTGTGAGAAACGCAGCGGCCTGTACCGCACTCTCCTCTAATAGCTGACGACGACGGCGGCGAAACAGCTGCCAGTCTGAGCGGCTATGAATTTTAACCCGATCTGTAATCCCGACCGTATTAGCGCCATGTTGGCGATAGTCGATAAGGGGTTGTTCCACGACACCTATCTGGCCGAATGCCGCCGCCACTAAGAGTAACCACCAGTCGTGCATCATCGCGGTAGCCGGAACCGGCAGAGCAAGTTTAGCCAATGCACGGTTAATTAGCATGGTACAGCCGGGGATAAAGTTAAGCTGAAGCAGATAGGCCAGACTTAAACTCGTTTTACCCGGCCAGATTCCAATATGTTGCCAATAGGAGGCAGCCATCACGCGCCCCTGCTCATCAATCACTCGCGCATCAGAAAAAACCAGTAGCGGCATATTCTGTCCCCACTGCTGCTCTAATTGGTGCATTTGAGCCAACAGTAAGACGGCTTTACTGGGGTGCCAAACATCGTCTTGATCGGCTAAAAAGAGATACGGCGCATCGCACTGTTCCAGCAGATAGCTATACGAGCGCATCGGCCCGAGCCGCTGTTGTTGCTCTTTCAGTAATCGTATCTGTTGCGGATAGTTTTGCTGATAATTTTGGATAGTGTTAAGAGTACGATCTGAGGAGCCATCATCCCGCACTACAATGTTGAGTCGATACGACTGGGATAGAATCGAATCGAGCTGCGCAGCCAGCCAGGCTGCACCGTTATAGGTTGAGATTACAACTGCTGCATCTGGCATGGAAAAGTTCGTCATTAAGGAGTTACGCTATCCATACGATAAATTCCCTTCTGTGCAGCCTGATTCAGAATATCCCGCGCAATCGACTGACTATGCAGCACAAAAGCGGGAGTTTCCGACTCTCTTAAAGCAATACTCTGCAATAACTGCTGCTGCCGTTTTTCGAGAAAGTAGAGATTCAGCCCCGTCGCTAACAGCGCATACAATAACAAACCGCCCCAACCCAGTCGCCGCCAGAGAGGCTGTTGCAGTAGCGCCAAAAACCACTGCTGACGCAGCAACAGCAGATAACTCACCACCACAAACAGTACCGAAACTACCGAATAGCGAAAACTGAGAGCCTGATCAATCCCAAACGAGTAGCGGGCCAGTGTAATCAGCAGGTTATTGGCCAACACAAACAGCAGCAACAGATAGAGAAACGGATCGGAGCGATAAACTTTTTGCCGAGTTAAATAGCCAAACAGCCCCAGTAATCCGGCACCAATGGCGATGGCAAACGGTTTAACAGGGGCTAATGAACCCAGCAGCGCCAGAAAATAGCCGATAAATTGCAGTGGATTAAAGCTAATCTGAAACGCACTTTGGTGATGAGGTGGAACGGTGTGATCATAAAAGTAGAGTACCGGCACCACGGTCGTGACCGCCACCAACAGCCCTATCGCCCGACCTTTTTCAGCCGATAACGCTATCCGAATCTGGCTAAAACTGCGGGCTTCGCCCCGATCCAATAACAACCAGCACAGCATTAGTGGCAACAACACCAGCCCGGAACCACTGGTTAACAGAGCCACGACTGCCCAAAAAAGAGCCCAACTCAGCCGTTGCGGCAGATCGGCAAAATAGTATAACGCCAGCATGGCGAACAGCAGTACAAAGTAGTTTTGAATTGAACCGGTGGCCCAGGTCATATTCTCCCAAGCCGGGTGGATAAACAGCAGTAACATCACCGGCACAAAGTACCCCGCTGGCAATGCAAAACGCTGAAAGTAGCGCCACAGCCGCCACGCTATGCCAAGCAGTGCTAAATTACCAAACAGAATCAGGCCGATAAAATTAACCGACCCCGATAGCAGATAACTTAACTCCCCTACTCCGCAGACAAAAGCCAAACGATGCTCATTATGCTGCGCGAACAGATGGGCAAGGTGGTCACTATCGGGCAGGTTCAGGTGGCGTAAAAAGAGGACGTAGTCGTCGCCAAAGGGGGCGTTCACGCTGTATAGCCCCAGCAGCACTGCGTAGATCACCATCGGCAGCAGCAGCGCCACGACAGTCGGCCAGTATCTGCTCATGCTAATAAGCTCTATCCGCTTCACCATCTATGACAACCTGTCTCTCTACCCAATTTCAAAACCGAATTCAGCAACCTGTGCCAATTGTGACGCTAAAAACAGCCGCAAATCTTCTGCACAATACCGCTTATCGGCTGCTTTGGGGTTTGGTAGTTGATACAGTTGCTCTCTTAAAGCGGGTTCGGGTGACAACTGGCAAAAATCGAGTAAGGCATTAATTGACTGAAGCGGATTACAACAGAGCTGCTGATGCGTTAACAGCAACACCTGTTGCGGAAACTGCTCCGCCAGTTGCACCACCCGCTTATTTGATGCAATCCAATAATCCAACTGCTTAGATGCTAACTCTTGATTCGACTCCTGTCCGGTTAACTCAATACCAAAACGATTACCCCAATTGATTAACTGCTGCCGATTGGAAGAAAATGCCATATCGACACCGTGGCGAATCAGGTGAATATAGCGCAAGTTGGGGAAGTGATGAAGCAGTGCATCAAGATAGATATGGGTATTGGGCTCTTTCCAACCCCAACGGGGGTATAGATTAGAGCTACCCAGCCATTGCGCCCCAAGTCGTAAGCACCAGCGCAAAGAATGCGCCGCATCAGGGTGTTGGCTCAGCATAACTCCTTGCCACAGCTCACCAAATGCTAGCCGGTTCCCTGCCATGATGCGCCAAAATAGCCTCAACCGCTGTTCAATGGCGTTAGCATCGGCTTGTTGATACCACTTTGGCCGTTTTAGTAAGCGGGTAAAAGTGAGGTTATCCAGCGACTCATTCAGATCATCTCCCAACCAGAGACCGGCATCGATCAGAATCTGCGCCACAACCCGAGTACCACTGCCGCCCAATGCGCCCACAGCAATCACCGGTACCGAATTATTCAGCATGACTCTGAGTTTTTGATACCATTAACCGATTCAGATGAGGCAACAATTGCTGATAGACAATATCAGCATAGCGTTGATGCAAACTTTCATCCGGATGGTTATTCAAAAGCGGGGAAGAGTGATACCAAAACGACTGGTTATATAGTATCGGTAGTGTATCGATAAATGTTATGGTTCTACTTTGAGTAAAATTTTTTAATACAAAGTGCTGTTCCATCACTTCAGCGAAAGTTCTATTTTCAAATACTTGCCTTGGAGTAAACCAAAAAAACTTTTTGCCTTGCTGATTTAACCATTGCGCGAGTGTGTTCAACGCATTCCACCCATAAGATTCTGAATTTTCTGATAACATTACAATTGAATCAGGATGCCATTGTTTTGGCAGAAACTGTTGTAATTGATAGCCTCCGTCACGAAACAGATGGTAAACCAGCGAAAAACGATATAAATAGTGTCTCCACTGTTTCCATATCCCCCTGCGTCGTTCAGAGAGTGGTTGAACGGGTAACATTGTTTTTTCCAACTCCCCATGTAAAACAGTTAAGATAATCCAGTCTGGATCATAATTAATAACCCGATGACGAAGATTAGCAATTGACTGCATTAAGGAGTGACCGCTAACTGAAAAATTTAGCATCTCAATGGAGCGGTTATCTCTATCGAATTGTTGCTGTAGCCGGTCTGTCCAGACTTCACCATTAGCAACACCTGCTCCCATACTGTAAGAGCGACCCACAACAGCAATGCGCAATCTTTTTTCAGGTTTAATCAAAGGGAATTCACGGTCTGCTCGCAAACCATCGCTATTACTTCGAAATTTTTTGCCCTTAAAAAAATCATCCAGATTCGGACGAATTCGCCATCCCATTAATGCATCATCAATGACCAGATTACTATAGGCAAACCCATTAGGATTGTAATGATACCAATCCCACACGGCAGTCCAGCCCCATTGACTGCCTCTTAAAGCCAATTCAAGTATAAACAGCAAAGCCGTAACTGTCAGCGGCAATTTCCAGCTGATTAAAATATGCTTAAAACTGAAAGTAGAAGAACTCACGCCCGTTACCTTCACTCAGACTCAGCATTAGAACCAATAAAATCAATACAGTCACAACCTTTAACGCGAAAGGCGATCTTAAAAACAGATCGAGTTGATGTGTGCGGTGTTGGGCAAACTGCATAATAAACAGTGGCGTTGAAAAGCCAATAATACCGAGAAAATTTGCCCAAAATGCCTCATCTACTTTAAAATCATTCAGCAGCTGTAGCGACCACTCCATAGAGTTCGCCAGTGATGGGCTGCAAAATAGCAGGCCGCTTAACATCCACAACTGAAATGTGAGTAAAATACCGCCATAGTGGAGTAAGCGCCCCAAGTGTGAACGAGAATCGACCCCTATAGTAATTTGGGGATGAACAATCCGGTCAATAATTAAAATGATACCCCACACACACCCCCACACCACAAAAGTCCAGTTCGCCCCATGCCATAAACCCACCAAGGCCATGGTGGGTAACAGTGCCCACAGCTTCCAGTTTAAGTTAAAGAGCGTTAATTTGCGCAAACTGGCATAGAGATAGTCCCGAAACCAGTTCGACAGGGTGATATGCCAGCGTCGCCACAGTTCTGCCGGCGAACTGGCAAAATAGGGTAAATTAAAATTGATGGAGAGACGAAAGCCCATTAACCGGGCAATACCTCGCGCCATGTCCGAATAACCAGAAAAATCACAGTAGAGCTGAAGGACAAAAGCAAATAAAGCCAGATAGATTAGCCCCCCATGCACTTCAGCCGGACTGGCGTTAAATATAGCTCCGGTGAACCGGGCCAGGTTATCCGCAATCCAGACTTTTTTGAATAAACCCCATAAAATCAACCAGCTACCATAACCGATGTCTTCAGATGAAACGGTGCGCGGCAGCTGGATTTGCGGCAATAGTTTTTTGGCTCGTTCAATTGGTCCTGCCATTAATTGCGGAAAAAAGGCGACAAACAGGGCAAAATTGATAAAGTCAGGCTCGGCCGTTTGCCGACCTCGCCAGACATCAATCGAATAACTTAAGGTTTGAAAGGTGTAAAACGAAATGCCTATTGGTAAAATAATCTGCAGCGTCGTTGTCTCCAGAACCAGGCCTAATGAGGCAAACAGAGCCAGAAAACTGTCGATAAAAAAATTGAAATACTTAAAAAAACCGAGAATGGTCAAATTGACAACTACAGAGACTAAAAGCCAGCGGAAGGCTCTATTTTTCTGGTGTTGACGATGAATCGAAATGCGCCGGGCCACAACATAGTCGATGAGGGTGGACAGAAAAATCAGCGCAACAAAACGAAAATCCCACCAACCATAAAAAAGCCGACATTCCGCACATAAACTTGGACATCAGGAATAAACATCAATATACCGTTTTCCAAGCAAAAGCAGTAACTTTTTTTGGTGCTCATTTAGGTTCAGTATCATCTCTTCACATTTCCGAATGACTAAAACATGAATGCCTTTAAAATAGAGAAATACCCAGCGTGCTGTCGGTTTATTAGTCAACCCACCGACTTGGTCAGGAAAAAACTCATCAAATTGGCTAAGAGCTTGTCTAATCCGATGCTCCAAAGCGGCATAAATCATAAGACATAAAGTCATAATCATTGTGATTGCCATCAGTCTTTCCTCAGATTTAACAAAGAATGTTGTTGCCATAAATAATGGATCTTTTAGAAACCGAAATCCACGCTCTACTTTTTGCTGTTCTTTATAAATCTTCAACAGCTTAGAATTCGGCAATTCATTAGAATCAAGTTGATTGGTGGCAATAATAAAGCAACTTTTTTGTTGTATCTTTTTCTGAAATAGAGATGAGTCAGATGATAATATAGCGGAAACTTGAATGACTATCTTATCAGGTTTGGCATTCTTTGCCGGACGCCCCTTTTTGCTATAACGAGCGACTTCTTTATATTCAATATCAGTCAGTTCCGTCAGCTTTAGCTGTTTTTGAAGTTTTTCAACGGACTGCTCAGCATCGGCTTGACAGGCAAATTCCTGACGAAATAATGCGTTAATATTTCTCATCTCTTTGTCGCTTACTTTCTGAAACTGCTTTTTGCAAGTTTTAAGCGAACGTTGTCTCGCCTCAGGAGAATAGACTAATAACCAGCGTTGATCAATATCTCCGTACTGACAAGGCAAATCAATCATTGACATTTGATTAAAATCCACCATCAAAGAAGGAGCATGTGACTCAATAAAATAAAGAGCTAATGACAATGTCTCCGGAACGCGAGATATCCAGAATAAATCTTGGCTTAACTCGAGCGTTTCTCGAGTATAAAACGCGCTATCGGCAACTAAATATTCCAACCCAACGTCCTTTTTTAATTGGGCTATATGCTTAGTCACTGTATCCCTAAAGTTAATCTTATCATTACTGTTACCACTGAGAGGTTGCATGAGCACCGGAATACCCGACTTATTTTCACAAATTAATTGTAAAACAACCTGATTTAAATCAGGACGATGATCGCGACTATAACCTTTCGTGACATGTATAATATCACTACCCTCTTGGGGAGGACATTCGCTATTATATCTGCCATCAGTATGAAAGCTACTACTATCCATGTGGTAGATACCTCCCGTTAAGCCGAGTGTATGAACGCTTTTAACAGCTAATTGTCCATAGAGTGAGTCAATGCCATAGTTATATACAGCGTCTAAGGCTCGCCCCAGAGCATCGTCATTAATTTGATCAGCAGTAACTCCTTCTCCGATTAATCTATCGACAGGTTTATCCCGAAAAAAAAGAGGCGTGAGATAGAGTGCGCGATGAGCAAACCCTAATCCGTTCAAAATCATTGCTTTAACAGCCTGTCCGTGGGAAATAGTTTGTTTCTCTTCATCTTTAGGTAGTAGGGCATCTATTTGCTCAACCAACCCTAATTCATCAATCATGGCGGATACTAGACCCAAATGGTCTAGGGTTTTGGTTTCGTAATGGTTGGGATGTAATGGGGTACCTGTTTCTACATGGACTGACATACAATTCTACACCTGATGCTATATTAAAATTCACCAAATCTGGGCGTTGGCTAAATACTCAAGTGAAAATTTTGTATGCAGAACATCAAATACAGGCATGAATTTTGCTTAATATTCTTTATTTAAAATCAAAATTTTATTAAATTGCCAAATCTTGGAAATGTATGCGGAATGTCGGAAAAAGGTAGCTGCCGGCAAGTAATAAACTATTTTGGCCACGATGGGGCAAAACCCGGTAAAACAGCCAAATCAGTCCCAAAAATGCAAAAAAGGGTGCAGAGTTAAACAGCATCTGCAAAAATTCCTGTCAAATTGACTCTATGGTATGCCAAAACTGCTATTTTCTCTGAAATAAAAACGGGCTGAATTTCTAAAAAGCGTAAAAAAAGGCACCCGAAGGTGCCTTGTTATGACTCCATAGTGGCAGTTAAGCCGCTACGGGTGCGCCATTAATAGACAGGGGCAAAGTTTTTGCCATCCTGACTACGAACAAAGACGCGGGCAATGACACCCTCTTTACCGGTAGTGTAAGTGGTAGAAGAGGTACCTGCAGGCACAGCCAAAGAGTTGGTCAGAGCTGTGTCTGCGATACCTACAGTACTACCATCGTTATCGTTATTATCAAACTCCGTAGCAGGAATAGTCAATGTTCCAGTCAAAGCACCGCCACTGGTAACACTCACAATCGGCAACACATTACCGTTGTAGTTGCCGGTACCAAACTCCGCCTGAATATCAAGGCGCAGACGCTTGTTGGAAGCACCGGTGTAGCTCAGGCAAGTATTCAGTGCTTCAGCAGTAATCATGTTAGTTGAAGCACCGGCACCCAACATACCACTGGTAAAGCCGGTCACGCCCGCCAATGTAGAAACATCACACTGAGCTGTTGCGGTTCCATCATCGGCAGTCCCTTTAATATAGACCTTACCAGCAGTGCTTGTCGGGTTGGTAATACGTAAATAGGTCTGATAGTTGGTGGTATCAGTCGAAGCATTGGTCAACCAGCTTGGAATATAAGCGGTTGAGCCATTTTTACTCCAAGAACCTGCTGCCACATCGGTTGCATTATTAAATGAAGCGGTACCAACTATGACGTTTACACTAGCGGTAAAATTACGGGTCTCCAGTGCTGCGGTTCCATTTACCGTAGCTGTCAGCGTAATATCTAGCTGCTCATTATCGGTATCACCAAATGTAGCATTATTTAATGTATGAAGCTGTGATTCAGTGTACTCGATATAAGCCATATTATTGGCCGCATCGATAGTATAGGTATTAGTTCCATCGCTGATGCTGGTAATATTAGTCATATCACCCTTCACGGTCACCTTTAACTTATAATCGGTGCTACCATTGGTAAACTCCATATCCAGCGCATCAGTAATAACCGAACCGGCATCTGAGATAATTTTGATAACAGCTGTATCAGTGGTGGCTGCACCGGTAAATTTGGAACTACCCGGAGTGGCCTGCACATCAATGACACCATCAAAGTCGGTCGCTGTATTCACAGTGGCGGTGATCTGGTTTTTAGCTTCTGCAACCTTAACAGACTTCACATCACCGGTATTGCTATCCAGCACCAAATTGGTACTGGTTTTGGCCCCTACAGCCAGATTACAGCTAGACCCATCAGTCAGACCTGTTAGCTTGATGGTTGGAGCCCCGGTGTCTACAGCATTATCATCATTGCCGTCCATGTCGGCAGTGCCACTGGTCAGATAGTAGACATTACCCGCAGCAAGTGCGCTAGCAGGTACTGCGTTTTCAGCCGTATCGTCCGCAACACGGAAGGTAATCGATGTGCTGGTTGAGCTGAGCACATCAAATGGCTGCTTGGCATTTTTGTAACTAATCACGTTGTTGGCATTATTAAACGCCAAGTAATAGCTACCGTCAAAAGTACAATTTCCAGAGAGGGTAAAGGTAATCCAGCAATTCAGGGGCAGCTCCATAACCGACTAACTTCATAAACTTACATTGGCAAAAAAATTATTTTTTCCAGCAAAAATAGCCATATATCTTCAATTTTGAGAGGTAACCGCATGTCAACTGCACGAAAATCAGCTTCGAACCAATCCGTCCGGTCTAAAAAAAGAATCGGAATAAACGTAAATTACAGCGCAAAGATGTCGTCTATCAACTCCACCTGACCATCACACACTTCTTTCCTGCTCTCTTTGAGCAGATGAGAGAGCTGGATGAGTGCCGGACATCTACCAATTATGATTTGGCGGCTCTTATTACGGCCTGCATTGCCATGTTTCTCTTTAAAGCCGGTTCTCGTAATGAAATGAATAATCTGCGCGAAGAGAAACGCTTTCGCAAAAACTACCAGCGGTTGTTCAAAATGCCGCTACCTCATATGGATACCGTCGATAATATCATGCGACAACTCACGGAGGATCAACTGCAAAAACTGACTCAATCCATGGTTAGGGCGCTGTTGAAAAAGAAGATATTCCACAATCAACGGCTGTTTGGTGAATGGTTTGTCATCGCGGTGGATGCGAGCGGGATTCATAGTTTTACAGAGTGTCCCCATGATCAGGCGCTGCACAAAGACTACAGCAGCGGTAAAAGTAGCTGGCATAACATGGTTTTAGAGGCCAAACTGATTACCGCTAACGGCTTCGCCATCTCCATTGCCACAGAGTGGCTGGAAAACCCCGAAGAGGGCAACTATGACAAACAGGATTGTGAGCGTAAGGCATTCAAACGCCTAGCAAAAAAGTTGAAATCGGCGTTTCCGCGTCTACCCGTCTGTCTGGTTGCCGATGGACTCTATCCTTATCAGGGATTCTTCGAAATTTGCTCAGAGTATGGTTGGGGCTGGATAGTCACCTTCAAGGATGGCAATCTGCCATCTGTTTGGGAAGAGGTTAAATCCTTGTGCCAGTTAACATCCGGCAATCAACGAAAAATCATTATACGGCAACAGGATAATGTCATTGAGCAAAACTATATATGGATTAACGATATTGACTATCATGGCGTGAAACTACACTGGCTGGAATGCATAGAGACAACCACCGACAAAGAGGGGCAGATAACTGAAAATCGGTTCGTTCACATTAGCTCCTATCCCATCAACTGGAATACGGCACCGGAATTGAGCCGTACCGGACGCTTACGCTGGAAAATAGAGAACGAAGGCTTTAATACCCAAAAAAATCATGGATATGCATTAGAGCACAAATTTTCACGGGTGAGTTATCTGGCGACCAAGAATTACTACCAGTGCTTGCAAATAGCTCACATCATCAATCAGTTACTGGTATTGAGCAAGACATTTCAAAGTGTTATGCAGGGGAAGATGACCTTAAAGCGCATCTGGGGAAAGATGATTGCCGTTATGACTGAACGAAAACTGTCGGTAACGAAATTAGCCCAACTCACCGGGCGCCCCTGCCAGATTCGACTCATCAATTAAAAGACGATGGAGATCCCCGCTCCGAAATTCGGGATAACCCTCATTACACACTGGAGACAAGCTCACTCAACACTGCTGTACAATTTGAAATAGCTGACTTTTCAACAAGGAAATGTTGAGAAGAGGGGGTGTTATTGTCGCCAAGAAAGCGAGGCTATGTAGTGATGCTGGTTTGGCGGTGACTCTGAATTGCTGAGGTAATCGTGTCGTTATTGACATAGCTTGCACCCAGAGTGTAGGAAACAAATCCCAGAGCTGTTGCAGTTGTGGGAACCTTTTCCGCAGGCGCCACGGTCACAGCAGTTGTCGCAATATCACCATTCGCCGCTAGCGCATTTGATGCCACACCGCTAACAATAAGCCCGATGGTGGCTGCTAACAATTTCTTCTTCATAAGTAAAACTCCATAAATATTACTGAAAAAACCCAAAATTATTGTTGAAGACAACTTTTGGGTATCCAAAAGCTTTGCAAAGCGTCTGTTCAACAGTTAAGAATCTACCTCAATAGCGCTGATTAAGCAAGTGCCACGCCTGTTTTTTTTGTTGTCGTTCAAAATGTGGCCTATATCACACGCTGTAGTTATTTCCGCTTCATAATTCCGGCTGCCCAAACTGCTGGCGCAGCTCATCGGTCAGACTCTCCAGCTCACCGGGGGTATTAAGTACATAGGGCACAATTAAAATCAGCATCTCGGTGTAAATGATTTACCCAAGCACCTTGACACAATGCATTGTGTGATCTTAGTGTGTGACATCAGTTCAATCAAGGAGAAAACAACATGGCAACCAATCTCGCTATTGATGAAGCGTTACTCCGGTCGGCACTACAAATCAGTGGCCTACCCACCAAAAAGGCAACCGTTAACTTAGCCCTCAAGGAGTTTATCGACCGCAGGAAGCAGCTTGAAATAGTTGAACTTTTCGGTACCTTAGAACCGGATAAAGAGTACGACTACAAACAGGATCGCCATCGGTGAAGGTACTGGTCGACACACCTATCTGGTCCTTTGCCTTTCGTCGCAGCCAGTCAGGACATAAGACACTGGTTGAACAGCTAATCTGCCTGATTGACGAACAACGAGCTCTGATTATCGGCCCGATTCGGCAAGAGATTCTATCGGGCTACAGCAATTTGCAGCAGTTTGAACTGCTGAATGAAAAACTTAGTTACTTACAAAATCAACCAGTTATCGATAACGACTACATTGAAGCTGCGCGTTTTTCTAATATCTGCCGCACCAAGGGTATTCAGGGCTCACACACCGATTACCTAATTTGCGCCGTCGCCCACCGACTGCACGCCGCGATATTCACCACCGACAATGATTTTACTCACTATCAGGCTCACCTACCTGTCTCACTCTATATTTATCAACACTAATAGCGATAACTACGGTGAAGGGCTCTGACCAAACCGCTGGCGCAGCTCATCGGTCAGTCTCTCCAGCTCACCGGGGGTATTGAGTACATAGGGCACAATTAAAATCAGCATCTCGGTGCGGGTGGTACTGCTGCCACGGCTACCAAACAGCCACCCCAGCAGCGGCACATCGCTCAGCGTCGGCACCCCGCCCTGCCCTTTTGTGCTATCTTGCGACAACAGCCCACCAATCAGCACCGAGGCACCATCTTGTAAATTAAGCGATGTTTTGACATTGCGACTGAGAATAGTCGGGCTATCGACACTGCTGGTCTGGTTACTTTGGGCTGAGCTAATCTCCTGACTAATCTCCATCGCAATTTGGCGGTTGGAGTAGATAGTGGGTTTAACACTGAGCATCACCCCCGTCTTACGATACTGAATATTTTGCAAAATCGAGGCACTGCTGCCGGTTGCTGCAGTTAAATCGCTGGCACTCGATTGACTGGTGACCACCGGTACCTCAGTCCCTACCTCTATCGACGCCTCACTGCCACTTTTGACCATCACCCGCGGGGTTGAGAGAATATTGACCCGCTGATTTTCGGCAAAGGCGTTGAGCAGAGCCCGGGTCTGGCCGGCGCGGGACATCACATACGATACCCCCCCCATACCACTGATACCAAACGCCCCCATGGTCGAGAGGCTCTGTGCCACATCGCTGCCGCTATGGGTCATCAGCCACTCTACACCAAATTTTTCACTCTCGGTCAGCGTCACTTCGGCCACAGTCACTTCAACCAGCACCTGCCGTACCGGCTTATCCATCTGTTGCAGTACCGGCAACAGTTTAGCCCATTCGCTCCCCTTGCCTTGAAACAGAATCGCATTACGCTGCTCATCAACCAGCAGTTTGTAACCGGATGTGGCGGCCGTCTGTTTGTCACTACCTGCTGCGGGCAGAGTATCAATACCGCCCAATATCTTAGCCAGCTCTTCAGCAACGCTGTTTTTGACCGCGTAGTAGTAGAGCCCGTCACGCTCCTCACTGCCGATATTTTGCGGTGGGGTATCGAGTTTCTCTGCCCAGCGATGGACATGCTCTAACAGTTGCTGACTGGCGGTAAAGACCAGCAGCGTGCGGGTCGATTCGAGCGGAATCAGTAACACGCTTCCTACCGGCGGCGAGGTACTCACCCCATACCCCTGACTCTGTAGCACCTTATTCAGTGCTTCGGTTAGCTCTCTGACCGTTAAATAGGCGGGCTCAATGGTGCTGGAAAACTGTCCCTTCATCATGGGTTGATCCAGCAGGGTAATCACCTCCAGCGCCTGCGCCACCACGGCGCGATTCCCCTTTAAAATAATGGTATTACGCATGCCGTTTTCCAGCACCTCCAGCCCCTGACCACTAAATATCTGCCCTAACCAGCTACGCACATCGGTATTGCGCACATTTTTCAGCTCTACAAACTGAAAAATGGGACGGTGCTCTGCCGGTACATCGGGCAGGGTACTACCACTGATAATCAGCGGTATGGTTGTGCCGCTGGTGGTGGTGGCCGGCTGAAACAGGTAGTGATCCGGCTGGCGCACAATCTCAACCCCGTAACGGTTGAGCAGGCTCTCGGCCAGAACAAACAGCTTGGCCGGCGGCATCGGCTCACTCACTCGCAGGGTAACCTGATCGGTTTTGTTCTGAATCGCGGGGGCTATCTCAAATGAAAGATTGAGCAGATGCCCAAACAGCTCATTAATAAAAGCACCTAGTGGCACCCCTTCGAGATTGAGGCTAATCGGCTCACCGCTCAGAGGGGGAGCCTGCTGTGTGGTTTCGGCAATAGCCAAGGTGGGGCCACGGGGGGCTTTAGGGTTATCGGTTATCCGCAGCGCATTAACCGGTTGAGCGGTTGGCTCAGACGAGGCTTGCAGGGTAAGGTTCTGCTCATCCTGACTTTGTGGAGCCCGCAATGGTGGTGGCAGTTGGCTCAGGGGGTTATCGGGTTGCTTGGGTGTCATTAGCTGGCAACCGGTTAACAGGGCTGTAGCAGGTAATATAAAAAACAGACAGGTGAGGGCTCTACTCAATTTTGGCATTGCGGCTCCCGGATTAGTTTGAATCTGAATGGTGTGGTTGTGATGGTAGCGGATAGAGATAGAGCCAGTAGGGTTCCGCTTCATCAGGGACTATCTCTACCCCTTGCGAGGTAATGTGCGCCAGCCTGAATCTCGGCTGCAGCATCTCACCCTGCCGGTAACGCTCCAGGCTGCCCGCTTCGTTTTGTAACAGTGCTACCGGCTTACCGCCTACGGTAATCAGGCCATGAAGCTGCCAAACCGGTTGTGCTGCTTCGGTCGTTGATCCATTTTCTCCGGCCATGGTTGCCACATAGTGCTGTTTAAGCCACTGGTAGGCGACTTCGTTTTGAGTATCGGTGTGTTGCGGTAGCTGCCACGCATCCGTTGCATCGGGCGCATGGTTTTGTAATTTGAGTGGTTCTGTCAGCTCCGGCTGCGCCAGCCCCCAACCGATAACCACGGCGGTTAACAGCAGCAGTAACTGTTTCACGGATTAACCCCGCTGCTCTTATCGGGTACGGCTTGCAACACCAGCGCGACTATATCGAGCTGCAGGTAGCGGTTGTTACTCCCTGTGCCTTGTATATCGAGCCGCTTAATTTGTAGCGGTTGCCGGTTCTGCTCCAGAAAATAGAGCAGCTCTATAAGTTGCGCCATGCTTAGTGAGGCGCTAAGGCTAATCGTCACTTGCCAGCCGGCTATCCCCTCTATCTGCAGTGGCGAGACTTCGCTGTTATATTGGCTGCGCTGTAGTTGCAGTTGGGCAAGTTGCTGCTGAATCCGGCTCTGTAGGGTTGCCTGAGCGATACCGGCACTCTCTGCCCGCCAAAAGAGTGCTCTATATTGAGTAAGCGCACTATCGGCCTGCTCCAGTCGCTGCTGCCATATATCACTCTGATTGGCTACCGCGAGTTGACTCTGTTGCAGCCGCTGCTGCTGCTGATAGCTCTGCTCAAGCTGCTGCCGCTGCTGATAGATCCAATCCAGACCATAGAGCAAAATCAGGATACCCACCACTGCCGTTCCAAGCTGCAATCGTTGGCGGGAGCTGAGACTGTTCAGTGTTATCACGACGCCGCTCCGTTTTGAGCAGCAAAACGGATCTCAATCATTAACTCACCCTGTCGTGCGGCAGGGCGACTTCGAACCTCACCCACCCATGGAAGTTGTTGATAGTGTTGGATCAGAGTAAGCGGATCAATATCGCTGTTGAGCGTAAAGGTAAGTTGCCGGGGGTGGTAGTTCCAGTTATACAGTGAGTCAGGAGCTAGCTGCTGTGATACCTGTAATACCTGCATCATCAATTGCAGTTGGCTATGTTCAGGGATGTAGCGCACCAGTTGCTGTAGCTGCTGTCGGGCGGTTTCAGCACTCTGTTTATCGCGTAACGGCCTCTCCAGCTGCTGTGCCCGCTGACGGTTCTGCTGCTCCAGTAGCTCAAGCTGTTCGGCCTCCTGCCACCATTGACTCGTCTGCCAGCTAAACAGCGCGATAAGAGACCACGCGCCAACCCATCCTACTCGGGATAGCAAGCGGTGGTTCAGTTCACTCTGTTGTAACCGAAAAGTTTTACCCCACGGTTTAGTGAGCTGCGCATGTTCCGACACGCTTATTTGTGGCAGTGTCGCCGCTTTAAATCCGGTACTGCGACAGAAGTAGCGCCACTGCTGTTCGGTCGGCAGTATGCTAAACCACTGACTTGCCAGCAATCTTTCTTCTGACCAATACTGCGCCTCAACCCCTTGTACGCAGCTAACTAAGCGCCATTGCGGAAGTTGCGATTCAGGTGGAGCGTAGTAACGCGACTCAACCACAGCGGTGCGGCCGGTCTCCTCCTGTTTACTATTCCAGATCCAAATTTGAGCTAACTGCTGTTGCCATACAATTTGATACGCTGTTTCCGCAGAAGGGTAGGGGGTTATCCGTTGCAGATGGAGCCTGAGTGCTGCATTTCGCTCATTGCGCGGCAGTGGTGCAGCATCAAAGGTGGCGTATATGCACTGGCACCGGGCTATCACAGCCTGTTTGCGTGGCCACATAGCTTTAGTTAAAGCGGGCATCATCTCGGAAAACTGACGCTGCATCGGGCGCATCATGTTCTAACAGCTGTAACGGCTTAATCTCACCTTGGGGTCGTTCATCTGCGGCAATATTAAGGGTATAGTCATAGCGAATCGGGGCATCCTGGTCTGCAAAAGGGGTTAATTGTATATGAGTTTCGCGGGTGGTGTCTCCCCCCTCCGTCCAGAGAGTTAAGCGCAACGCCTCTGACGGCATGGTTCGGATCTGCATCGTATCTAACGCTTTTAGCTCCACAAGGGGAGTAAAACGATGTGCACCGGTAAAAAATTGTTGCTGCCTTAATTCAGTTAAGCGTTTGGCACTTTCGGCAGTAGCTCCGGGCCAGGTCTGCATCACCACTTCAGGAGTAGTATTAAGGTTATAATTCATCGCCGGATAGAGTGATTTAGCCATCCGTAGCAGCGATGGAGGCTCGAACAGTGCCGGATAGTCGCTCCAGTTTAGTATCGCCATCAACTCCTGAGGTGTCTGAATCGAACGATTAGGCGGAGGAGTTAGCCCCTCTCTTTGGTACTCTTCTGCTTCAGCGCCATTAATACGATACAGTTCATCTTCATCGCTATAATCGGCTAATTTAGCTAACAGTGGCATCTGCTCATCCAATGGCACCTGTTTTTGTGCTAAAAACTGTTGTAATAAGGTATTCATTTGTAAGGGAATTAAGCCACTTTTATCCTGTAAAGAGAAGCGTATCTCGCCTAACCCTTGGTAGGGTTGATCATCCAGCGTTAAATAACGCTCCGGCATCACTACCCGACTGGCCAGCGGATCGTTACTCTTGGGCGGACGATCTCTCTCTGCCGAATCGAGACTCACCCCCAACGGACTTTTTCCACCTGTGGCTAAAATGTAGTCGATCCAAGCCTCTGTTCCCGCCATATCCAGCCGCTGCTGTATATCCGCCTGCCCCTGTTGTAGCTGTCCGATGAGCTGTTGGCTCCAGTGGGCTAAATAGCCGGCGCCTATAGTCATAAACGCCAGCACCCATAGCGTCATCACCAACACAAAACCGTTTTGACGACAATGACAACATTTTTGCATCGGTTTCCCTCTACATAAACTCCATCTGCTTTAAAATTTCGGAGAGTTCGCGTTTGGGGGTTTTACGGTTTTTGAGCGCCACCAGCCAGTGTACCGGCGGATCGGTCAATATAGTGATGGCAATTGCTTGCGGCAGTGTGTGGGTTAAATCGCTGCTTGGTGGCCATTGTGAATGGGGATTCAGGCTCTCATCAAGATAGATAATACGACTTCGTCTTGTGTCGTATGTTGCTAATAGCCACTCTGCTTCACTGCCATCCGCCTGTTCATAGCGATATACTAACCGCGTTTGACGCTGCTGCTGCAACTGTAACTCAAAAAAAGTCGGTACCCCGTTTAAACCGTGTAACGATGTCAGGCTCTGGCCGCTAAAACTCTGTTTATCCCCCTTAAAAGGCCGGTTTTGTGGCCGGCTGGCCGGATAGAGCCCAGAAATAGCACTACGCAACCAATGGTTAAGTAACCGGGTTTGGTGACTCTGCTCCAACAGACGACTATATCCGGTTTTTAGTTTAAGGGTATAAGTTACACCCCACAGTAGCAACGCGGACAGTAACGAAACCAAAATGAGTACGACCAGCACTTCCAGCAGGGTAAAACCTGAAGCTCTATTGCACTGAGATGCTTTTGGCATCAGAAAAAGGGTTCAGCAGAAGGGAAAATATCTTGGCGGTAGCCGACCTGATACAACTCAAAATCGTACAAAAACTCACTCTGCCAATAGAGCTCTACGGTAACTTTAAACATCTGTAGTGTATAGTAGCCACGACCATTAGGATAACTCACTCCTTGCCGCTCCGCGGTAACGGCTTTTGCCTGCCAGCTGAACCACTCTTCACCATAGTTGTACTCCCCTTCGGGTTGTGCCATCGGGTTAATCAGACGGATATAGTCGGTTGCATTAGCGATCATCAGCTCTTCCGTTAGATATTGTTCAGCTCGTTCAAGCGCCATGGTGCTACTATTCATCCAACTTAACAGTGCCATACCGCTGCTGCTGACAATGACCAGTGCCACCAGCACCTCCAGAACCGTAAAACCCGCCTGTTTCACTGTAATACAGGCCGACAATAGGGAGGATTCAGAGCCAAACGGTAGTGACGGTTCTGTTTATTTAAGGCCACTGTCCCACCGCGACAGACACCATTTTGCTGATAGATAACGGGGTTTTCTGTCGTTATTTGCCACGCATCAGGCAGCTGAAACGGTAACATATCGTTGTCAATACCGAGTGCAATAGTTTGTTGTTGTTGGTAAGCTTTTACACCTAAACCGGCAATCTGCTGCATAATCTCTTCCAGCTCGTAACGGGCTACGCCACTCTCATAGAGGCTATTCAGACGGGGAATCGCTAAACCTGAAATTAACCCAAGCAACACCAAGACAATCAGCAGCTCCAGCAAGGTAAATCCGTTGCGTAGCGCCATTAAGCTGTGACCTGACCTCTAATCCGGCGGCAGATAACCCAAATCGGCATTGTAGCCCTCCCCGCCTCTCGCCCCATCCGCACCAAATGAGTAGAGCGCAAACGGCTGACCTTCGGCTCCGGGGAAGCTGTATTGATAGGCATTACCCCAAGGATCGGGGGGAACAGCTTCATCCAGATAGGGTCCTTGCCACATTGAAGCCGCCCGGCTATCGGACGGTCTGCTATAAAGAATCGCTAACCCCTCCTGTTCTGTCGGAAAGCGACTCATATCGAGGCGTAGTGTCTCTAACGCACCGCGCAGCATCTTAATTTGGGTCTCTGCGGTCTTCACTTTAGAGCTATCGACCTTACCAAACAGACGCGGTCCGACTAAGCCGGCTAACAGGCCGATAATCACCATTACTACCAGCATCTCCAGCAGGGTAAAGCCGCGTTGATGCAGCTTAACTAAGCGGGTTCGGTTCATCTTCACTGCTGTTTTATCCATTCAATCACACACCTAAATCGAAATATCATTCACGCTGGTAATCGCCAAAATAATCCCCGTCATAATGAGTCCAATCACCGCCCCGATGGTTAAAATCGCTATCGGCTCCAGCAGGGTTAAAAAGCGCTTCATACGGTTACGGCCACTCTCACTGTAGAGGGTGGCTAATGATCGTAACATGGTTGCCAGCTCACCGCTACGCTCACCGACCCTTACCAGGCCATAACCGGTCGCACTAATCGCGCCGCTCTCTTTAAGCGCATCAGCCAGTTTACCGCCCCCCTTAACGCTTTTAGTCACCTGTGACAGATTCGCGCGTAACCGGCTGCCCACCACACTGCGGCGCGACAGCTCTAACGCCTCTATCAGCTCCACTCGGCTACTGAGCAGGGTTGCCATCATCGCCGCCCAACGACCGCTATCGGCCTCGCGTAACCAAGAGCCAATCAGCGGCAGACCCATCAGTCGGTTAAGTAGCCATAGTCGAATTTCAGCGCGCCCCAGTGCCGCTGCCGCACCCATCACAGCGATAAGCGCTAAGGCCAAAATAAGATCACTATACTGATTAAACAGCAGCCCGGTCTGTAGTACCGCTTCGGCCAGAAACGGAATCTCACCTTGCGACTTTTCGAGCAGATTGGCAAATTTGGGCACCACCATTATAAAAATCAACACCACTGCGCCAATGCCGGAGACGATTAATATTGATGGATAGATCAACGCATTACGCATCTCGGTAGCGATTTGGTGATCATAACTCATCTGCTCTACCCCTTCAGCCAGCGCTTCGGCCAGATTCCCGGTCAGCTCCCCCGCTTCAGCTAACTGATACAGATAGGGAGGGAGTTTAAGCGCGGAATCGCTTAATGCTTTGGAAAACGGCTCGCCGCGCCGCAGCAGCGTTCCCATCTGACTAAATGCGTGGCACAGTGCGGGGGTAGCGAGCGATTCGGCCAGTGAATTAACCGCCTCATCCAGTGTCACGCCTGCCTTTAACAGCGTCACTAATTGATGCAGCGCCAGCCGCGACTCTTCCGCTTTAATCGCTTTATGGCGCTGCCCTAGCGCCGTGCTCTGCTGAGTTATCTCGTCGAGCGCTAACAGCGTTAGCCCCTGTTTAAGTAGCTGGCGTCCGGCAGCGCGGGCGGTCTGGCTCTCAATTTCGCCGGTAATCAGCTCACCACTGCTGCCCAGTGCGCGGTAACGATAGCGCATCTTAAACTCCGGTCACCCGCAGTACCTCTTCAACCGAGGTAATCCCCTGTGCCGCTTTCAGCAGCCCATCTTGGCGCAGTGTCAGACTCCCCTGCTCTATTGCCAGCGCCTGCATCGCTGTCGGGGTCGCTCCCTGCAGAATCAGATGCTGCATTTCGTGGGTCACATTAACCCGCTCATGGATCCCGATCCGTCCGCGATAGCCGGTACCGTGGCAGTGGCCACAGCCGTTGGCCTGACGCCATTTGAGCTGAGGTAACTGATTCAGCCACGGCGCAATCTGCGCTACCACTTCATCGAGAGGTTCTGCCGCTTCGGCACACTCACTACAGAGCCGCCGTACCAATCTTTGCGCAATCACCGACCGAACCGGGGTGGCGACTAAAAACGGCTCTACCCCCATGTCGATTAAACGGGTAAAGGCACTCACTGCATCGTTAGTGTGTAGCGTTGATAGCACTAAGTGGCCGGTGAGTGAGGCCTGAATCGCAATTTCTGCCGTTTCGCGATCACGAATCTCACCAATCATCACTACATCGGGGTCTTGTCTTAAAATCGAACGCAGGGTAGCGGCAAAGCTAAGGCCGATCTCCTCTTGGGTCTGAATTTGGGTAATGCCGGGCAGACGGTACTCAACCGGATCTTCTACGGTAATAATTTTACGATCGCCGCGGTTAGTCGCCTCTAAGAGTGAGTAGAGCGTGGTCGATTTACCCGAACCGGTCGGACCGGTCACCAGCACAATACCGTGCGGCTCATGCGCCAGTTGGCTAAGATGACTCACTCCCTCGGCCGAAAGGCCTAAAGTATCGAGACTAAAGCGCTGTTTCTCTTTCGGTAACAGCCGCAGTACCAGTGACTCGCCATAGACACCGGGCAGTGCCGAGACGCGAATATCGATCTCTTCGCCGCCGACACGGGTCTCTAACCGCCCATCCTGCGGCAGACGCTGTTCGGCAATATCCATACCTGAGACCAGTTTAATTCGTGAAGCAATCGCCCGAAACCGCTCCGGCGGCAGGGTCAGCCGGCGGTAGAGTACACCATCGACCCGAAACCGAATCTGTACCTGTAGCTTCTCCGGCTCAATATGAATATCGGAGGCGCGTTGATCCACCGCCTGCGCCATTAAATTATTGACAAATTCGATGACCGGCGCCTCTTCCGCCAGCTCTCTTAATGAGCTGCCGCCAAGCGCATCACCATCTTCAGCCAGACGCGCCAGCCGGTTAAGCAGATACTCTAACTCATGGCTACGCAGCAGACACCACTCTATCCGGGCCTGGTTAAACTGCTCCCGGGCGATGCGTTCGACTACCTCATGCAGAGTGGTATCGAGAATCTCCTTAGCGCTACAGCGCAGGGTCTGTGATTCAGTCAGCCAGATTAGCGCCTCCTGATCCAGCCACCAGTCGAGCATAATTCCGCTCTGCTCCAGGGTCTGTAGCAGTGACTCATAATCGTCAGGCAGGTCGCTACTGTTGAGCAGCGGCATCTGTAGCTGTAGCGCGAGCGCTTCGAGCAGGTTCTCTTCGGATAGCGCCCCAATCCGCATTAACAGGCTACCAATACGCCCGCCGATGCTCTGTTGCAGTGTCAGGGCGCGTTCAATTTCCGCCTCAGTCACACGCTGGCGCTGTAATAAAATTTCACCTAACCGCAGGGTGGTAAAACTGTTTTGCGATGAGTCGTTACTCTCGACGGTCATTACGACTCCGGCCAGATTGCAGCAAAATTAAACTCAAAATCACACCCTTGCGGTAGTTTAAATGGATAAGTTTCGTGGCTGAAATCGCCCTCTTTAATCAGCCAGCCGTCACGATTACGCCGGAATAGTTTAGCAATGCCGCTTTCGGGGTTAACCATAATATAGTAACTCACCCCCTCTTGCTGATAGAGCTCAAATTTAAGCCTCTGATCTTTACGCGCAGTCGATTTTGAGAGAATCTCAAATATGATTACCGGCGTTTTGGTCAGGTACTGTCCCGATACCTTACCACAGACGACTAAATTATCGGGCTGAACCACCGTTTCGTCATCAATTTTCCAATCAACCGGTAACAGCGGTTTACAATGGCAGCAGTGCGCTAATCGCTGAAATAACTGCCCGTGAATATTGGCACTAATTAATTGATGGGCAATATTGGGCGCCGGACTCATGGCATAGGGAATACCATCAATTAACTCCCAATCTCCCTGCCACTGCTCATAATCGCTCACCCGATAACAGGGCAAATCTTGTCGCTGTGCGAGTACCATAGCTGCTGCTCCTCTGTATTGATTCAGCGATACTTACCTAAGGAACCTTTCATGGCATCTTTAATCCCTCTTTTCATAAAGGTCCACCTTGCTCCCGATTCTGCTGCCCCAATGATAATAAACAGCTGGCGTATCAATAATTTAATTAAAAATAGTATCGTATAGTTAAAGCGCCCGTCCTTAAAACAGAGATAGATCAAATTTCTGAATTGATAATAGTGCCTAATCGGTTCTGACAGATCAAAGATGAACAAGCCTAACATCCGTGTTCGTCCCTGTCCGATTTTGTGCTCTAATAGTACACTGGTGTCTTTAACGACGCTAAAGCCGGCATCCTGCAAACGCCAACAATACTCAAAATCGACAAAATCGATAAAAAATTCATCGCGCATCGCCGGACTATTTTGATAGGTTGCTTTAGGTATTAGCATTCCGGATGAGATAATCTCTCTGAGCAGAAAAAGTGCACTATTGCCTATCCGTTTACGCCGGCTTAAACGCAGCGAAAGCTCTTTACCGCTATCGCGATCAACCGGCTGCGGTCCTATGACGCCCACTTTAATTGAGCGCTCTGTCAGCCATCCATAGCTGTGCAACAGGCGCTGCACCATATCGGTTTGAATCGAACTATCCTGATCCATCAGCAGCACAAAATCGGCCGCAGCGTTATCAAACGCCCACGCCATGCCGATCGATTGTGCTTTGGCAATACCGATGTTCTCACCAAAATTAAAACACTTAACCGGCACACACGGTTCAGGTAACCACTCTTCGGTAATAAACGGTTCAGGGGTGTTATTAGCGATAACAATTTGAGCACACTGCTGTTGCAGCTGTTGTAGCAGTGGCTCCAGCTCCTGCCGTTTAGGGTAATAGAGCACCACGATAGCAACCACCTTGGCCGCTAGCGACTGTTGCTGTGCCATTGTGCTAAAAAAACTGCCCTAACTTGGAGAAATTTTTTAACAGCAGCGTCCCCACACCACCGACTTGATGCGTCTGCAGTGCGCGGTAATCTTCTGACGATTTGCGCCAGATACGCTCTAGTGAGCGGTTGCTCTCACCGCCTAAGCGCATTTTAACCAACACCTGCGGCAGGTAAGCGAGCGAAATCTGCCCCTGCACCAGATAGCGTAGCATCGCTTCATAATCGGCGGCGATACGGTAGTCAGTGTTATAGCCCCCCCACTGTTCAATCACCTGCCGGCGTAAAAATAGGGTCGGATGGGGTGGCATCCAGCCGCGCTTAAGCCGTTTTTGCTGGTACTCACCACTACGCCAGCGGCGGATAATGCGGTTCGGATCAGATTTAGCTACATAGTCGAGATCGCCATAGACCCCGTCAACAGCCTGAGTTAAAAAACACTGTACTACCCGACTGATAACGCCACTATCAGCAAACATATCATCGGAGTGGAGCAGGCCGATAATCTCACCATCTGCCCGTTTTAAGCCCTTATTTAACGCATCATAAATCCCTTGATCCGGCTCACTGACAATTCGGGTACGGCTGTCAGCAACCGACTCTAGCCGCTGCAAAGTACCATCAGTCGACGCGCCATCAATAATAATCTGCTCCCAATCAGGGTAGTCCTGCCGGCGAAGTGAGTTAACCGCATCACCAATTGTCTCCCTGCGGTTATAGACTGCGGTAATAATTGAAACTTTAGGCGTACGATTAACCATGCCGTCTTAACCACTGCAGGGTGCGCTCAACCCCCTCCCGGCGTGAATAGGGCGGTTCACCACAGACGCGGTAAGTATTATCAAGCGGTAAGATATTATCGGTTGTCATATTGGTTAAACGAAAAGAGCTCATCGGAAACGGTAGCTTCAGCCGGTGCAAGCCATCACCTATTTTAGCTAATCCCTGAAACAGCACAAAGGGTAGCTTAATCGGTTGATGCACTTTGGCAATCGCGGCAATCTCATCCGCCCACTCTGAAATCGGAATCGGCGGTCGATCCCCCAGATAGAAGAGTTGGCGATCAATCTGTTCAACGGGCGCATGTAGTAGTTGGTTGATTTGGTAGATACTGTTGCCAATATAGCCGTAGGTTTTCGTACAGGCGCGATCCCCCGGATGAAAAAAGCGGCCTGAGAGGACAAAATCGAAAAAGTAGCGATAGGGCTCACCAAACCATTCGCCCCAAATGGAGGTCGGGCGGATAGTGCAGTAGGGGGGTAAAGTCGCACTGTGATGCTGAATAATCTGCTCGCTCAAAACCTTGCTACGACCATAGTTGGTGGTCGGGTTATAGTCATTTTCTGATTCCGGAATATAACCGACCCGGTTCACCAGCATTGAAGTGGCAAAAATCACCCGCTTCAGGTTAGTTAACCGGCTACAGCAGTTAACCAGCGCTTCAACGCCTTCAATATTTGCCCGGTAGTAGCCCATACCAGCCTGCTCATTCAGATCAGTACACGCGGCCAGATGGATAAGGTAGTCGGGATTAAATTCAGTCAGACTCTGCTCTAGCTGTCGCGGCTCACAGATGTCACACTGTTGCCAGTAGGCTCGCTGCGTTCCGTCTCTTGGCGCAGCAATATCGAGATTTAACACGGCTTCACCCTGCTGGGTAAAGAAAGCGGTTAAATTGGTGCCCATAAAACCGGAACCGCCGGTAATGACGATCTTCATGCGGCTACCCTCCGAACTGTTGTTGCCAAATCTCACGATAGAATGCGTGAGTCTGGTTAAAACAGTGATCCCAGGAGAATTTAGCTGCCTGCCGTAGACCAGCCTCAATCTGCTGCCGGCGGGTATCAGTGTGATGCAGTAACACGATTTTGGCACTAAACGCTTCGGCCGTTGCCTCATCGACTAGTAATCCGGCCTCTCCTGCCACTTCGGGAATAGAGGAGCCGTTAAACGCCACCACTGGGCAACCGGCACGCATCGCTTCCAGCACGGGGATACCAAACCCTTCGTACAGTGAGGGGTAGATTAGTGCAAAAGCCCGGTTATAGAGCCAGTTTAAATCGGCCATTCCCAAACCGCTAAAGCGCACGACCCGCTCCTGAAGTGGAGTAATCGCCTGTAGTTCTGACAATGTCCACTCCCGTCCGCCCACAACCACCAGTGATAAGTTACGAAATTGATGCAGTAGTTCAAGCGCTACCGGAAAATTTTTGTAACCACTGCGATCACCGACGAAAAGCAGGAACGGTTCAGTCGGTCGTTCTGAGAGTTGTGCGGAAGGTGGCTGTTCCGGTGGTAGGGGATAGAACTCCTCACTCACGCCGTTATGAATCACACTAACCCGGTTCGGATCAATATCGGGATAGAATTGAAGCAGATCACGCCGGGTATTCTCCGAGACACAGATCACGCCGGCAGAGTGGCGTACTGCCTGAGATTTCTGCCAGGAGTGGATCTGCTTTTTTAACCCGTGATTAAAATATTCATAGGTAAAGTCGTGTACGGTAGTAATATTTGCTACCCCTTTTTGGCGACTGTAGCGATAGTAACTGCTATGGAATAGTGTCGGCGTGGTTAAAGTTGTTTTAAAGGGGAGATAGCGCAGTAGTAAACCGGGCAGGAGTGATCTCTCGTGCCTTATAGCATGGTTAAGCAGGGGCGCGAGAATGTTACTGTTCGGCTGCTGAAAATGGATAAAGGGCGTGGTTTCGCTATCCAGCCGTTTTAACAGCTCGTACCAGTAGGTTGAGATCCCACCTGCTCGCTGCAGGGTGAAGATGGTCGAATCGAGGGTAAGTTTCAATGTCTTTATATCACAAATAGTTACGCACTATATTACTGACCCAATCGGAGGATCGGAGAAAACGGTTACAGCTCGCTGCTATCACGATTGTAAGTGCGCTGCGACAGTGTCGGGGCCTGAATCGGGGCAAGAGAGTTAAAAGCGGTTGGGCAAAGTCACATCGGGTTAGCGTAGCGTAACCCGACAGGGAGTCAAATTTACCTCAATGACGACGCTTTCGTTGAACGGATGCAATCGAGATGCAACGGCCTTTCAACAACAGTCGGCATGACCGCCAATTTCTCACCGATTTATCTCGGCGCACTGGATGCCCTTTAAATTTTAACCAATCTCGATCATGCCTATTTTCGAATTATTGTGCAGCTCAGAAATAAGAATAAAATTATTCCGTATAATTTTCTCAAGCGACTTAACTTTACAATTACCTGTTCTTATCCATATTACTTTAGGAGGAAACCCTTTCAGTAAACGGATATCCTTAAAGTCAGAATCCTTGCTCACTATGGTATAATTATGGGCTTTTGCATATTCCCACACCATTTCATCATCCTTATCATCAAGATTTTCAAACATAACATGGTTAGCGTCTGGAAAAATGTCACCTAAATAGTTAAGTAATTTTGGAGACAAGTTATTATCGAACAAAAGCTTCATATGACAATTCTGGCAAGTGAGTTTTCTCTATCCGCCAAAAAAGCTAAACAAGCAAGAATATCTTCTTTTGTTAGCTGTGGAAAATCGTCAATAATTTCATCATAAGACATTCCATCAGCAAGCATGTTTAGCACATCATTTACTGTTATTCTTAAGCCTCGAATACATGGCTTGCCCGACCGTTTACCTGATTCTACTGTTATATATCCAGAATAATTTATCATAACCAAACCCTAAAAAAGTCACTAACAACTTATCAATCGCTTTAAGAGAGATAACGGCTAAGCAGCAATAGTTTCGATAAGCTCGCCACGCCGCTGTAATACCGTTACTCCCTGCTCTAGCGCCATTTTTGCCTCCCCCCCAACCCTCCCCAGCTGGGGGAGGTTGGAGGGGGGAAATCATAGAAACCGCAAGCCTGACGGAACGATGAACAAGGTCCACGACATTATTAGTGTATTTAGTAAACCGTCACCGTAATAATGCACGACCAACCGAGCTAATACCTTTATAAAATAGCGTCTCCGGAGCAATATCGATTTCTCCCGGCCAGGTAACGGTGCCGTAATCAACTTTTGCCAACGCAAAAAAGCCAGGATTTTTCAATGGTTCAAACACAGGATAGTCAAGATAGGGGCGCATATCAAATTCGCGTTGCTCACCATTATTAAAAGTGAGATGGAGTCTGAAATCAGCTATAGCAGTGGCGGAAATCACCCGAATCATGATGACATACCTAGCGTAGTGGCTCAATTTTAAAGATGGGTTCACCGTTAACCGCCAAAGCCCAATCGGCCATTAACTCCTCTTCATGAATGGTAATCCACGCCTGAACCAGTTTCAGCTTTTTGGAGGGTAGATATCCTTCAATCAGCTCGCCATCGGGTATTGCAATGACTGCACTATCATCCTGATATTCAACATGAATATGCGGCAAATTGTGTTGTTGCGTATCCATAAACATCATACGAATAATGATACCGTAGAACATACTAATCGTAGGCATGGGTCTATTCCAGTGGTTGTTGCATAAAATTCGTAGCGATAAGCACCGATCACTTTGACTGATTTTGGGTTTGCACTGCTGGGCAGTGGGCAGTGGGCAGTGGGCAGTGGGCAGTTTCTCACTGCTCCGCGTAGAAATCCATACCAGCCACTATCTCTCCGGTATTCAGTTGGTTTTTCACATTTAGCCGCTGTGTCGGATCGGGGATTAGTTTGACCTGAAGCTGTGCCGCGACAAGCAGGGCAAAGGGGTTAGCGCTGTTTAACAGCTCATTACAGCCGCTCGCGCCAATCGAGTAGTTTAACCACCGGAAAGCGGAAGTCGATTTCACACCCGGCTAATGAGAATTGAAATCGATCCGGTTTAAAAGCCGGGGAGCTATCACTCAGTACCGTTAAACTCACGACATCTTTACCGTATCGATCCCGAATGCGGTAGTTTTGGCGGTTATTGCCGAGTTGGATAATATGAGCCGCAACTCCGGCTAAATTGATTTTCGATTTTCCGAGCATGGGCTTTCACTGTCGTTGAGTCAAGGGGACGGTGAAATTGTAACAAAATTTAATTCGGTTGCGACCCCTTTTATTGTTCGGAGATTTATTCAGGGCGCAGGCGCAATATCCGCATGCAGCTTCACACCCAATGCACGGATAACTTTCATTACCGTCTCATAGCGAGGTTTCGCACCAGGCGACAAGGCTTTGTACAAACTCTCTCTCCCTAAGCCGGAATCCCTTGCCAACTGTGACATTCCGCGCGCCCGCGCAACGGTTTTCACCGCAACCAGAAAGGCATCAGGATCGGGGTCTGCGAGGGCTGCCGTCAAGTAGGCAGAAATTGTTTCCTCGTCATCGAGATAGTCTGCAACATCAAAAGGGGTGAATCGGGTCATGGTGTCAATCCTCCGGTAGTACGTTCGCCATAGAAATAGCGCGTTTGATATCGCGTTTCTGGGTCGATTTATCGCCGCCCAGCAACAGCAAGTACAACACAGTGCCGCGTCGCGTGAAATACACACGATAACCGGGACCGTAATGAATACGCATCTCAGAAACACCGCCGCCGACTGGCTCGCAATCGCCAAAATTGCCTTTAGCAGCACGATCCAGTCTCAGTGCAATCTGAGCTTTCCCGACATGATCTTTCAACTTAGATAACCAAGCATCGAACTCATCTGATTTTTCAAATACATTCATGGTTATATTGTATTCATTCGGATACACTCGTCAAGACAGTTGTCGAAGATCGACCGCTGTACCGGTAATTTTTTGTAGCTCTTTGTCCAAAAAAAACCGGCGCTTTGGTCCAGTCTATCAGTTGATAAACTTGCGGAAATAGAAGTTGTAGAAAATCGGTAAAATAGTACTCCAGCGCCTCTTTCCAGGGGCTATCATAATCCTAGGCTGTTGCCTGGCTCATTAGAGACTCATCTCATGGTATTTTTTTGCGGTATAACAAGCAAAGATAACCTAGCGGTTATTGCCGCGTTGAATAATATGTGCCGTAACTCCGGCTAAATTTTAACGGCATTATTAGTGTATTTAGCCGACATTCCGCACATAAACTTGGACATCAGGAATAAACATCAATATACCGTTTTCCAAGCAAAAGCAGTAACTTTTTTTGGTGCTCATTTAGGTTCAGTATCATCTCTTCACATTTCCGAATGACTAAAACATGAATGCCTTTAAAATAGAGAAATACCCAGCGTGCTGTCGGTTTATTAGTCAACCCACCGACTTGGTCAGGAAAAAACTCATCAAATTGGCTAAGAGCTTGTCTAATCCGATGCTCCAAAGCGGCATAAATCATAAGACATAAAGTCATAATCATTGTGATTGCCATCAGTCTTTCCTCAGATTTAACAAAGAATGTTGTTGCCATAAATAATGGATCTTTTAGAAACCGAAATCCACGCTCTACTTTTTGCTCTTCTTTATAAATCTTCAACAGCTTAGAATTCGGCAATTCATTAGAATCAAGTTGATTGGTGGCAATAATAAAGCAACTTTTTTGTTGTATCTTTTTCTGAAATAGAGATGAGTCAGATGATAATATAGCGGAAACTTGAATGACTATCTTATCAGGTTTGGCATTCTTTGCCGGACGCCCCTTTTTGCTATAACGAGCGACTTCTTTATATTCAATATCAGTCAGTTCCGTCAGCTTTAGCTGTTTTTGAAGTTTTTCAACGGACTGCTCAGCATCGGCTTGACAGGCAAATTCCTGACGAAATAATGCGTTAATATTTCTCATCTCTTTGTCGCTTACTTTCTGAAACTGCTTTTTGCAAGTTTTAAGCGAACGTTGTCTCGCCTCAGGAGAATAGACTAATAACCAGCGTTGATCAATATCTCCGTACTGACAAGGCAAATCAATCATTGACATTTGATTAAAATCCACCATCAAAGAAGGAGCATGTGACTCAATAAAATAAAGAGCTAATGACAATGTCTCCGGAACGCGAGATATCCAGAATAAATCTTGGCTTAACTCGAGCGTTTCTCGAGTATAAAACGCGCTATCGGCAACTAAATATTCCAACCCAACGTCCTTTTTTAATTGGGCTATATGCTTAGTCACTGTATCCCTAAAGTTAATCTTATCATTACTGTTACCACTGAGAGGTTGCATGAGCACCGGAATACCCGACTTATTTTCACAAATTAATTGTAAAACAACCTGATTTAAATCAGGACGATGATCGCGACTATAACCTTTCGTGACATGTATAATATCACTACCCTCTTGGGGAGGACATTCGCTATTATATCTGCCATCAGTATGAAAGCTACTACTATCCATGTGGTAGATACCTCCCGTTAAGCCGAGTGTATGAACGCTTTTAACAGCTAATTGTCCATAGAGTGAGTCAATGCCATAGTTATATACAGCGTCTAAGGCTCGCCCCAGAGCATCGTCATTAATTTGATCAGCAGTAACTCCTTCTCCGATTAATCTATCGACAGGTTTATCCCGAAAAAAAAGAGGCGTGAGATAGAGTGCGCGATGAGCAAACCCTAATCCGTTCAAAATCATTGCTTTAACAGCCTGTCCGTGGGAAATAGTTTGTTTCTCTTCATCTTTAGGTAGTAGGGCATCTATTTGCTCAACCAACCCTAATTCATCAATCATGGCGGATACTAGACCCAAATGGTCTAGGGTTTTGGTTTCGTAGTAACCGTTCAGATACCCCCCTGTTATCAAGATAACTAAACCGCCCCAGGCAGAGAGGGCACGGCCGCCCCTTTTCTGCGGCAAGCAATCGTTTGTGCAATAAATGACCAGGCATCAGCTTTTCGCTGGTGACAGGTATCGACGACGCTAGCCAACAAACATAATGTCCTTGACCCCTGTGCGTTTCGGGTACCATAAGAGAGTCGCCGAAAAATCACCCAATGCCGCAATGCTTGCTCGGCTCTATTATTCGTCAGTGGCAGGTGAGGAAAATCGAGTATGGCTAGAATGCTATCATCGTCATAACTAAACTCACGAGCAAACGCGCGTGCTTTCTTATGCGGACTATCAAAATAGTCGAAGCATAGCTGCACAAACGGTTTGATGTGGCTGAGATAATGTTGCGACCAGAGCGTTTCTATTGGAATATTCTCTTGTTGTCGAGCCCAATAGACGGTATCAAAGACCCCCTGAGTGTCAAGATACCCTGAGACCACCCCTGATGAGAAATGAATGTAGAATCAGGGGGGCAACAGAGGAGATACACGATGCCCAAAGATACTACCGTTTTACCCTCCAACGAGGTTACCGACCCCGATGAAGAGAAGCGCTCCTACCGCAAATTTAGTGAGGAAGAGAAGCTTCGGATCCTAGCAGAAGCAGAGCAGTGCAAGGAGCCGGGTCAGCTAGGCGAGCTGCTGCGCAAAGAGCAGATCTACAGCTCCCATCTGACCAAATGGCGCCGACAACTGCAAGCACAGGGGCAGGCTGGCCTGAAAGGGAAACAGAGTGGTCGCAAACCGAGCCTAGACAAGCGAGATAAGGAGATAGAGCGTTTAAAGAAGGAAATTCAGCGTCTTAGCCAACGGTTACAGCAGACCGAAGGGGTGATTGCGCTCCAAAAAAAAGCCTTCAGCTTATTGGAGCAGATGAACACAGAGATAAGCTTATGAGATTAGTTGAAAAAGAGTGCCCCAGTTCGGTGAGCATAAGAGCCGCTTGCGATAGCCTAGCGCTCTCGCGTGCAGGCTACTACCGCCGACAGGCTCCGGTTGTCTCCCCCCGAGCGAGCCTTCCAAGACCCGTCGCAGCCAATGCGCTGAGTGAGGCAGAGAGGCAAGCCGTTCTGGGGCTTTTGAACAGCGAACGATTCTATGACCAACCTCCGGCAGAGATCTATGCTAGCCTGCTGGATGAAGGGAAATATTACTGTTCAATCAGTACGATGTATCGGATCCTTCGTGCTAATCAACAGACGGGAGAGCGGCGAGCTCAAAAACCGGCCAAATCACACGCTATCCCCCGATTACGGGCGACCCGCCCGAATGAGGTTTGGACATGGGATATCACTAAGCTTCCCACCACAGAGCAGGGTAACTTCTTGAATCTCTATGTGGTGATGGATCTCTACAGCCGTTTTATTGTGGCTTGGATGGTCTCAAGGAAGGAGAATAGTGAGCTCTCCAAGCTGTTAATCAGTGACGCAGCGGCTCGCTATCGGGTCGCGCTCAGTGGCTTAACACTGCATCAGGATAGAGGTGTGCCGATGACCGCCAGAGGCTATCTCGACTTGATGGCCGAACTGGGGATCACCTGCTCCCACAGCCGTCCACGAGTCAGTAACGACAATCCGTTTAGCGAGAGTCAATTTAAAACACTCAAGCAACAACCCGATTATCCTCAACGATTTACAGGAGTTGACCATGCCAGAATATGGTTTAGTGACTATGTTGACTGGTACTGTTTCCACCACCACCATCGAGGGATTGCGTGGTTCACTCCAGAGCAGGTATTTACCGGTCGTTACAAGGAGGTTAGCGAGCAGCGTGAACAGGCGCTGAAGCAGGCCTATCAGCAGCATCCGAAACGCTTTATTCATGGTGAGCCCAAGGTTAAGCAACCCCCTACTGAGGTATGGATTAACCCCGCTCTACCGGAGGAGGGGGTGGGGTCGCTGGAGGTCAACTATCCAACCCTGAATAGAGCGAAGGAGAGATGAGTGACGGTGCCGCTAGTGGGTCTATCGTCGATGGCTTTAGCCGGTTGTGGTGGCTGAATGACAGAGCGTTATCCATAGCCCGCCCCCCGGAGACCCCCTTATTATCGTAGGGGGGCGGGCTGTGGGTAACGCGGTGCAGGAGGGAGGTTCCTAGATTAGGGGTTGCAGTTCGCCTTGCAGCTCCCCCTTGCTGAAGGGCTTGGCTCTTGCGGCAAAGGGCCATGAGGGTCATGTTCGCTCCTTGTTGCGTCATGACTCAACATAGGCGAAATTTGCCGGTGAGGGCAGTGGCAATCACCGGCTAGATTTAGAGCTTTATTTTTTTAACAACTGGTCTCAAATTACTTGACAGCTTCCGGACCCACTCCAGAAATTCAACCGCTTTTTTGCCAAATTTTGCGGCATCCGGATCAAGACTTTGTGCCAATCCTATCGCTTTCCTTTCCAAATGCGCCAAGCAACGAAGTCGCTTATAGTACTCACGATAGATGTGCCAGCCATCACTCATCAACCAGCCGTCAAACCGGTCGCTGAACAAAATGCGCTCAATCGCCGACCGTCCGCGTGTACCAATGGTATACCATGTAGCGCTCATGCCAACCACAACCCATAGCCAGAGCTTCTGAGCTGCCTGAGGCCATGAAGTTTCATCAATATGGAGCAGTTCTGATTTGACCACCGACTCGATAATCTCTTCCTCGACCGGTTCAAGGCAGCGGGCGCCTTCAGTTATCGTCTGCTGAATGAGGCCAACAGAGAGCTTCAGGCCAAACCATGTCTGAAAAAACTCAACAACACGACGACGGGATAACCGCATCCGAACCGCCAGAAAAATGATCATCGATGCCAGAGTGGGACCGACCAGGTGTCGCTCTTTGATAGCCACCTGCCAAGTTTCATTTGCCTCTTCAACAAACGGGCGGTATTGACTGGTATGGCCACAACTGCACTGACTCTCATAGCACATATGCTTGGTTTGTTGGAGCGTTAATCCTGCTCTGCTATCAGTCTGAATCAGAATATCTATTTCATAATAGGCGGTATACGCCTGACTTTGGAACTCAGTCTCGTTCATCTTTTTGCCGCAACAGTGGCAGTGGTCCACAAAGTGATGTTCTATTTTGTCAGTCGGTAAAACTTGTTGACGGCCATAGCCTTGACTACCCGGTTGACGACCCGGATTTCTTGGGGGTGGCTCATCCTTTCCAGTGGGTTCCGTTGTTTTGTCTTCTGCATCAGAAGGTGTATCTTTGCTAGGGTCAGGATCATCGCTGTCATGTTGAGCTGACTCGCTCTCTTTCAGCATTGGCTCGTTGGCATCGGATGAATCTGATTCTTCTTCATTGGCTTCATCCTTATCTGTGTCGTTACTAAACCATGGAGGCATCGCTCCTGACGGACGGGAGCTGTTTTGTGGATTTTGACCGAGCTGTTCTCTGGCTTCTTTTAGATCAGTGAGCAATTTAGCCGATAACGAGCGTAGCGACTCTTCAGGAAGGCTGTCCAGCTTCTCCTTATCGAGTTGCTTTAGATCGTGATCGGTGAGTTGCATTCGTTGTCCGTGGGTCAGTGAGTTGCGTATGTGCTATTCAATCATATTACATTTGACTTGGCAACAGGGGGGGGACTGAACGGTTACGTTTCGTAATGGTTGGGATGTAATGGGGTACCTGTTTCTACATGGACTGACATACAATTCTACACCTGATGCTATATTAAAATTCACCAAATCTGGGCGTTGGCTAAATACTCAAGTGAAAATTTTGTATGCAGAACATCAAATACAGGCATGAATTTTGCTTAATATTATTCTTTATTTAAAATCAAAATTTTATTAAATTGCCAAATCTTGGAAATGTATGCGGAATGTCGGATTTAGTAAACTGTCACCGTAATACGTGAAACAGCGACCAATTCAGTTGCGGCCAATTAATCGTGCTATGAAAAAAACGCTGAAGTGTACGATAGCTCCCCCCTCGACCGCTCCAGCGCGAAAGTCCCAACATGGTGACTCGGCCTGTCATCGACAGCATCGCTTCAGCGATTCGAACTAAACGACGCTGATTTGTTTTTCCTAACTCGTAGCTTAAACAGGTTAAAAGTAGCATAATGTCTGGCATGGGCTGGGGCTCCGGTGTTCGCTTGTTGTTTCGTCACTTAAGCTTATCACCTTAGCCCCTCGCCCTCCTCATTTTTTTGGCGAAGGTATTGGATTTATTAGATTAGATAAAAATACCCAACAACTCAAAAACAAAAATTCAAAGTTTATATATTAGTGGATATTTACGATAAAAGACCAATAATTCATCATTTTCTTGATCTCTTTTTCTCTTACTTAATGAATAATAAAATATCGACCACATAAATATATGAAAAAAATTACCAGTCGACATCATTCCAGCATCAAAAAAACAATAAAGAAGAAAAGAAAAATATAGCGAAACGACATAATAATTGTTTATTTTTATCTTTTCCAGAGCAAAACCAATATAAATAATAAAAAAAACAAGCAACAGAAAATAAATTAAACCACTTTTAAGAAGAAATTCTAAATAAAAATTATCGATATTAAATCTTTTTGATTCTATACCCAAGCTAGAACTTTCAAAAAACAACGCACCTATATCACCGAAAAAAGATATATCTAAATTACTTAGCCAAATACTTAATCTAAAGCTCAATAAACGATCAACCTCATCAAAAAAAACAAAAACAAACATAAAAGGAAAAATCAAGTAAAACAAAATGAAAACTAAAAATGTAGTTTTAAAACCGAATTTTTTTATTGCAAAATCAAATGCCAAAAAATTAACAAGAAACAAAATAGCATTTCGAGACTGAATAAGGTAAAAAACAAAAGAAACCGAGCCTAAAAACAAAAAATAACTAATGCCTTTTATTTTTGAACCCAACAAGAAAACAAGAGTTATAATCAAAAAAAGATACCCCGCTTCTTTTGGATGAAAATACCCTAATAACAACCTTTCTCTAAGATAATAAGTATTATACAAAAACCAACCATTATTAAAATAATAATCAACCACAGGTACTATAACAAATATTAGCGCAAGATAGACAGCATTGCGAAAACAAAAAAAACCAACAGAATAAACACTTGCAAAAAAAATAATTGAGAATAGAAAAATGAGATACTGAATAAAAAACACTCCCCCATCGAAAAAAATATACGATGAAAATGGAATTGTAATCAGCAATATTTTATTCCAATGTATTTTGGAAAAATAAAATACAAAAAATAGCGCAATAAACGCTGATATAGCGATTAACCCATGCTTAAAATAATATAATTGAGGAAAAATACCAGCATTAATACCTCCACCAGAAAGATAAAAACTAGATGATAACGAAAATATCATATACACAAATAAAAAATAAAAAACTCCTAGTTTTTTAATCATGACATAATTTCATAAAATGCAAAAAATCATTTCAAACTGCTTAAGGAAAACAAAAGAAACCTAATACGCCTTTTGATTTTAACAAGTAGCGAGTATTGATCCACAACATTATTTTTGTGTTTAACCCTCAAAAACTCATCATACAAAACAAATTTACTTTGCATAGACAACCCATTTAGTGAAAAACACGAGATAACTAACTGCATATAATTAAACTTTGCCCCATCCAAATATAAATTTAGAAAAAAATTATAGTCGGCTCCAATTGCGAAATCCAAATCAAATAAATATTTCTTCTGCAGTTTAGTTTTAACAAATACTGACTGATGACAAAAAGGCATAGACTTCAGTATATTAGTAATATTTTTAGCTTTTTGATATTGAGACACATTATTAACATCAAAAGCAAGAACATCCCCGTAATAAACATCAACATCATTATGGTAATCATTTTTTATATAATCATACACTTTACACAAGATATCACATGAATAGAAAGAATCATCGGCGTTAAGATACAGCAGCCATTCACCACAACAATAATCTAATGATTTATTCATGGCATCATACACACCATTATCCTTTCCGGAACAATAATAAAACCTGATTCCCTTATCTTTAAATTCTTGTTCATAGCTTGATATTATATTCAAGGTAGCATCACTAGATCCACCATCTAAAACAACATACTCAAAATCAAAAAACTCTTGGCATAAAACAGATTTTACCGTATTACGAATAGTCCTCTCAGAGTTCAGACAAACAGTAACAATAGAAAAAAAACAATTTTTCATCTTTTCAGAAATAGCGAAAAAAATAAGGAATTAAAAAAAAAACAACCAATGCAATTTTAAACTTAAATGGAGTGTTCGAAATAAAAAAACCCCATTCAAAGTTACTTCTTATCTCATTAAAAACACACTCTTTTTCTTTTGAAAATTTATTACCATTTGATGCGGAAATCTTTCTAAACAAATGTAACAATAACACAAGATACTGTGTACTGGCTTTATTTTTTATTTTAATCGAATATTTAGAATGTTGGAGCATATAATTAAAAGCTGGTATTACTGACATATGCCTTAAATTAAACAAAGATGACAATGCGCTATTATGCCTTAATCGATAATTATAATAAAACCTATTCAGGTATATTATCTTCTTCGAACAAGAGAAATATTTATAACAAAACAACTGATCCTCGCATATATATATATCATCTGAAAACAAAATATTATTTTCCTTAATCAAAGAACTCCTAAAAAGTTTATTAAAAACAAATCCTTGAAACCCATTTAACTCAAACAATTCAATTAACCCAGTTTCTGCATCCATTATTATTTCATTATCAAACTGACGACAACCATTTTCTTTATTTATATAGAAACCACAAACAGAGACATCAATATCATTATCATTCTTCATGGGTTCCAGTAACGAAGTATACATATTTTTCTCAATATAATCGTCACCATCAACAAAACCAATATATTCTCCTCTGGCTTGCTCAATCCCAAAATTTCTAGCTATTGAGACACCTTCATTTTTTTTATGGAAAGCTCTAACAAATGAATACCTACCACTATATTCATCACAGATTAGAGAGCTGTTGTCTGTTGATCCATCATCAATAAGCAAAACCTCAATATTGAAATAAGTCTGGCATACAATACTATCTAAACATGCTGGTAAATATGATTCAACATTATACACAGGAACAATAACTGATATCAAGGGTAATTCCATATAGTCAAACACTAAAAAATTCAACATCCATAATAAAAGAAATTAAAATACAACTCATTTATAACTTGCCCTGAAACAACAATCTCTTTCGAGTTTAATTTCAAGAGAATATTCTATTTTATATACCTTTTTTTATCTTTTTGGCTTTTTAGCGCATAGATAAAAACATTAGTATTAAAAAAACCTTATCTCTCATAAATCTCATTTCGTCTTGCCACTTCATGATAACTTTCGACAACAGAGCTAAGTCTGGAATCGAAGCATTAGTCATCTATACTACTCCACACGACCAGACCCGTACGAATTGAATTTGAAGGGGCACTTTACCATATTACCTCCCGTGGCGATCGGCAGAAGGCAATTTTTGAAGATGATGGCGACCGCACTCATTGAATTTCTGAATATTATTGAGGGTACAGGAAATCACAGGGAACGGGGGGTGATGATTAAGGTTTTCCATTTAATAATTTGAGACCAGATCCAGTCTTTCTCTAATTAGATGCATTGGGTACCCAGTCGATCCCATAAGTTAAACATTGTTAAAACGGTCATTCAAGGCAAGCGGCCTAAAATAACCTTTGATGCAGTTAGCGTTACGTATGCACAATTGAATATGGTTTTTTTCTTTAAAGCCTGCTGTGGGATATAACTCACCTCCTTCCCAAAAAGCACCACGCACAGAATCATAAGGTCTTAAATCTGCTTTAACCCTAGTTGCGTGCATATACTCAATAACAGCGCAGTCTAAATGACGGTAAAGATTATCTCGGTCTGTTGAAGAAGCAGGACTGTTTTCAGGTAGAGGGTCACCAGATAACTCCGTCAAAACCTTTAAAGCTTCATAATCGTGTTTTAGTGTTTGCAATGAAAATGAATCTATCAGATCAAAGCAATAACCCAACTTCAAAACTGCACCAATCACATAAGGCTGTTGAATTTTTCTTCGCCTAACCAAGCTTTGGGCATAAAGCTGAGCTCGTGTGAGGTTATTTTCCCAAAAATACATGCCATGCCCCAACCAATCATATGCGTTCTCACTGGTATGAAAGGTTGGATTTTCAGCAAGCAATTCTTCCGCGATATTACGATCACAGGCGTAAAACCTATGGCTAGCCCATGCTGCGGTAAATAAAGTTCACAATTCACGCTTAAGCGAAGGATTCTTTTTTATGGAAAATCATTCGGGGAGAATTATGCACTTCAAGGTTGAATCTGCGCAGTTTTAACATAGCTTATCATTCGATAAGGTTTAGTAAGCTGCCCCTTTGGATCAACCAAACCCAACTCGCGAAGAAACTGTTTAGCAAAGGCTTTATCTGTGCGCGCTTTAGCCACAATTTCATCGCTGACTTTAGCCATTAGATCGAATTCATCTTTTCTCATCGCTTGACTCCTTAAACATCAATACAGGATCATCATATCACCAAGCAAGACACAAAACTCATATCAATCTCGCGTAATAAAAATAGCGAGTGGCTGGCGATAAATATCTGCACGCCATTATGGGCAAGTGCCACAATCACTTCTGCAATCGATTTAATAAGTCGCGGATTTAAATTGGTCTCTGGCTTATCCCAGAATAGATACCCTTGCCCTAACAATGTACCCGTACTGATTAACCGTGCCAGCATCGCCAATTTGCGTAACCCTTCGGCGACTAAACCAATCTCCATTCGACCTTCGCCAGTAATATGAAGATAAAACCGGCCGCTGGCTTGATCAACCACCACTTTTCCGCCCATCGCTTCCTCTAATGGTGTCAGCAATGCTGCGGCGATTTTTTCACGGGATCCTTTTAGCGCAGGATTGCCTAACAGAGAGACCGTATCACGCCAAGTCTCCTCAAATTCGAGATGGTAGTTATCGTATAGCGGCACAAACCAGGGAGATAGCGTGATCAATTCGCGCTTTGGAAGAAATACCGTAGGATGATCTAACTCTTCTGATGGCAGTGTTACGATATCTACCTGACTTTTTGCGTTACTTGCAAATGCGATAGCTACATTACCACGACTATTATGCATCGTTAGCGCAATCTCACAACGCCCTCTTCCCTGTTTTCGTTTAACCAAGCGCCCCAAGCTCTCTGGACGCATCACAGCGACCAGTTTTTCAGCATATCTCTTTTCCAGCGTGTTCTTAGTTAACTGCGTCTCTTCATTGATCTTTAGTAGGGCATAGATTGCTTTGAGTAGGTGAGATTTTCCCAAGCCGTTTTCGCCCACAATGACATTAACACCCGACGAGAATTGCCAAATAGCGCTTGGCAATGCCGCGAAATTAGTGAATGAACAGCTTTTTATCATCGGTTATCGTTTGTGATAATTATCTGGATGCTCTCTTTAAAATCCTGCTGTGGGGTACAGGCAAACAGTGTCAGGTCTTGCCTTAGAAAATTCTCAACAGTGATCACATTATCTTGTTTCAAAAAAATTTCGTTGTCCGTTACTTGTTTATTCCTAAACCGAACATGCTCAGGAATTACGGTTACTGTATTCTCCAGCCAATTCAAGCACCGTTGCTACCAAACCCTCACTGATAAAAATTGGGCTTTCGGTAATTTGCTGCACAAGTGGGGCAATATGAGTGACCAGACCGATTCGCTTGGCTTGCAGCAACACGCCGAGTGATCCGATGGTTCTGATCTGATTGATGCTTGCAATTTTGCGACCGCGTTTGTCATCAATGAGCAGGTAGTCTGCGGCGACTTCTTTGTAGAGCAGCATGGCCTCAGTTTCACCCGCATCTGCGAAGGCATCGAGATAGACAAACCGATTCATTTCTACTTTGCGAATCTTGTCATGCAGGTAATTCTTCAATCGATTGGATTGGAATTTATCTGCACGAACGACCTCATGAAAAACCGCCTCTGGCACGATAACCTGACCAAAAATTTCATCCAGCAACGAAAGGCTGTCGCAGGCAGCCAATGCGACCAGCGCGGATGAGTCGGCAACAAGAATCACCTTGAGCCGAACTCCGATAGTTCCGCGATTAACTCGTCGCGGCTGATATCGATTACCGGCACCTTGTTCCGCTTGCAGGTAAGCATAAAGTCGTAAAGATCGACTCCCGCTAACTCCGCCGCCCTGGACAATGTCACTCGGCCCTGCTGAACAAGCCAAAGTGCGTAGGAAGTTATGATTTCTTGTCGGGTTTCGTTGGTGCCTTGGAAATTAACAAAATCACTGGGTAATTCAATCGCTATTTGCATTGCGCTCTCCTGTATCGACATACATTAGAATTAGAAATTACTGGATGAAATACGGGGACATAATACCTATTTACACACATTTCACCATCTGCTCCTAAAAAATGCACCGTTTCAAACTTATCTTCAGCTTGTTCTCAACTACTGGTGGTGTTTATGTTACTAACCGCGTGGTGCTGTAGTTTTTGAAGAAAAACCCTGTCAAGCACTTTTTTAGATTTTTTTACTATCTCACCCCTGGTGTAGTTACAAATACTTTATCCATACAGCAAACAGTGTCAGGTCTTGCATTAACGCATTGCAATTACTTTGCTTCATGTTCTTTTACTGCGCGGCTGACCGTTGAAAGGCCGCATTCGAGATAAACCCTAAATGAAAATAATGTGGTAACGCAAGACCTGACACTATTCGCGGTTACTAACCGTTCCATCGTTACTCTGCCACCACGGTGGCGACCTGATCGAGCCTGTAAAATGGAAGGATAAACCACAACGCCTTGTGCAAAAAGGTGGTGATAAAGCACATTTTGCACAAACAGACTTTCAGTTATCCCTTCACAAATAACACAAATACGCTTCACTGATTGCGAACTAATGGCTCTTTTAGCCAAATTTCGGAGTTGAGATAGTCTTGCTCCAGCCAGCGTTGATAGTCAGCACTAGTTAAAGAGCGTAATGTAGTCGCACCATCATAAAGGTCGGCAACTATGATATTTTCCAGTTCAAAGCAGTCCACCAACGCCGGCGACTGGGTAGCGATAAAAAGCTGACGCTTTGCAGCAAGTCGACGAATCATCGCTGCAATCAGGGTAATTGCCGATGGATGCAGCCCTAATTCGGGTTCGTCAATGAAGATCACATCGGGCAACTGATCCGGAAGCTGTCAAGTAATTTGAGACCAGTTGTTAAAAAAATAAAGCTCTAAATCTAGCCGGTGATTGCCACTGCCCTCACCGGCAAATTTCGCCTATGTTGAGTCATGACGCAACAAGGAGCGAACATGACCCTCATGGCCCTTTGCCGCAAGAGCCAAGCCCTTCAGCAAGGGGGAGCTGCAAGGCGAACTGCAACCCCTAATCTAGGAACCTCCCTCCTGCACCGCGTTACCCACAGCCCGCCCCCCTACGATAATAAGGGGGTCTCCGGGGGGCGGGCTATGGATAACGCTCTGTCATTCAGCCACCACAACCGGCTAAAGCCATCGACGATAGACCCACTAGCGGCACCGTCACTCATCTCTCCTTCGCTCTATTCAGGGTTGGATAGTTGACCTCCAGCGACCCCACCCCCTCCTCCGGTAGAGCGGGGTTAATCCATACCTCAGTAGGGGGTTGCTTAACCTTGGGCTCACCATGAATAAAGCGTTTCGGATGCTGCTGATAGGCCTGCTTCAGCGCCTGTTCACGCTGCTCGCTAACCTCCTTGTAACGACCGGTAAATACCTGCTCTGGAGTGAACCACGCAATCCCTCGATGGTGGTGGTGGAAACAGTACCAGTCAACATAGTCACTAAACCATATTCTGGCATGGTCAACTCCTGTAAATCGTTGAGGATAATCGGGTTGTTGCTTGAGTGTTTTAAATTGACTCTCGCTAAACGGATTGTCGTTACTGACTCGTGGACGGCTGTGGGAGCAGGTGATCCCCAGTTCGGCCATCAAGTCGAGATAGCCTCTGGCGGTCATCGGCACACCTCTATCCTGATGCAGTGTTAAGCCACTGAGCGCGACCCGATAGCGAGCCGCTGCGTCACTGATTAACAGCTTGGAGAGCTCACTATTCTCCTTCCTTGAGACCATCCAAGCCACAATAAAACGGCTGTAGAGATCCATCACCACATAGAGATTCAAGAAGTTACCCTGCTCTGTGGTGGGAAGCTTAGTGATATCCCATGTCCAAACCTCATTCGGGCGGGTCGCCCGTAATCGGGGGATAGCGTGTGATTTGGCCGGTTTTTGAGCTCGCCGCTCTCCCGTCTGTTGATTAGCACGAAGGATCCGATACATCGTACTGATTGAACAGTAATATTTCCCTTCATCCAGCAGGCTAGCATAGATCTCTGCCGGAGGTTGGTCATAGAATCGTTCGCTGTTCAAAAGCCCCAGAACGGCTTGCCTCTCTGCCTCACTCAGCGCATTGGCTGCGACGGGTCTTGGAAGGCTCGCTCGGGGGGAGACAACCGGAGCCTGTCGGCGGTAGTAGCCTGCACGCGAGAGCGCTAGGCTATCGCAAGCGGCTCTTATGCTCACCGAACTGGGGCACTCTTTTTCAACTAATCTCATAAGCTTATCTCTGTGTTCATCTGCTCCAATAAGCTGAAGGCTTTTTTTTGGAGCGCAATCACCCCTTCGGTCTGCTGTAACCGTTGGCTAAGACGCTGAATTTCCTTCTTTAAACGCTCTATCTCCTTATCTCGCTTGTCTAGGCTCGGTTTGCGACCACTCTGTTTCCCTTTCAGGCCAGCCTGCCCCTGTGCTTGCAGTTGTCGGCGCCATTTGGTCAGATGGGAGCTGTAGATCTGCTCTTTGCGCAGCAGCTCGCCTAGCTGACCCGGCTCCTTGCACTGCTCTGCTTCTGCTAGGATCCGAAGCTTCTCTTCCTCACTAAATTTGCGGTAGGAGCGCTTCTCTTCATCGGGGTCGGTAACCTCGTTGGAGGGTAAAACGGTAGTATCTTTGGGCATCGTGTATCTCCTCTGTTGCCCCCCTGATTCTACATTCATTTCTCATCAGGGGTGGTCTCAGGGTATCTTGACACTCAGGGGATCTGTGGGAAGATTAAGCAGCGTAAGCAGGCAGAAAAGCCGCAAAGAGCCGTCGGAAGTTAAGTGGGCACCAAAAGTTTTGTCACTTTGGCGACTTTTCCAACGCAGCTCGACTCTACCAGCAACGGGTACGAGTACGAAGTCATCAAAAGTAGGAAGAACGCGCTCTATCTGACGGGTAATCAGACGATATCGCATGGGATCACACTCTTGCAGGTGTAGAAGCACTGCAGCAAGGTTACCGCCATCACTACGCAGCCAGCTAAAATCGTTCACATCCCAACGCTTATGTATAGAGGCTTGTGCCGAGGTATCATGAAACTGATAGGTTGCGCAGTTGCGTAGCAAATGGACAACTATTTTTGCGGTTGAGTTCACCTGATCTGGCAGCTGCGCCTCTTTGCTTGCACTGGCAAGTTCTGTCCAGCGGGCGGTAGTCCGTTTTTGGCTATCTGAGTAACGATAGGCCTCTTCGGTTAGCAAGACACTATCACCAGCAGGCAGATGTGTTAATGCAAAGCGGTAGTCATTATCTCCCTTATTTGTCTGGATAGATATCTCAATCCGAATACGGGGAGTTTTTCTTGCCCCCATAAAAAACTGATCATCCCCACCGCCATGGGTAATCACAAACTCCTGTAACTTTTTCCCTTTCAACATCCAACTGATTAACTCAAACAACCGAATAAAATTGGATTTACCCGCACCATTTGCCCCAATCAGCACACTCAAATTACCGAGTTGAAGTTGCTCAACCTGAAGAATGCTCCGGAATCCCTCTATTGAGATCGATTGAATGTGACCTTTTATCACTGATTTATTCGCCATCAACTTACAAACGGTGTCAGGTCTTGCATTAACGTATTGAGGAAAGCCACCCTAATTTCTATCCACCAATCAGCAGCGGGTAATCAAAAGAACTGCTTATCTTTTGCAATGGTAGCTGACTATTCCGCTCTGTCCGGGCTTGCAATAACTGTTTAACCACATCACGCGCAATAGTTAAAGTCTCCTCCACGGTTTGTCCTTGTGCAACTAAACCCTGTATCTCATCTGAAGTAGCTAAATAACCGAATCCGTCATCCAAAGCCTCAATATGAATATTGACGATATGTTCCACTCACATAACTCCTTTGGCTAACACCAAAATCAATAAAGCGTAAAATAAACCGATCCCACGCCTGTATTGCATCATCATCCATCGTATCAAGCTGATCTGCATGCAGAAATAACATTAGTTTCAATTAAGTTAATGCGTAATTTACATAGTGCAAGTGCCGCTGACACTGCTGCCAACTTGTAAGAAGTTTGCTCTCACGCTCGTTCACTACAATGTAACCCCTTTTTCGTACGCAATCGAATAGATTGCCGGTCGATTTTCTGCTCCCCTAGCTCACGATAGAGTTGAGCCAAAAACCGATTTTTGGCTTTAACCAACTCATCAGGTTGACTTATATCTGTCTCAATAAGCAGATCGATATCGCCGCCGCGCTTACTGTCATCCAGCCGCGAGCCAAACAGACGCACAACAGCCCGCTGACGACCAACAGGCGCATCATTCACAATTATTGCAAATGCGCTGCAATAGTGTCTGATCCCAAATCTTGACCGTCAGGCCAACCGACTCCAGAGAAAAACAGTGTCACTTTAGAAAAGTAGTCTGGATTATGTAATGCTGAAATAATCAATAAATAGCGAGTTTAGGTGACCAAGCGGGTGGTGCTGTAATCAGCATCCAGAGTAAATACTTTATAATCCTCGGTCATACACTCTTACCCTGTTGTTCTATCGATTCAATAATTGATGCAATGTTATCCAGTATGCCGGCCAGATAGGCTATTGTGGCAACGGCTTCATTAAGATAACTCGCTTTAATATAATTATCTTCAGGATAGTCATGTGAAAACTGATTTCGTAAGGCACGAACTTCTTGCCACCGAGTTACATTATCGACAAATCCTAACTGTTCCAAACGGTTCAATTTATCGATCATCGGTCGATGTTCATAGGGTTCTTGCAGATAGCGTAAGAGTGCATTAAACAGCGTTCCTCCTATACTATCCTGTAATTTAGTAAAGCGTAAAATAAACTGATCCCACGCCTGTATTGCATCATCATCCATCGTATCTAACTGATCTGCTTGGAGAGGCAACATTAGCTTTAGCTCGGTTAATGCATAATTTACATAGTGCAAGTGCCGCTGACACTGCTGCCAACTTGTAACCAGTTTGCTCTCGCGCTCGTTCACTACAATGCAACCCCTTTTTCGTACGCAACCGAATAGATTGCCGGTCGATTTTCCCGATTAGGATAATCGACTAAAATGTCGATTTTCTGCTCCCCTAGCTCACGATAGAGTTGAGCCAAAAACCGATTTTTAGCTTTAACCAACTCATCCGGCTGACTTATATCTGTCTCAATAAGCAGATCGATATCGCCGCCGCGCTTACTGTCATCCAGCCTCGATCCAAACAGACGCACAACAGCCCGCTGACTAAAACAATCTATTGCCGCCTGTTTGATAACTGCCCGTTGTTTTTGACTTAAACGCATTTTATAGCAACCCCGCTCACAACTGCTATCAACTGATAACAACCCCCTACTTCGCTATAAACATATCTGCCAATTTCAGCACGGTGACAATTAAGGCAATAATCCCAATCGACCAGCGCATATTGGTGTTGATGGCTTGGCTGATTTTGAGCTCGATGTTTTTTTCAAACACATCCATATTTTTTTCAAACAGATCCAAGCGATTATTCACATTTGCTTCGAGAAGCTTAAACTCTCCCCGTAAACTATTGAAATCACTTTTCAAATCACCAAACTCACCTTTTAAATCATTAAACTCGTCTTTAAGGCTAGCAATGTCAGCCGCGACCTCATCTAATTTTTCATCCAAATGATTAATATGGTTGTACTGCGATTTTAACAGCAGTGTGTTAATATCATCCCGATTTAACCCCTCACCGCGACTAAAGCGCTCTTCAATCTCCTTAATCTGCGGCGAGATCATCTCAATTAACATATCATCCACTTTAGTTTTGTTCATCGTATAGCCTTTAGTCAGAACTTAATCTACATTTTGTAGATACCACGCATAGATCCGCTTACCGTCATTCAGCTTTGACCCAAACAGACGCACAACAGCTCGCTCATTAAAACACTCAATTGCGGCTTGTTTGATCGTTTGACGCTGGTTTTAATTTAAACGCATTTTGGCCCTGTTCATGCTTTCAATGCTTTCATCAGTCCGTTAGGGGTTGGGCACGCTATGCTTTGCCCAATCGCCAGATGACGAAACGATGAACAAGGCCGATCAAAACTCTTAATGATGCTCAGGAAACAACCCAGGCAACCAATAGGGAGCTAGCTGAGCAGGAAAGGCAAACTGTAACGGTTTTCTTGGTGTCTCGCTAACCATAATACCCGCTTTAATCAAACTAGCAACCATGCGACGCGCATGGCGATCACTGCTTCCCATCAAGCCGGCAACTTCACCACGAGGTAACGATCCCCGATATAGCAGTGCCTCAATAACCCGCCTACTATGTTGAGGAAGCTGCCCCGCACGAGTTGACTCTTCTGCCCAGCGTAAAATTCGTTCGCGCATCTGCTCAGGCTGTAGTAACTGCTCCATAAATTTAATCTGATCCAGCGCAGTCTCAAGAAAAAAACGACTAAACGCAGCAAGGCTCTCTTCACTCAAATGACCACGACCATCAAGATCATTGCGGCGGCGATTATCACACTGAGCTAAATGGTATTTATAACTCTCTACCTTGCGCGCCAACCCACGCGCAATCGACCATATCCCCCCTGATTCCAAACTCTCCTGCAATACAGCATGAGACATTAAGCGTGCAACACGACCATTACCATCAAGAAACGGATGTATCCACAGCAGGCGATGGTGTGCGGCCGCTGCGGCGATAATCGTCTCGGCTTTACCAAGAGCATGGTAAGTTCGCTCAAACTGCTGCAAAAACCGCGGAATAGCTCCGGGGCTAATCGCAATATGTTGACCAACCCGAACATCTTTTTGGCGCAGCGCACCCGGAATAACCGGTAACCGTTCGTTGTTATCGCTATTTTCGATCCACAATAGTGGCTCAGGCAGGCGCTCACAAAAGCGTTGATGTATTTCGCTTAAACCTGACACGGTTAAAGCCCGTCCATTAACCCCCCCATTATCAATCCACTGTTGCACTGCGATATGCGCTAGCGCTTCGATTTGCAGATTACGCTTTTCCGGATTAGTGCTGTAGTCGTTTTTTAGCGCACGATCAATATCAATCGGATGGGTGTCGTGTCCTTCAATGAGATTGCTGTAGTAGCAGTTCATTGATCGCAGTAGGTCAGCCAGAGCGGCTAGCGTGCTATCGGCCAAGCTACGGCGTAAACCAGATGCTTGTGCTGCCAACTCCATAGCCAGATCGATCAGATCGGTTCTATAGCGTGAAGTAGCTGATAACCTCATCGGCTCCATTAACGAAACCGACTCTCCTCGATCCAGAGGCATATTACCGGCATCACTGTTCATGTCCGCTTCTTTGTCCGCTAAGTTTTATGCAAATAATATAACTATATCAATAGCAAACGGCACGCAAGCAATCGTTCATGTCTATCAAAATGGCCGCATTACCGCCATATTCCATCAACATAGATTCGGTGTGCGATTTTAACAGCAGCGTGTTAATATCATCCCGATTTACCCCCTCACCGCGACTAAAGCGCTCTTCAATCTCCTTAATCTGCGGCGAGATCATCTCAATTAACATATCATCAACTTTGGTTTTGTTCATCGGATAGCCCTTAGTCAGAACTTAATCTACACTTTGTAGATACCAAGCATAGGTCTGGGCTAATCCCTGCTTCAACTCTATCTGATACCGCCACCCCATCGCCGTTAATCGACTCACATCAATCAGTTTTCGCGGTGGTCCATCAGGCTTAGAGCTATCAAATACAACCTGCCCCTTATATCCCACAACCTCGGCCATCGTCTCGGCTAACTCCCGAATGGTAATATCCTTACCCGTCCCGACATTAATATGCGATAACATCGGCTCGGTATTCGCCTGATAAGTTGCCTCATCTAGCTCCAGCACAAACAGTGACGCCGCCGCCATATCATCGACACAGAGAAACTCCCGCATCGGTTTGCCACTACCCCACACCACCACCTCCGGCTGATTTTGCAGCTTCGCCTCATGAAAACGGCGCATTAGAGCCGGAATGACATGCGAATTTTCGGGATGAAAATTATCATTTATGCCATAAAGATTGGTCGGCATCACCGAGCGGTAATCGGTACCATACTGCCGGTTATAACTTTCACACAGCTTAATTCCGGCAATTTTTGCTATCGCATAGGGCTCATTAGTCGGCTCTAGCGTATCAGTTAACAGCGCCTGCTCCTGCATCGGCTGCTGCACCGCTCGCGGATAGATACAAGTACTACCTAAAAAGAGTAGCCGTTTAACCTGATGGGTATAGGCCGCATGAATCACATTAGCCTCTATCATCAAATTTTGATAGATAAACTCCGCCGGATAGGTGTTATTCGCATGAATCCCACCCACCTTAGCGGCTGCTAATATGACATAATCGGGTCGTTCCGTCGCAAAAAAGTCGTTTACCGCCTGTTGATTGGTAAGGTCGAGTTCGTTATGGCTTCGGGTAACCAGATTGGTGAAACCGCGCTGTTGTAACTGACGGACGATTGCCGAACCGACTAAGCCACGATGGCCCGCAATATAAACTCTGTCACTCAATTGTATCATGCTATTTTCAGAATACCCACAATAAGTGCCATTGAGGCAGCCAACATTAATCCTAACTTAATCGTTAACGAATACTCCAACTCTTTGAGTTTCATATCAAAGTGTTCTTTACTAACTAACTGCTCTTCAATAAGTCTTTTCTGTTCTGATGCAAAGAGCTCAGCCTGTTCTTCTGAAAAGCCAACCGCCTGTAACTTTTTTACAAACTGATGCGTATCAAAAGTTAGTGTACTCATGGGTTATCACTCCTTAGTTACCGCCACTTCATAACCATGATGCTTTAATAGCGCATGACGTTTGGCCTGATCCAAATCATACGCCACCATCTCCTCCACCATCTGCTGTAGCGTAATTTCCGGCACCCAACCGAGTTCCGAGTTAGCCTTAGCCGGATCGCCGAGCAGGGTCTCGACTTCAGTCGGACGGAAGTAGCGCGGATCGACCGCAACAATGGTATCGCCCACTTTTAATGCCGGGGCATTATCTCCCGCAATCGCAGTGACGGTCGCGATTTCGTTCACACCTTCACCCGTAAACGCCAAGGTAATCCCCAGCTGTTGCGCACTCATTTCGACAAATTGGCGTACTGAGTACTGCACTCCGGTGGCAATCACAAAATCTTGCGGCTGATCCTGCTGTAACATCATCCACTGCATGCGCACATAATCTTTCGCATGTCCCCAGTCGCGCAGGGCATTCATATTGCCCAGATAGAGCTTCTTCTCTAACCCTTGGGCAATATTGGCGAGGCTGCGGGTAATTTTACGGGTAACAAAGGTCTCACCCCTGCGTGGCGATTCGTGGTTAAACAGAATACCGTTGCAGGCGTACATGCCGTAGGCTTCGCGATAGTTAACCGTTATCCAGTAGCTATAGAGCTTTGCTACGGCATAAGGACTACGCGGATAGAATGGCGTGGTCTCGCGCTGGGGTACCTCTTGTACTAAACCAAACAGCTCTGAAGTGCTTGCTTGATAAAAACGGGTCTTCTGCTCTAACCCTAAAAAGCGAATCGACTCCAGCAGGCGCAGCGTGCCTAATCCAGTGACATCAGCGGTGTATTCCGGTGATTCGAACGATACCGCTACATGCGACTGCGCCGCAAGATTATAGACTTCGTCCGGTTGCACTTCGCTAAGGATGCGGGTGAGATTAGAGGTATCGGAGAGGTCGCCGTAGTGCAGTTTCAGCTTCGGATTCGGTTCGTGCGGGTCTTGGTAGATGTGATCGACCCGTTGGGTATTAAAGCTGGAAGCGCGGCGCTTGATGCCGTGGACTTCGTAGCCTTTTTCGAGTAGAAATTCGGCGAGATAGGAGCCGTCTTGACCGGTGATGCCGGTGATTAATGCTTTTTTGGTCATAATTGTATATTCCCTTACTATAAAATTGAGTAGAGATAACGGGGTTAAGTCTAAAAATAAAGTATCATATTGGTTACAAAAACTTTATGACTAGACCAGTCAAAATCCAATCTGACGGCGCACTTTACCATATAACTTCCCGAGGTGATCAGTGGGAGGTCATTTGTGAAGACGGTGACCATTGTTGGTATCCCAACACGCAAATTGGAACATTGTAGGTTTTTTCATGCAACGCTCAGTATGGAGTCAAAGTCGCGCTCGATATAGCCATGGTTCGTCAGAATCGTTTTTACCGTAAGCGGGGAAACACCAAAGGTATCCGCAACACTCGTTTGGTTTTCATCCGAGTAGTCATTTCTCATTTCATTTACTAATTGTTCTGCTGGACACAATAATTCAGCGGCAAACGCTCGCTGAAGTTTCTGGCGGTAGGTATAGGTTCTCGTAGCTAACGCCAAATTATCTTGCTGGCAAAAGAGTGAATCGGCCAATAATCTTGAAAGTTCAAATCGTTTTGCAGTGTCTCTTTTGGCGCGCAGTAACACATAACTTTTTTGATTTTCTAGCGTAAGTTTATAGGGTAAATCTAGTGGATTATGGCATTCACTATTTAATGTATCTGACTTGACACCTGCCAGCTCTGTTAAAACTTGATTTGTTATGAGCGGTTCATTTTTATCAAGTTGATATCTTACCTGTTTGGCCATATTGACGCCAATTTCCCATGCAGCCATTTCCGTTCGATTTAAGTCTTTTATTTCAACTCGAACTTGATCGGTAATTTTTATTTCTGTGCCATTTTTTTGCAGTATTGCTTGCAATTCGGTGACACTAGGTAATGCTCGGTTTTGATAGTTTACGGCAAGCTCTTCTGTCGCATTTTGACCTAATGTAGTCTGCCCTTCTATTAGTTTTTGAATCTCTAATTCCGGGGCTTCATCAGGGTCATAACCTAACAGCGCTTCGAACTTGCGGTATGATGTTTGTTTGGGGTCGTTTCTTTCTTCACACACGCCTAGCCAAATGCTTTCTAGGTTAGATTGATAGTCACCATTTACATGAAGACGCTGAATTACCTTGTCAATAAAATCATCTACTCCATTTTCCCATGCCCGGGAGGTAATGATTTGACTGCTATCGGTTAGATAGCGAAACGCGGTTTGTGTTGTTGAAGAACTCGGTTTGCTAATTAGTGCTGTGCGATAACCATCTGAGAACATAGTCAGATTTGGCCAGATATAGCCGTTACCAATATTGGTAATTTTATGTGACATTGCCCAGCCCAACTTATCCGCTTTATCGGCTTTTGGCTCCCAACACAAACGCCACCAATTCCATGCAAGCCATTCTGCTAAATGATAGGCTGAAAGATAAGGTTGTTCTCTTAGGGTTTGTTGAAGCGCATCGTATCCTTGGGTAAGGCATAGATTATTTGCATAAATACCCAATTTAGCGTAGCAGGCGATTTCTTGAGCAGTACCCTTATCAAGCATTTCCCACTCGGCATCAATTTTCCATGCTTGCACTTCGTATTCTCCAGTTTTCGAATATGTAAAGACACATACTGTCTTCTTCTGTAAGCGGATAACCATGATATAACCAAGGCGTATTTGGATCTGTTTTTGATTCATAAACCTCACTGTTATCCGATACACTCCAGATATATTTTGGCATACCATTTAATAATGGTGTGCTAAACATGCCATGTTTTATGCCGTTTTTTGATAAAACCTCCGCTTCTTCGAGTTTAATCACTCGGTCTATATCACAAAGCAGTCTTGGGTTTGTGACCTTGAAGCCATAGTTCGCCGGATAGCGTTTGTGATGCCCACTGCTAATATATTTGGCATGATTGAAGATGACTTCAATCATTTCTTTGCTAATATCTTGTTGGGCGATCAATCGTCTAGTTGGGTTGGCACTGTGGCGCTTTGGCATTTTTTAAAAACCTAAGCCTCGCTCATCGTTTGATCAACTCCCCTCACTAGCCCCAGTACTGGGATCGAGAATGAATGGAGAGTGGGCTAAATTTTATGACACTCTCTTTATGAATCTTGAACTGTTTTAGGGTTAACCGAGTAATCATTGATTAGATCTACAGATAGTTATTATTTTCATAAGGTTAATCTTAATTTTTTAACGGAAATTGAGTTAAAACGGCATCTGCAAGGATATAAACATCATCAAAGTCATAGTGCTGAAACTTGGGTTGCCAATAACGACCATGCGCTAACCAATGTCGAAACCTGAATGCTTTAATCAGCGGTTGAATAACACTAGCTGCATTCTGATAATGCAACTGCCAGTTAGCTAAAATGTCATCCTCCAATAAAATACGATGCCCTTTTGATTTATGCAGTTTCCGAAACTCTCTGCTCAAAGGGTCTTTTAAACGATTTATGACTCTCTGATCATAGTCTAACTTTAAAACTGCCTCGATCGCTGACAATACTGAAAAAGTAGTTTGATAACCCAACTCCATTAAGCGTGCTTGCTTTTGCGCCTGTAGTTCCTGTCTGTTCATTAATCGAAAGCGCTCATATTGAGATACACTTTGATACAAAAGCGTAACCCCATCAACCATATCTAAACGAAAAGCCACAATATCGTCAAGAGATTGATGTTCATTCGAGCGAAGCAAATGTTTAGCCATTAACAACTTCCATAATGGCATCCAGCAAATTTTCTTGAGTCAAATCGATAAAACGAATATTTGGCGCAGGCGTGGCAATTTTCCAAACAATATCTTCCAGTGCTGAGTTTTCATTTAACTCTTCAGATGATTCAGACTCAAAATCAATCTGTATTTTTGCTTTAGAAGCCGATTTAGGTACTAAAACAAGTTTAACCTTGCCCGCAGGCCCCTCTATATCGACACGACCCTGCGCACCAATGACATTTAAGCCTTTAGGTGTAAAGGTAACTTCTGCACTCGGTAGCTCAAGTGTTAGCCGTTCGGTCTCATAACACCCAACAAATTCTTCATTAATATCTATTGTCGAGCGCTTCAAAGAAACCTCTTTTTCAAAGCTTGAAAAACTTTCCTGAATCAAACAATATAATGTATCAACCTGCTTGAGCCACTTAGACTTTTTAGCATCCCAATCAATGCACGGTTTTGACTGCTTGGTTGATTGTAGAAAGGCCATAAATTTTTCTGATGTCATTAAACATTCCTTTTCGAATCAAAATCTCAAAGCATGGTCAAGAGAGCTGAACCCGCCTGCGCACTTGGTTCATGCCGATTAGATATGATCCACCCTTTGGGTATTGAAACTAGAGGCACGACGCTTGATGCCGTGGACTTCGTAGCCCTTTTCGAGTAGAAATTCGGCGAGATAGGAGCCGTCTTGACCGGTGATGTCGGTGATTAATGCTTTTTTGGTCACTACATTATTCATAAAGTTAAAAGGTTAAAGTAATTTTTGGTGCGCCATCACACCGGTAATCATCTGTTCAACCACGCTTTTTAGTCTACTCTGCGCCACCCAATTGAGCTTTTCAGCCGCTTTTTTCGGATTCGCACGACTCACTAATAGCTCTGAAGGGCGAATAAAATCGGATGAACTCTGTAAATAGGCTTGCCAATCTAAATGAAAATAGTCAAACACCAGCTCAACAAAGTAGCGTAATGAGTGACTTTCACCTGTCGCGATAATGTAATCTTCCGGTTGATCTTGCTGTAGCATCAACCACATCGCCTCCACATATTCCGGTGCCCAACCCCAGTCACGACTGATGTCAGTACAGCCTAATATCAGCTTTTCATCACTTCCTGCGGCAATGCGTATTGCCGTATCGACTATTTTTCGGGTAACAAATCGAGATGGACGCAGAGGCGACTCATGATTAAATAGGATACCGGTGCAGGCATAGAGATGGTACGCTTCACGATAATTAGCCACCAGCCAGTAGGCGGAACTTTTAGCAACTGCATAAGGGCTGCGCGGCGAAAATGGGGTCTGTTCTATTGCCGGCACGCCCTCAGTATCACCAAAACATTCGCTTGAACCGGCATGATATAACCGGATTTTTGGGTTAAAGAGCTTACATGCTTCGAGCAAATTGAGCGTTCCAATGGTGGTGCTCTGTATCGTTTCAGCCGGTTGTTCAAACGACAGACCTACGGAAGATTGCCCCGCCAAATAGTAAATTTCATCAGGTTCGGCTTTAGTAACAGCTACATAAACCGAACGAAAATCCTCTGGCACCATGGACAGATAACGAATCTTTGATTGGATAGCTAACCTTTTGAGATTATTAAATGATGAACCCTCTGCGTCACGCGAGGTTCCCCATACTTCATAGCCCTTATTTAATAGTAGTTGCGCGAGGTAACTGCCATCCTGTCCGGAAACCCCACAAATCAAAGCTCTTTTTTGCCCTGTGTTAGCCATTTAATACCTGTTGGTAGATCTGTTGTGTCTCTTGCGCACATTTTTGCCAAGAGAAGAAGTTAAGTCGTTGCTGACCCTTCGCTTTTAATTGCTGGAGTTGCTCTGTGGATTGTAGTGTCTCTTCTAATCGAGCAGTCAGTTCTTCCCTACTGTTGGGATTAAAATAGATCCCCGCATCACCCACCACTTCGGGCATTGAACTGCTGTTACTACAGATCACAGGGCAATCATGCGCCATTGCCTCAAGCGGAGGAATGCCAAAGCCTTCATAGATAGAGGGATAGATAAAAGCAGTCGCCTCGGTGTAGTATCGACCGAGCAGTTGGTCATCGCCCTGAACCTGCTTCACCTGTTCTGGTGATAGGCCTAACTGTCTAATCTGCTCACACTCAGTTTGGCTAAACCGCCCCCCTCCAAATGCGACTATATGAAAATTCTGCTTTAGCCATGCCGATGCGGCTACTGCTTTCAATAAGGCAGTAAAATTCTTATACCCCCCTCTTGCGCCGACATAGAGCAGATATGGTTGAGTAGAGAGTGGCTGTTGCTGTCTATACGGGTGGCTAAATCGATCAAAGCCTAAATAGACCACACTGCAACGCTCTGCCGGTAGATCAAATATTTCGATTAAATCTTTGCGGGTATTTTCTGAGATACAGACAATATGGTCAGCGCGTTGAACGGCTATCTTTTTAAGCTCACTCGTATTATCGCGAGGGGAGAACTCTTTAGCATAGAGTTCGTGAATCATGTCATAAACAGTAATGACTTTAGGCGTTGTGTTTGGTGCTGCTGTTTTTCGGGCATAGTAGGTTTCATGCACTACATCGGGATGCCAACTTTTTAGCCACTGTTGAGTAACAAGACGATTAAAAGGTAAAAAGAGTCGGGTCGTTTTCGGGGGATAGCGGTTAATCTCTTTGCATTTTACCAACTTTTCATCTAATTCCGAAATGTAGCGATTTCGATGTAGGGGTGCAAAGATTTTTGTCTCTACATTTAATTTATTTAGCTCATCGGCTAAGCGGACAAAGTAACGGGAGATGCCGCCGTAGCTTTGGTTACAGAAGGTTTGGTAGTCGAGGGCGATTTTCATAGTCTACAACAGTTCTTCTTTTCCTGTATCCACATTAATTACCACCATTTTTTTAATGATTTTGTTTCTATCACTGCCTCTGAAAAATGTTAATTTACCATTTGCATCTCGTGATTCGCGAAATTTAGAATCAGTAAAACCTTGCTCTACTGTTACCTCAGGAATAGTAGTTTTTTGCAATACATCATCTCTCACATAAAATGCATTATTTCCAGCGCTATTTGTGCCTATAAAAGAGTATCCTTTTTTCTTGGCTAACTTGGTTAATGCCCCAAGCGAAGCGCCAAAATATAAATTAGAGTAGTGCGCATTAGACCTTATGAAACCTGCATCATATGGCACAGTTATATTTCTTGTCGCACCAAAAACAGCATTATACTCAAGAATTAAGATTTCAGGCTTCCATTTCTCGTTCAACTCCGACAACATCCAATAATCATTACCGTCTATATCGATGCTAAGAAGTCCCAACGAACCATCAAACCCACTTTTATCTAACAAAGTGTTTATATTTTCTTTGGTAATAAAACTCGCGCAAGCCTGCAGGTCATATTTCCAAAAATATTCCGCATTCATGAGTTCATTTATGTTGCTTTCTGAACCATCAATAACAAAACCAGACCAGTTATTATTCATCATTAAATAACGGCAATTTGACTCTGAAAAATTCTCAACACCAAATTCGATAAAACGTTTATGCTGAATATCAATATCAGAAATTAATTTTTGAATTATTCCGTCCTCACCGAATTGCGAAAACACACAAAACTCATAATCAGTAAGATTCGTTGACTTCATTTCCAATAAGGATTTTATCGCCATTTTTCCTTGATTATAATTTAACTTATCAATCTTTTGAGAAACTGGGCCCAGCCCTCTTTTTATAAGAGCATTAATTTTATTTATCAAAATAAACCTTCCAAAATAAATACTAAATTTTATTCATGCTTTATTCAAAAATAAAGCGTTATTCACTATTGCATAGTGCACATATATGTACACAATTACTGTTGAAAAAAAATAGGCGCCAATGGTTACAAACACAACAGATTGACTTCCAAATATTGGAGCAAGGGCAATTTTACCCGGTAAAGCGATTACGCAAAATATAATTACTGCCAACACCTGCGGCCTAACAAGATGAATACCATTTAAAAATATAGCATAAGCTGTGCCAGACGCCTCAAAAACAGCCCAAATCGCAAAAGCCAGTATGAGTCCATCCGGTATATCTACACTAGTCCCAATCCAATGTTGCAATAAAAACCCTGACACAGACCAAATCAAACTACTGATAATCACTGCCAAACCTAACGTACCAAAAAATGAGATGGCTAGCGTACGCTTAATAAAACGAATATCCCCTCTCGCTTTTGCTTCTGCATAAGCCGCCCATAGCGGACTATTCATGATACTTAACGGTAAAGAGACAAACTGAAACATTCGTTGCACAATGGTATATTGCGTCACCGCAACAGCACCGGCTAATGAAGAGAGAATTAGCGCATCAGCCCCCCAGCCTATCATCGTACCAACCTGTAAAACCAAAAAAAGCCCACCGGTATTAAGCAGATGAAGCATTTCTGCTTTCGTACCCGCTGAATTAAATAGCTTGGCTGTCAATAGGTTGTGATAATAGAGATATAACACCAAGCTGCCGGAGAGGATCACTTGCACACCGTATGTCGCTAATAATAACAGACTAGGTGGAGCCTCAATACTCGATAGCCAAAAAATCAGGAAAAGTGAAATAATTGACCCCGCTAAGCGAGCAAAATAGTTCCAATAACTTCTTTGCAGTCCTTGCATCACTTTTCCAATTCCATTCAGAGGAATACTTAACGAAAATAGCGTTATAAAATACCAAGCCAACTGTTCCGCATCCGAACGAGCTAACTCGGACTCGACTTTTATTAAATCAGCTAATGGAAAGTAGCTATTTATTGATGCCGCAATCAGCCCGATTACCAGCCCGATAATAAACAGCAGAGTAATACCACGACTAATCGTTAGTTGCAGCAACTCAATCTGTCCAGAACTCATCTGCGCTACCCGTGATATCAGACCATTACCAACACCTAAATCTAAAAATGAGAGCATAGCCGCCATGCTTGCAAAGGTCATCCAGACACCAAAGCGTTCTTCTCCCAGATATCCGAGTGTCATCGGCACAGTGATAATTAGCACAAGTAGGCCCATTGCACTACTTAGCACATTGGCTATGCTTCCCCAAAGTGCTAGACGATAGCGTTCGTTTGCTCGCCCTGCTTCGGTTGAAGTATCAAAGGGTTTGAACTGTAACAGCCGTAATTTATTTGTAAGCGCTATATTCAAATTTCATTTTTCGGCGGTAGTTGGGTTATTTCGGTTCAGATAGCCGCACACTACAAAGGATAACTTTTTTATTCCTTTGTAACTGCCACATCATAGCCATGTTTTTTCAGCAGTGCATGTCGTTTAGCTTGATCCAAATCGTAGGCAAACATCTCTTTAACCATCTCTTGTAAGGTGATTTCCGGTATCCAGCCCAGCTCTTGCTTGGCTTTGGTTGGGTCACCGAGCAGAGTTTCCACTTCGGTTGGACGGAAGTAGCGTGGGTCGACAGTGACAATTACATCGCCGATTTTCAGACCGGGGGCATTATTGCCCTCGATAGCGCTGACAGTAGCTGTCTCATTTACCCCTTCCCCACTAAACGCAAGCGTAATACCTAGCTCTTTAGCACTCATTTCGACAAATTGGCGCACACTGTACTGTACGCCGGTGGCGATGACAAAATCTTGCGGTTGCTCTTGTTGGAGCATCATCCACTGCATCCGCACATAGTCTTTGGCATGGCCCCAGTCACGCAGGGCGTTCATATTACCAAGGTAGAGCTTTTTCTCTAAGCCCTGGGCGATATTGGCGAGGCTGCGGGTTATTTTACGGGTAACGAAGGTTTCGCCACGGCGCGGTGATTCGTGGTTAAACAGAATACCGTTACAGGCGTACATACCATAGGCTTCGCGGTAGTTGACGGTGATCCAGTAGCTGTAGAGCTTTGCCGCAGCATAGGGGCTGCGCGGATAGAATGGAGTGGTCTCTCTTTGTGGGATCTCCTGCACCAGTCCGTAAAGTTCGGAGGTGCTGGCCTGGTAGAAACGGGTCTTTTTCTCTAAACCGAGAAACCGTATCGATTCAAGCAGGCGCAGTGTGCCTAAGCCGGTGACATCGGCAGTGTATTCGGGCGATTATGACTGTATCAGTATAGGTTCCACTACACTTTGATCAATCCAATCCGCGCAGCACGACTCTGGTTTATGACCCAAATATCGCTTTGTGAAATCCCCCAGAGTAAACACTCCGTTTTCCAGTGCTGACGAAAGCTGTCACTAGCTGCTGGCATCATGCCATCGGGTATGGCTGGAATAACCAGAGTCACCTAGCGCGGGGTGATTTTTCTATCTGAAATAGATCATCGCTATCATACGGACTAAAATCGATGCCTGATTCGGTAACCGTGATCGATTTTGTCATAGCGCAATTGCCATCTCTTGATCAAACAGCCGGATCGATTCATTAATAATTTCATTATCCGGTATTCCATCCAGCAGATCGTGCTGTTACCATGTGCAGGCTGGCGTTGCGCAGAAAATAGGCAGTGATCTTTGAGTTTGCCCGGGACTCCGCACGACATCATCCACTTCCAGAATATAACTTGGAATAGCGCTCACCCAACATGTTTACCAGAGCGATATGATACTCATTCAGATTCAGCACAAGCTCCTGCGTTTCCGCAATAACAAGCAATGTAATACCCGAAAAATATTGGAAAACCCAGCGTGCAGAAGGATTGTTGATGAGTTTACCTTTTTGGTTGGGGAAGGTTTCGTCGCAGGCCGCCAGTCGTTCCCGAATACGATGTTCCAAAGCGGCGTACACCATCAGACTCAGAGTCATGACCATCATCAGCGCCATGATGCGCTTAGGTGACTCAAGGAACAGTGTCGATGCCATAAACATTGGGTCTTTAAGAAAGCGGAAGCCGCGTTCGACTTTTTGCTGGTCTTTGTAGGCCGCAATGAGTTCTTCATGCGGTAAGGCTTGATCGTCGAGCTGATTACTGGCGAGGATAAAACAACTTTTGCGTTGCAAGCGACGGGTGCGTTCTTGAAGATCTACAGCCATCGCACCCTCAATGCGATAATCGAAATAGTCGGGTTGCCGCCCTTGTGCGGGTCGGCCTTTACCCTTAAAGCGCGGGATAGCGTTGATCTCCACCTCACTGAGAGTATTCAGCTTCAGCGTCGTTTCAAATTGAGTCAACGCTTGGCGGGCATCAGCGTCGCAGGCAAAATTTTGCTTGCATAGCTTGGTAAATGCCCTCAACTCAGCCAGACTTTGTTTGCCACACTGTTTATTGATAGTTTTCTGAGCACGCTGGTAGGCTTCTGGTGAAAACACAACGACCCAACGCTGCCTAACCTCGCCATAGTTGACCCCCAGCGCGCGGAAGGCGGGTTGTTCCGGAGTGTGTATCCATTCAGGAGCCGTCATATCGATGATCTCGCGTGCCAAATTCAGCGTTTCCGGTACCCGACTAATCCACAGCAGGTGATTCATCGAACTGAGTGTATCGGCTGTATACAACGCACTGTCGGCAACCAGGTATTCGATACTGAAATCGCTATCCATCTGTTCGGTGAAATCGGTCACCATCTCACGAAAGCTCTCTTTATCGCTATTATTACCATTCAGCGTCTGCATCAGTAATGGGATTCCGGCTTGACGCTCACAAATCAGTTGCAGTACCACCTGGTTCAGGTCGGGGCGGTGATCACGACTGTAGCCTTTGGTGAGCTGAATGACACCCTCTTCCGGCTCTTCATCACTGTTGTACCGACCATCAACATGAAAACTGGTCGAGTCCAGATGTCCAAAACGGCACGACAATCCCAACCTGTGCACCGCTTGTGATGCGAGCTGTGGGTAGAGCACTGAAGGATCGTAGTTCCATATCGCATCCAAAGCGCGCCCCAATACATCGTCATTCAGATGCGCTGATTCAATATTTGGGCCAATGAGGCGTTCCACGGGTTTATTGCTGAAGAACTGCTCTGTCAGATACAGCGCGCGATTGGCAAAGCCCAAACCATTTAAAACCATGGCTTTAACTGCCTGGCCAATCGAGACGACACGTTTTTTCCCGTCTTGAAGTATCAATGCATCGATGAGACTGCCGATCCCCAGCTCATCGTACATGCCTGCAACCAAACCCAGATGATCCAGGTTTTCGCTACGGTAATATTGAGGGGATTCCATTGAACCCGTGCTGATGTGTGATGCCATGTGAGTCTCACCTAACGCTGAAAATAACTAGATCTGGGGAAATAGTTCCTGATGCTCAAGGTGTGCGGAGTGTCGGGTTTGCAGAGCATGAAGATAGAGTTTTTTTACTACGAAGTAGGAGTGACTACTAATAAAAAGCTGTATGCCTTGTTGCGCTAGGAGCAATAATATATCGATAAAACCACCAATGGCAGTAGGGTGCAATGAGCTAATCATAATAGAGAAATTATGAAGACTACTTTTCTAATTGTTGCTTAAACTCATCAATATAGTCTTGTATCGTCTTTTGCGCACACCAACCAAGCGCCTCTGTTTTACTGGTCACCACATCTGCAGTCATACGATTACCTTTGCGTTCGGGTAACATCACAATTTCGCCGCCAAACATCTGTGCAATCTCTAAAATGGTATAGGATTCGGGACTACCGATCCCAAACTCATCGCCGTAACCATTCTCACCGACTAAGACTAAGCCGTTAATGATGTCATCAATGTGAGTAAAGTTGCGCTTTTGACTGCCCGGGCTAACCACGGTTAACGGTTCACCGCGTAACATTTTCTCTTTAAACAGGGCGATGAGCGTGGCGTATTTTCCGGTAGCAATTTCTCGCTTACCGTAAACATTGTAAAAATAGACAATCGCATAGGGGATATTAAACCAGTCGCCATAGTTTTCGACCAGTTCGGTATTGCTGGCTTTTGTCCAGGCATAGGGGCTTTGACTGCGACCTAAGCCGCCATCTCCGAATTTAGTACTACTGCCGGCGTAGATGAGCTTCGCTCCGGTTTTGCGGCAGAACTGAAGCACAGAAAAGATGCCATCTTTGTTATAACGCCACACCTTTTCGATATCATCAAAGCTCTGCTCTACCCGTGAATATTCGCCTAGATGGTAGATATAGTCGGGGTTAAAATCGATTAAGTCGGCAATGTTAGCCGTTTCACCTTCGATATAGATGACGCCATCAATGTGATTTTCCCTACTTCCTGTTGAGTACGGAAGCTGTCAAGTAATTTGAGACCAGTTGTTAAAAAAATAAAGCTCTAAATCTAGCCGGTGATTGCCACTGCCCTCACCGGCAAATTTCGCCTATGTTGAGTCATGACGCAACAAGGAGCGAACATGACCCTCATGGCCCTTTGCCGCAAGAGCCAAGCCCTTCAGCAAGGGGGAGCTGCAAGGCGAACTGCAACCCCTAATCTAGGAACCTCCCTCCTGCACCGCGTTACCCACAGCCCGCCCCCCTACGATAATAAGGGGGTCTCCGGGGGGCGGGCTATGGATAACGCTCTGTCATTCAGCCACCACAACCGGCTAAAGCCATCGACGATAGACCCACTAGCGGCACCGTCACTCATCTCTCCTTCGCTCTATTCAGGGTTGGATAGTTGACCTCCAGCGACCCCACCCCCTCCTCCGGTAGAGCGGGGTTAATCCATACCTCAGTAGGGGGTTGCTTAACCTTGGGCTCACCATGAATAAAGCGTTTCGGATGCTGCTGATAGGCCTGCTTCAGCGCCTGTTCACGCTGCTCGCTAACCTCCTTGTAACGACCGGTAAATACCTGCTCTGGAGTGAACCACGCAATCCCTCGATGGTGGTGGTGGAAACAGTACCAGTCAACATAGTCACTAAACCATATTCTGGCATGGTCAACTCCTGTAAATCGTTGAGGATAATCGGGTTGTTGCTTGAGTGTTTTAAATTGACTCTCGCTAAACGGATTGTCGTTACTGACTCGTGGACGGCTGTGGGAGCAGGTGATCCCCAGTTCGGCCATCAAGTCGAGATAGCCTCTGGCGGTCATCGGCACACCTCTATCCTGATGCAGTGTTAAGCCACTGAGCGCGACCCGATAGCGAGCCGCTGCGTCACTGATTAACAGCTTGGAGAGCTCACTATTCTCCTTCCTTGAGACCATCCAAGCCACAATAAAACGGCTGTAGAGATCCATCACCACATAGAGATTCAAGAAGTTACCCTGCTCTGTGGTGGGAAGCTTAGTGATATCCCATGTCCAAACCTCATTCGGGCGGGTCGCCCGTAATCGGGGGATAGCGTGTGATTTGGCCGGTTTTTGAGCTCGCCGCTCTCCCGTCTGTTGATTAGCACGAAGGATCCGATACATCGTACTGATTGAACAGTAATATTTCCCTTCATCCAGCAGGCTAGCATAGATCTCTGCCGGAGGTTGGTCATAGAATCGTTCGCTGTTCAAAAGCCCCAGAACGGCTTGCCTCTCTGCCTCACTCAGCGCATTGGCTGCGACGGGTCTTGGAAGGCTCGCTCGGGGGGAGACAACCGGAGCCTGTCGGCGGTAGTAGCCTGCACGCGAGAGCGCTAGGCTATCGCAAGCGGCTCTTATGCTCACCGAACTGGGGCACTCTTTTTCAACTAATCTCATAAGCTTATCTCTGTGTTCATCTGCTCCAATAAGCTGAAGGCTTTTTTTTGGAGCGCAATCACCCCTTCGGTCTGCTGTAACCGTTGGCTAAGACGCTGAATTTCCTTCTTTAAACGCTCTATCTCCTTATCTCGCTTGTCTAGGCTCGGTTTGCGACCACTCTGTTTCCCTTTCAGGCCAGCCTGCCCCTGTGCTTGCAGTTGTCGGCGCCATTTGGTCAGATGGGAGCTGTAGATCTGCTCTTTGCGCAGCAGCTCGCCTAGCTGACCCGGCTCCTTGCACTGCTCTGCTTCTGCTAGGATCCGAAGCTTCTCTTCCTCACTAAATTTGCGGTAGGAGCGCTTCTCTTCATCGGGGTCGGTAACCTCGTTGGAGGGTAAAACGGTAGTATCTTTGGGCATCGTGTATCTCCTCTGTTGCCCCCCTGATTCTACATTCATTTCTCATCAGGGGTGGTCTCAGGGTATCTTGACACTCAGGGAGTAGTTATCGAGTGACCAGACCTGATGGTCAGGTATTTGAGATAACCGTTCACAGAGGTTAGAGCCGATGAAGCCGGCGCCGCCAGTTACCAGAATTTTTTTACTTGTTGCCAAAAAACGCTCCTAAATTAGTTTTTATAGCGCACGAATAATCGCCGTGCACTCTTTGGTAGTATCGAACAGATAGTCAATGCCACTGGTAAGAATCACTTCAATCTGGTTGTCGATTAATAGGTAGCGATCGTGGCGGTTGATATAGTCGGTTCGGGTATCTAGGATAAATTTAACCCTTGGTTTATCCTGCTTTAATTCGTGTTGCAGTTCACTACCCAGCTTATGGGTTAAACATAGGGTACAAGCATCAGGAAGTAGTTTAACGAATGCTAGTGCCGCATGTCGATGATCTCGAATATATCGATCGGCCAACACAATAACCTTCGCCTTTGCCATCAAAGCCTGTAGATGTTGATGTAGTGGTTGTCGTGATTCTTGTGGTTGGAAGCTGTAGTTAAGTTCGGTAGTAATCGCTTTATTGTGAATACTGATATAGGGATAATTGCCATGATTCTGCCCCAACACAATCTGAAAGCGTGTTTGCGCAGCAAGCGTTGCCAATGTTTGCGAGACGAAACCAGATTGCGCGAGTTGTTGTTGAAGCGCACCGTCATCAATTCCGCAGCGGTTGAGTTGGCTAACATTGGTCAGATGTGGCGGGTGGTAGTAGCGCAAAAATCTCTCAAGCAGGCGATTATCTATCACCTGACCGTGTTTGAACTGATGCCATAGTGACAACAACTCATCGCTTAACACTTGGTTTGCTTTCACCCGATCTCCAACAATTGTGCAAGCGTAGCATCAAAAAAGCCGCTGGGGAATGTTTGAAGCTGACCGGTATTGTTTACAAAATGGCCTTGTGCATTGATATAGAGCGATTCAAACGGCGCACGCTCATCGGCTTTATAGTAGATCGCTACCTGTTTAGACAACAGATGCTGTTGATAGATTTGGTAACGTAGCCGATTCAGGAGGTGTTCACTATGAGTCTCTATGATCACCTGCACGCCGGCAGATACCAGATGAGCGATAAACAAAGCAATTTTGGCTTGTGCCTTCGGGTGGAGGTGAATTTCCGGATTTTCGATCAGCAGAAACTGACCAGGCTTGGCGACCAGACCCATGATGATGATTTTGGCCAGATAGCTATTGCCTGCGCCGGTATTGAGGGGCGAAATAGTGCCGATTTCGCCAAAATCAAAGCTATTTTTAACACTACTTGAGGTAATCTTTTCGCTCTTTAACGCCAGTTGTAAGTCTAGAATCTCGGATAGCCACCAAGCGGTCTGCGCCTTCAGTGTCTGTGCACTCGCCGCCGTTACAGTCAGGGCATCTTCGATTGGTTTGTCTTTCAGCGCTTCAAATGTCGCTAGCACAAATTGACCCTGTTCCCCTATCTTCAGGTGTTTATCTGCCTGACTGACCTCTTCAGGACCCAAACGGTTAGCCGAAAGGTAGTAGTAATCCTCTTCATAGGTAAGTGCTTCTGTGCCATCGATTGCCGGAATGAATGTTCCGTCCGGATTCAGCTCACCGCCCACTTCACCCAATTCATTGCTAAGTGCGATTTTTACACTTGGCGTGTCTGACCAACGGCAGTGAACTGCATCATAGTCGAGGTAGGGATCAACGACCCGATCGAGGTAGGGGCGGTTTTTCTGCTCATAGAGCGACAGCGCAATCAGGATTGCTTGAATCAGCGTCGATTTGCCGCTGGCATTGGTGCCCGTCAGTACGGTGAGTGGTGCGAGGACAAAAGATTGATAAGCGACCGATTTATAGGCGGTAATGGTGAGCGATTTCAGCATGTGAGTTGCTCCTTTAACTGCTCTACCTGATTAAAACGGTAGGCGACACCATTGGAAGTATCGACCCTGCCGCTAAATTCATTACTGTGATCGAAACGCTGTTTAAGTTGATTAATGGCAACCACTATTGTCTCTGGCTCGACTGCATCGAGTGGCGTAATGGCAAAGAAGTAGGCAAGCACTTCAAACAACGCCATATTGATGGGACGGCGATTAATATTAGTCATGTCGAAACGAAAACCATCTTCACCCAAGTAGTGCCAAGCGCTTTGCATCGCATGGGAGAATACCTGTTTTATATGTTCAAGCTCGCTCACATCGGCCTGATTCAGCCACTTCATCGTGGTTGCAAGAAACTCATCCATATTGCTCCTGTATTCAACAACCATTTTACCCTGTCGAAGCAGATAGAAGGCGATAAAACGCAGGATGATATATTGATCGCGCATACGCTTAGGTTTAATTGCGCCACCGGTCGCTTTATGAAATACCTCCAGACTGGCCAGCTCATTAAGTAGCTGGGTCGCCTGACCGTAATAGAGTGCGTTACGCATCTCCTGATTATTAAGTTGAGTACCACCACGGTTAACCCGATCGAAGATGTCATATTTTACCCGCTCAGGGGTTGGCGGTTCGATGACATAGACTAGGAGTTGATAACGCTCTAGTTTACTGCGATAGAGGGGATCGAGCTGATCGAATTTTTTGCCATTAAAATCGGGTAGCATGTTGAGGTTATCGAGTGTAAAACCGCCGTTCATATATTCGATAATCGCCGAGATACGCTGGCGACCATCGACCATCTGTTTGATTCCCTGTTCGTTTTCAAAGACATAGATGACTGGAATCGGGATACCCATCAGCAGGCTTTCAATCAATTCACGCTTTTGTGATGGCACCCAGACATTATGGCGCTGAAACTCAGGATCGAGACGAAGCTCATGGGTGGTTTCGACCATGCGCTTTATCTCAAAAGCGCTGTATTGATCACGATTAATCTTGATGACAGCGTTTGGATAGATACCTTCGTTGGAGGCTGTCAAACCTTGTTCTGCTTCTAATGGTTCTTCCTCTTGCGATTGATCTATTTCTGGCGTGAGGTTGTTATCCATAATTTGTTTTAAACAACAGTATTTTTGCTTTAGTCTAGGCATAGGGGCTTTGACTGCGACCTAAGCCGCCATCTCCGAATTTAGTACTACTGCCGGCGTAGATGAGTTTCGATCCTGTTTTACGACAAAACTGGAGTACAGAGAAGATGCCATCTTTGTTATAACGCCACACCTTTTCGATATCATCAAAGCTCTGCTCTACCCGTGAGTATTTGCCCAGATGATAAATATAGTCGGGGTTAAAATCGATTTAGTCGGCAATGTTAGCCGTTTCACCTTCGATATAGATGACGCCATCAATGTGATTAGCCTTGCTACCAGTGGAGTAGTTATCGAGTGACCAGACCTGATGGTCGGGTATTTGAGATAACCGTTCACAGAGGTTAGAGCCGATGAAGCCGGCGCCGCCAGTTACCAGAATTTTTTTACTTGTTGCCAAAAAACGCTCCTAAATTTAGTTTTTATCCGTAATTTACACTTCAAAATTTTTCCCGTCATCCATTTGAAATTCCTGAATTGCAAAAAAACTTTTGGACAACATATAAAAATTTCCTCTACTATTGCTCCATGCAAAAATCATAAAATATGATTCAATAGTTTGCGACAGTTAGTTATCTTTCGGTTTTTCTAAGTCATTCCGGCGCAGCACGATTCGTAAAATTTGATGTGCTTTGGGATGGTGTGTTCAGATGCGTATAGGCCAGCAATCACTCGGTCAAAAATAGTTTGGTCTAACATCTCTTTTCTGATAAATGTGCCATCAGTTAACATCGCATTAATTTTGGCTTGCGTTTCAACCCTTGCTTTTGCATAGAATACAAAGCTGTCTTGCTTTACAAAAGGATGATCTCCCGATTTCAAAACACATGCTGTGTCGCATGGAACCTACTTGCGGACTGTTGAAATATTTACCATTAAACAATGCGGCTCTTGATAAACATCATTACTATGCGGGTCTGTTAAAAGAATAAACAGGTGTTTTGTGTCTTCATTTCCATCAGGACCAGAGGGTATAAGTAAAGTGGCTCTCAGCATCAATGGAATTGGAAACAAATTCTTCACCTCATTACTTAATGACGATTGAACATGGTTTCTAAATTACGCTGTGTTTGTACTTGGTACGCTAATATTGCAACTTGTTCTGGTGTTCGACCTTCTGAAGCAAACAATCTTTTCAAATCAATCGGGAAAGAAGAACCGTTAGGATCTTCCCATTCCGGGCAGTTTTTTGGATCATGCGTATAGTTAGACAACTCAAACTGGCTGAAATCCTTAAACTGCGCCCAAACTTCATCAAGGATTTTTCTGTCGGATTGACTGAGTTCATCTAAATCTTCAATCATAATGTCAGCATTCACTAACGAAACTTTATGATCGGCCTTATCGGATATATAAGCTTGCCAAACACGCTCACGCCCTAACTCACCATTCATCAGGTTTAAGGTTGAGGATAACACTGGACCATAAGGCATGGATACAAGCGTATCATCTGAAATGCCATAACCATGCTCAAGATAAGACCTGCGCTCTGCTAAATAAAGCAGTTTCATTAACTTTAAATGCGGTAAAGTAAACTCCTCGGCTTTTTTCAATAAATAAGCCGCCATGTGTGTGACTTTCGACTCATTGAACATATTAAAAACCCCTTATAAAAACGGCGATATGAAACTCAGGATCGAGACGAAGCTCATGGGTGGTTTCGACCATGCGCTTTATCTCAAAAGCGCTGTATTGATCACGATTAATCTTGATGACGGCGTTTGGATAGATACCTTCGTTGGAGGCGGTCAGGCCTTGTTCTGCTTCTAGTGGCTCTTCTTCTTGCGATTGATCTGTTATTTATCTGATGTTGTTATTCATGATTTAGTTACATTTTTAATATTTTTTCATTATCTATCTTAATTTCCTAAATTGCAAAAAAACTTTTGGACAGCATATAAAAATTTTCTCTACTCTTCTTCCATGCAAAACTCATAAAATATGATGCAATAGCCTGCGATATTAGTGTGGCATATGCCGCACCAATTATACCCAAAACAGGTATTAATTTATAGTTTAGTAAAACATTAAAAATAGCGCCAAACATAGTATTAATTAATGTGAGCTTTTGCAGATTCTCAGCCAAAAACCACTTCCCACTGGCAACACCTAAAAATACAAAAACCGATGCCCATATATGAATCATTAGCACCTGACTGGCTTCCTGGTAGGCTTGACCAAATAACAGTACAATTAACCAATCAGCTAACAGACTCATGGGTAAAGCAATAGCAATTGCTATCCAAACCATGAAAGTGTAAAGTCGTTGCAATCGCTGTTTATAGATCTCTTCGCTCTGTTTTTTAGCATTAACAATTGCCGGAAATAGAGACGCAGTTATTAGCATAGGGATAAAGTAGAAAACTTCACTTAACCTTATCGCTGCTGAATAAATCCCCACTTCATATTCACCAAGCATCTCTTTAATCATAATCTGATCAATACGCATATAGATCATTATCACAATCACAGAGAATATCAGTGGCCACGAATCCTTCAGCAGTTGCTGCGCGATACTAAAATTAAAGTATCTATAAAATGCCGGACGCTTATACAGTTTATAGGCAATGGCATAACTAATAGCTAAGCTGAGCGCATCAAAAACAATAACCAGTACAAAATAGATTAATTCAGACTCACTCAGCACCAAATAAATCTTAATTATAGACGATAATCCAAGCTGAATTACCTTGCAAATGGAGACGATTTTAGCCAGCACTTGTGACTGAAAGTAAAACTCCACTACTTCAAAACTTTGGAATACTAATCCACCAGCGATGATAAAAATATATAGATTGGTAGCTGCATCGTTACTGGTAAAGGGCACAATAGCGGCCATTAACCCCATAACAACCAATGCACCAACTACTTTGAGCCAAAAGGCGGTACCAAGATAGATGTCTCGTTTTTCGGGATGGTTAACCAGCTCGCGTACCATAATCCCATCCAGACCAAGTTTAGCTATGCCACCAAAAATAGCTGTAAAGGCAAGCGCATAGCTAAACAGGCCGAACTGTTCCGGACCTAAATATCGCGCCACCCAAATACCGACAAACAGACCGGCGATAATACGCAGGAGCTGCTCGCCCATCATCCAACTGGTATTTTTAAAGTAGCGGATAAAGCCTGCGTGGTTTTGTAATGCTTTTAATTTTGTGAGCATTTTTCGGTTAGTTAAACGGGTGACAATGTCAAGTCTATAATCGTAGTCAGCAGGGCAAACGCATTATAAATCTCCACCAAACACAACCTTAGCGCGGTATCGATCATTCCACCCCGCTTTGCGAATTTTCTTGGCCAAGCTCCCTTTAACTGAGGCATCTTGATCAAGTAACCCCAAGCATAAATGCCGTAGCAGCATGGGGGTCAGGTCTTGCGTTAATACTTTTATTTTACTCTGTTTCATGTTCTTTTCCGCGCGACTAATCGAATATCTCATCGAAGATTTGAGTATCTAAGATGTTATCTGTCCATTGCTCTAGTTGCGCCAGATTTGCTGCTGATATTTTTTTTACCATCTGCTCATTAGGTTCACCGAATTTCTTGGTTATCAGGCGAATCAGTAGATTTCTCGCACCATTGATTTCACCTTCTGCATGACCTTCATCCCATGCCGTATCTACAACATTTTTTAGGTCTCGGTAGTATTTTAAACTGTTTTCGTACGCTTCTCGCTCTGCGGGTTGAAATTTGGCAATTTGTGCTTGTTCAAACAGGTGTGCAAAGATTTTTTCACATAGTTTCGGCGGGATTTCATCCAGTTCGTGCAGATGCCTAAACAGGTAGAACCATTTTTCCTGCAGGGTTTCGAGTTCTTCTGCCGTTTTTTTGAAATTCGGTAGCGTCAGGTAGATAAAGGTCAGCTTGTCATAGAAAATTTGGTTGCGCTGATTTTTAAGCTGTACATGGTGTATGACTTGTCTGCTCTCTTTCGCATCGTTTTTATCTTCATCGAATATAAAATCGAGTATCCCGATGGTATAGACCGCTGCCAGTTTGAAGTCCCAGTCACCTTTTTGTGCCTGTTGTTGGATAGGAAATGTCGCATAGTAGAGACTGCGGTCTTTAAAGTAGTTCTGTTTGGCTTTTTGCAGTTCTACAATGAAGTGATCACCGTTGCTACTGGTGCAGTTTAAATCAAATATCGCTTTACGATCGAGTTCGGTGGCGCCTTGTTGTTCGTTTTTACTGAAGCTTAAGTCGGTGATGTGGTGTTTTTCTGGCAACAGGGTGTTGAGAAAGCTGATCAGGTTTGGTTTGCTCGCTTCTTCCCCGAAGATTTTCTTAAATCCAAAATCGGTGAAGAGATTGATGTAGCGTTCTTTCATTTTTTACCAAGTAGGCAGTAGGCAATCTACTTCACAATAACGAGAAACTTCGTAGTACTCCGGCGACTTTTGGGTCGGTTTGAGCCAACTCGCGTAGCGCATTTACCAGTCTTGTCATTCTGGAACCCTGTTCATGTTGGATTTCCAGATCGTGGTGCAGTTCGTTTTCGATTCGATCCAGCCGTTGTTCCAGTGGTTTAAGTGCGGTTTTTCTATCCCAGACGATAAAACCAATTAACCCGAAGATACCGGCAATGATGACGAGCATCAAATTCCAGATTTTATCAAACTGTTTGTCCATTTGGTCAAAGCGCTGATTGGTCTGCTTTTCCATGGCGTCAAACCGCTGATTGGTCTGTTTTTCCATGGCGTCAAACCGCTCTTTGGTCTGTTTCTCCATCATGTCAAAGCGTTGGTCTATTGCTTCAAAGCGTTGGTCTATTGCTTCAAAGCGTTGGTTTACTGCTTCAAAGCGTTGATTTACAGTATCAAAGCGTTGGTTTACCGCTCCTATCTCAGTTTTTATGGTCGCTTTGATTTCCGCCAGTGATTCAATAATTTCCCTGTCGCTGATTCGTGGTGCCACCTCGACCGCTTGGGTGCTATTGGCAAATACGAGTAGCAAAATGACAACTGTTCTGAACATTTTTCGTTCCTGATGTGCGTTATTAGTGGGCAGTGGGTAGTAGTCAGTAGTCAGTAGTCAGTAGTCAGTAGTCAGTAGTCAGTAGTCAGTAGTCAGTAGTCAGTAGTCAGTAGTCAGTAGTCAGTAGTCAGTAGTCGGCTATTTTAGCTGGTGCCGTGTTCTGTCAACTGCAAACTGATTACTGCCCTCTACTTCGCAATAAACATATCTGCTAGTTTCAGTACGGTGACAATTAACGCAATAATACCTATCGACCAGCGCATATTGGTGTTAATCGCTTGGCTGATTTTGAGTTCAATGTCTTTCTTAAAGCCCTGCATCTGCTCTTCAAAGAGATCCAAGCGATTGTTTACATTGGTTTCTAGGAGCTTGAACTCTCCTCGTAAGCTATTGAAATCACCTTTCAAATCACTAAACTCATCTTTAAGGCTAGCGACATCAGCTGTGACTTCATCCAGTTTTTCATCCAAATGGTTGATGTGGTTGTATTGCGATTTAAGCAGGAGTGTGTTGATATCATTCTGCTGTAACCCCTCTCCCCGACTAAAGCGCTCTTCAATCTCTTTGATTCGCGGGCTAATCATCTCGATTAGCATGTCATCGACTTTGGTTTTGTTCATTGTCTCTTTTTCACCTTGTTTCCACACATCCAAATCTTCAGATCGCATTCGACTAAAGACTAAAAGACTACCGACCCTCTCCTTCTACCTCTGCTTTGAGTGCCTCAATCTCCGCTTTTAACGCCTCATACTCCACCATCTTGCGCTTTAAAAAGCGTTGGGTGAGCGATACCTTCTCGGCAATCCCCTGCGGGGTCAGCAGATAGACATACTTTAGCTTATTTTGACTCTTCTGAAAGTTCTCCATCTTGACAAAACCCTTATCGATAAGGGCGTTAAGACAGTAGTTAACCCCGCCGAGGCTCATACCCACCTGTTCGGCTAACTCGCGCTGGGTTAGGGTCGGGTTCTGCTCTAACAGACGCAACAGGCGAAAATGGTTATCTTCCTGACGACTATGCTGACGATTGGCCATAAACATTAATATCCGTTTAATTTAACCACTTTAGGTACGCTACCGTCCTTCTGTGTCTCGTTCAGAGTGAGTCGGGGGTGTTGATTTTGGTTCATTGCCGAACAAGTATAACTGCTTTTGGGGGCTGCTGTCGCTATATTTTTTAGTGGGCAGTGGGCAGTGGGCAGTGGGCAGTGGGCAGTGGGCAGTGGGCAGTGGGCAGTGGGCAGTGGGCAGTGGGCAGTGGGCAGTGGGCAGTGGGCAGTGGGTAGTGGGTAGTGGGTAGTGGGTAGTGGGCAAAAACAAGTTTTTGGAGTTGCGGTTCGCTGTCAACTTGGGATTGTCGCTATTTGCAAAATGCTTCGCTATTAACGAAATACATCCTCTATTGTTTGCGCATCAAGAATATTACCAGCCCATTGTTCCAGCTGTGTCATATCCGCTTCCCCTATGTTGTGTAACATCTGTTCCGATAGTACATAATATTTCCTAGTAACCATATGTTTAGTCATAAGTCATCAATTTATTTAAGTCGACTTTGTAAGGATGTCATTTCTAAAATTTGCTCCAGGGTCTGTTGTAACGGCTCTGTGTACGCTATGACGGTCTCCCCCTGAGTGTCAAGATACCCTGAGACCACCCCTGATGAGAAATGAATGTAGAATCAGGGGGGCAACAGAGGAGATACACGATGCCCAAAGATACTACCGTTTTACCCTCCAACGAGGTTACCGACCCCGATGAAGAGAAGCGCTCCTACCGCAAATTTAGTGAGGAAGAGAAGCTTCGGATCCTAGCAGAAGCAGAGCAGTGCAAGGAGCCGGGTCAGCTAGGCGAGCTGCTGCGCAAAGAGCAGATCTACAGCTCCCATCTGACCAAATGGCGCCGACAACTGCAAGCACAGGGGCAGGCTGGCCTGAAAGGGAAACAGAGTGGTCGCAAACCGAGCCTAGACAAGCGAGATAAGGAGATAGAGCGTTTAAAGAAGGAAATTCAGCGTCTTAGCCAACGGTTACAGCAGACCGAAGGGGTGATTGCGCTCCAAAAAAAAGCCTTCAGCTTATTGGAGCAGATGAACACAGAGATAAGCTTATGAGATTAGTTGAAAAAGAGTGCCCCAGTTCGGTGAGCATAAGAGCCGCTTGCGATAGCCTAGCGCTCTCGCGTGCAGGCTACTACCGCCGACAGGCTCCGGTTGTCTCCCCCCGAGCGAGCCTTCCAAGACCCGTCGCAGCCAATGCGCTGAGTGAGGCAGAGAGGCAAGCCGTTCTGGGGCTTTTGAACAGCGAACGATTCTATGACCAACCTCCGGCAGAGATCTATGCTAGCCTGCTGGATGAAGGGAAATATTACTGTTCAATCAGTACGATGTATCGGATCCTTCGTGCTAATCAACAGACGGGAGAGCGGCGAGCTCAAAAACCGGCCAAATCACACGCTATCCCCCGATTACGGGCGACCCGACCGAATGAGGTTTGGACATGGGATATCACTAAGCTTCCCACCACAGAGCAGGGTAACTTCTTGAATCTCTATGTGGTGATGGATCTCTACAGCCGTTTTATTGTGGCTTGGATGGTCTCAAGGAAGGAGAATAGTGAGCTCTCCAAGCTGTTAATCAGTGACGCAGCGGCTCGCTATCGGGTCGCGCTCAGTGGCTTAACACTGCATCAGGATAGAGGTGTGCCGATGACCGCCAGAGGCTATCTCGACTTGATGGCCGAACTGGGGATCACCTGCTCCCACAGCCGTCCACGAGTCAGTAACGACAATCCGTTTAGCGAGAGTCAATTTAAAACACTCAAGCAACAACCCGATTATCCTCAACGATTTACAGGAGTTGACCATGCCAGAATATGGTTTAGTGACTATGTTGACTGGTACTGTTTCCACCACCACCATCGAGGGATTGCGTGGTTCACTCCAGAGCAGGTATTTACCGGTCGTTACAAGGAGGTTAGCGAGCAGCGTGAACAGGCGCTGAAGCAGGCCTATCAGCAGCATCCGAAACGCTTTATTCATGGTGAGCCCAAGGTTAAGCAACCCCCTACTGAGGTATGGATTAACCCCGCTCTACCGGAGGAGGGGGTGGGGTCGCTGGAGGTCAACTATCCAACCCTGAATAGAGCGAAGGAGAGATGAGTGACGGTGCCGCTAGTGGGTCTATCGTCGATGGCTTTAGCCGGTTGTGGTGGCTGAATGACAGAGCGTTATCCATAGCCCGCCCCCCGGAGACCCCCTTATTATCGTAGGGGGGCGGGCTGTGGGTAACGCGGTGCAGGAGGGAGGTTCCTAGATTAGGGGTTGCAGTTCGCCTTGCAGCTCCCCCTTGCTGAAGGGCTTGGCTCTTGCGGCAAAGGGCCATGAGGGTCATGTTCGCTCCTTGTTGCGTCATGACTCAACATAGGCGAAATTTGCCGGTGAGGGCAGTGGCAATCACCGGCTAGATTTAGAGCTTTATTTTTTTAACAACTGGTCTCAAATTGCTTGACAGCTTCCGCTCCCAAACCATTATAAGATCCACTCCAAGATATTCATGTGCCAATATATTGCGCATTCCTGAAATTTGATGCCATGAAATCTCAGGTCTCTGCTGGCTAAGTTCATTGATTCCATAGTCCTTCAGGGCCTGCCCTATAATCTCAAGATTTCGAATCACTGCATCCTGAGTTTTTCGATCTGCAAGAAATTCATTTTGTGTGTATCCGTCTGTATATTCCTGTATAAGCTCGATGCTTTCGAGTGCTGCAGCAATATATATTGCCCGATCTTTCATAATTGCTGAGCATCGCCGAGTATCTGCTGGCGTAGATATTTGTTCAGCGATCTTGAGCTAACCACATCTACCTTACGCTCCAATATTGTAGTTAGTCTTTCTGTTAGGTTTATCTGATCAATCAGGGTTGATCCAGGCAGAAAATCAACCAATAAATCGATATCGCTATATGCGCTTTCTTCACCCCTCACTACTGAACCAAAAAGCCTGACATTAACAGCATGACACTGTTCTGCAATAGTCACTATTTCAGACTTATGCTGTTGTAAAATGTCGTATAACTGGGTCATAGCAGTTTTCAGTTTTCAGTTTTCAGTTTTCAGTTTTCAGTTTTCAGTTTTCAGTTTTCAGTTTTCAGTTTTCAGTTTTCAGTTTTCAGTTTTCAGTTTTCAGTTTTCAGTTTTCAGTTTTCAGTTTTCAGTTTTCAGTTTTCAGTTTTCAGTTTTCAGTTTTCAGTTTTCAGTTTTCAGTTTTCAGTTTTCAGTTTTCAGTTTTCAGTTTTCAGTTTTCAGTTTTCAGTTTTCAGTTTTCAGTTTTCAGTTTTCAGTTTTCAGTTTTCAAAACTATTTTTGATGCTTTTTCTGAGTCCTGCAAGCATGGCCGAGATTTCTTGAGTTTCGTTGATCCATGGATTGCCTTTGGGGATGTAGCCTATCTCTATCCCTATGTAGATTTGAGTTCTCAGTTCTGCGCAGCTCCCTTTGGCGATATCGAGAAAGTGTGCTTTTTCTTTATTGCTGCTTCGCTCCATACCCTCTGCAATGTTTGATGGTATCGATAGTCCGGAACGAGTTATTTGATCTTTGAAACCATAGTCGCGACTCTCTGCAAAGTGTTTGTAGATTTCAGCACTGAGCCGGGCAGAGCGTTTCCAAACTTCCAGGTCTTCGAATCTCATTTGCGATTAATATGCAATCTGTTTACCGCAATGCTTTAACTTCTTCAGGCATCAGTCCGGTTATCGCTGCGATCTCGTTGTCACTATCCATCATATGAATGAGTTTTCGTGCGATTAAAACAGCTTTGTGATGCTCCCCTTCTGCATGACCTTCTGCATGACCTTCATCCCATGCGGTATCGACGACATTTTTGAGGTCTCGGTAGTATTTCAGGCTGCTTTCGTAGGCTTCGCGCTCTTCGGGTTGGAATCGGGCGATTTGTGCTTGTTCAAACAGTCGCTCAAACACTTTTTCCCGGAGTCTGGGCGGTATCTCTTCCAGTTCGTGAAGGTGGCGAAAGAGGTAGAACCATTTCTCCTGCAAGGTATCCAGCTCTTGTTCCGTTTTTTTGAAGTTCGGGAGCGTTAGGTAGATAAATGTCAGTTTGTCGTAGAAGATTTGGTTGTGCTGGTTTTTTAGTTGGACGTGATGGATTACCTGTTTGTGTTCTTTTTCATTGTGTTTGTCTTCGTCAAAGATGAAGTCGAGGATGCCGATGGTGTAGACCGCTGCCAGTTTGAAGTCCCACTCTCCTTTTTGAGCTTGTTGTTGAATAGGAAAGGTGGCGTAATAGAGACTGCGATCCTTGAAGTAGTTCTGTTTCGCTTTTTGCAGTTCGACGATGAAGTGGTCGCCGTTGCTACTGGTGCAGTTGAGGTCGAAAATTGCTTTTCTATCAAGCGCACTCATTCCTTGCTGTTCGTTTTTGCTGAATGTTAGGTCGGCTATATGGTGTTTTTCCGGCAAAAGTGTATTCAGAAAACTAATAAGGTTCGGTTTGCTCTGCTCTTCGCCAAAGATCTTTTTGAAGCCGAAGTCGGTGAAGAGGTTGATGTAGCGGTCTTTCATTCTTTCTAAGTGGGCAGTGGGCAGTGGGCAGTGGGCAGTGGGCAGTGGGCAGTGGGCAGTGGGCAGTGGGCAGTGGGCAGTGGGCAGTGGGCAGTGGGCAGTGGGCAGTGGGCAGTTTTTAGCTAGAAATCTTAGCTGTCAACTGCAAACTGATCTGGTCTTGTTCATTGTCTCTTTTTCACCTTGTTTCCACACATCCGAATCTTCAAATCACATTCGACTCCCGACTACCGACCCTCTCCTTCCACCTCTGCCTTGAGTGTCTCAATCTCCGCTTTTAACGTCTCATACTCCACCATCTTGCGCTTTAAAAAACGTTGGGTGAGCGATACCTTCTCGGTAATTCCCTGCGGCGTTAGTAGATAGACATACTTTAGTTTATTTTGACTCTTCTGAAAGTTCTCCATCTTGACAAAACCCTTATCGATAAGGGCGTTAAGACAGTAGTTAACCCCGCCGAGATTCATACCAACCTGTTCGGCTAACTCGCGCTGGGTTAGGGTCGGGTTCTGCTCTAACAGGCGCAATAGGCGAAAATGGTTATCTTCCTGACGACTATGCTGACGATTGGCCATAAACATTAATATCCGTTTAATTTAACCACTTTAGGCACGCTACCGCCCTTCTGTGTCTCGTTCAGAGTGAGTAGGGGGTGTTGATTTTGGTTCATTGCCGAACAAGTATAACTGCTTTTGGGGTTGCTGTCGCTATATTTTTTAGTGTGCGGGTTGTTATTGATTAGTCATTGTGTTTTTTGAGCGGTGGGTAGTATGCCTGACCCGTTATCTCGCCAGAATCGGCAACAAAACTGCTCTTTGTCACTATCATTCAGGAACTCTACCTCGGGATAATTTTTTTCGATTCGTCTTATACCACTCCCCAGACCACTGTAGGGCAATAGATATTGCCCGATGGAGTTTAGGATAGGGTTTCGATGAATCGATAGCCCGCTTCGGATCTTGTCTACAGTGAGCGAGTTAGGGAGTTTTCCCGGGCTGATTATTTCAAGACGATTAGTAAACAGTAGCACTTTTATCGTCGAGTTAATGTAGTAATCCCGATGGATCAGTGCGTTTATGATCGCCTCTATTAAGCAGATTTCCGGGATCTCGAGCTCTCCGGGACTATTGAAGCGGTTACCGTTTTGTCTTCGCTGTAGTGAACTTTTAATAAAGTTAAGGGTCTGGCTATAGAGTGAAGAGAGCGTGCCATAGAAGTTGTCGCGTGACAGGTAGTATTCACTACTGATGTCATTGCCATCTATATGGACACACTGCACATAAAACGATCTGCTTAATCGCTGCGGCACCTTACCAAACAGTAAATTTCCCGCTAGGGTTATCTCATTATTTTTAATCAAATCAAGATTTTCACAGACAGTGGTCAGCGCTATCCGTTCGGCTACCAAATCCTGATAGATGGGATTATCTCTTTTTTCCAGAAACTGATAGATGAGTTCACTGTTCAGATCACCCATTGTACTGCCATTTATCACCGACTCATCAGCCGATAAGCCGCCACTTTCGGCGAAGAGGCGTTTTAACTCTTCGGGCGACATTTTACGTTTATCGGCACCAGATTTGGTTAAATAGTGTCCACTGCTGGTGGCATAGGGTCTGGCGCTCCCTTTGCGAACCCTGATTATGAGGATCTGTTTTCCAGATAGCTGTTCCAGTTGCACCAACGGATAGATCGGCGGTTTAATGTTTTCATTGGCAGTATTGGAGATGAGTTGATTCAATCGGTGAATATCTTCTGAGGTTACGCCTATAATCTCACCGTTATCGCCAATCCCTACCAGTATGACTCCGCCTTCGGCATTAGAGAAGGCAACCATCTCTTCTGCCAGCTTTTTCGAATCGTGAATGTTGGCCTTATATTGGGTAAAACTATCTTCGCCTTGAGCAATTAGCTCGGCAATATCGCCGTAGTTATCACTCATCTATCGTTATTAGCCATTGGACGGGGTTCAGTGGGCAGTGGGCAGTGGGTAGTGGGCAGTGGGTAGTGGGTAGTGGGTAGTGGGTAGTGGGTAGTGGGTAGTGGGTAGTGGGTAGTGGGTAGTGGGTAGTGGGTAGTGGGTAGTGGGCAGTTTTTAGCTAGATTCCTTAGCAGTCAACTGCAAACTGCAAACTGCAAACTGCAAACTGCAAACTGCCAACTGCCAACTGTAAATAACAAATTTCTTGAACTTAGCTCACGCTATTTTAAGAATACCGACAATTAGCGCCATTGACGCGGCTAACATCAACCCTAGCCGAATCGTCAATGAGTACTCAAGCTCTTTTAGCTTCATATCAAAATGTTCTTTGCTAACTAACTGCTCTTCAATCAGCTTTTTCTGTTCCGACGCAAAAAGTTCCGCTTGCTCTTCGGTAAAGCCAACAGATTGAAGCTTTTTTACATATTGATGAGTATCAAAGGTCATTGTGCTCATTAATCATCACTCCTTGGTCAATACCTTCGCCAAAAAAATGAGGAGGGCGAGGGGCTAAGGTGATAAGCTTAAGTGACGAAACAACAAGCGAACACCGGAGCCCCAGCCCATGCCAGACATTATGCTACTTTTAACCTGTTTAAGCTACGAGTTAGGAAAAACAAATCAGCGTCGTTTAGTTCGAATCGCTGAAGCGATGCTGTCGATGACAGGCCGAGTCACCATGTTGGGACTTTCGCGTTAGAGCGGTCGAGGGGGGAGTTATCGTACACTTCAGCGTTTTTTTCATAGCACGATTAATTGGCCACAACTGAATTGGTCGCTGTTTCAGAGTCATCTTTCAGGAGAGGATACAGAATGGGTGATGGCTGCGGATGAGGTTGTGGTCACGAAATCGGGTAAAAAAACGTATGGCTTGGAACGATTTTTTTCTTCAATATATGGCAAGACGGTACCCAGATTGTGCTTTTTCAGTCTATCGCTTATTAATGTAAAGCGACGAAGTTCGCACCCGATGCTGCTAGAGCCGATTATAAAAGAGGCAGCGGCGAGTTGTCCTAAAGGAACGAGTAGCGTTAAAGAAAAAAAGAGCGGTCGTCCGAAAGGGAGTAGCAATCGAAACCTTAAAGAAGTCCCTGAGTGTCAAGATACCCTGAGACCACCCCTGATGAGAAATGAATGTAGAATCAGGGGGGCAACAGAGGAGATACACGATGCCCAAAGATACTACCGTTTTACCCTCCAACGAGGTTACCGACCCCGATGAAGAGAAGCGCTCCTACCGCAAATTTAGTGAGGAAGAGAAGCTTCGGATCCTAGCAGAAGCAGAGCAGTGCAAGGAGCCGGGTCAGCTAGGCGAGCTGCTGCGCAAAGAGCAGATCTACAGCTCCCATCTGACCAAATGGCGCCGACAACTGCAAGCACAGGGGCAGGCTGGCCTGAAAGGGAAACAGAGTGGTCGCAAACCGAGCCTAGACAAGCGAGATAAGGAGATAGAGCGTTTAAAGAAGGAAATTCAGCGTCTTAGCCAACGGTTACAGCAGACCGAAGGGGTGATTGCGCTCCAAAAAAAAGCCTTCAGCTTATTGGAGCAGATGAACACAGAGATAAGCTTATGAGATTAGTTGAAAAAGAGTGCCCCAGTTCGGTGAGCATAAGAGCCGCTTGCGATAGCCTAGCGCTCTCGCGTGCAGGCTACTACCGCCGACAGGCTCCGGTTGTCTCCCCCCGAGCGAGCCTTCCAAGACCCGTCGCAGCCAATGCGCTGAGTGAGGCAGAGAGGCAAGCCGTTCTGGGGCTTTTGAACAGCGAACGATTCTATGACCAACCTCCGGCAGAGATCTATGCTAGCCTGCTGGATGAAGGGAAATATTACTGTTCAATCAGTACGATGTATCGGATCCTTCGTGCTAATCAACAGACGGGAGAGCGGCGAGCTCAAAAACCGGCCAAATCACACGCTATCCCCCGATTACGGGCGACCCGCCCGAATGAGGTTTGGACATGGGATATCACTAAGCTTCCCACCACAGAGCAGGGTAACTTCTTGAATCTCTATGTGGTGATGGATCTCTACAGCCGTTTTATTGTGGCTTGGATGGTCTCAAGGAAGGAGAATAGTGAGCTCTCCAAGCTGTTAATCAGTGACGCAGCGGCTCGCTATCGGGTCGCGCTCAGTGGCTTAACACTGCATCAGGATAGAGGTGTGCCGATGACCGCCAGAGGCTATCTCGACTTGATGGCCGAACTGGGGATCACCTGCTCCCACAGCCGTCCACGAGTCAGTAACGACAATCCGTTTAGCGAGAGTCAATTTAAAACACTCAAGCAACAACCCGATTATCCTCAACGATTTACAGGAGTTGACCATGCCAGAATATGGTTTAGTGACTATGTTGACTGGTACTGTTTCCACCACCACCATCGAGGGATTGCGTGGTTCACTCCAGAGCAGGTATTTACCGGTCGTTACAAGGAGGTTAGCGAGCAGCGTGAACAGGCGCTGAAGCAGGCCTATCAGCAGCATCCGAAACGCTTTATTCATGGTGAGCCCAAGGTTAAGCAACCCCCTACTGAGGTATGGATTAACCCCGCTCTACCGGAGGAGGGGGTGGGGTCGCTGGAGGTCAACTATCCAACCCTGAATAGAGCGAAGGAGAGATGAGTGACGGTGCCGCTAGTGGGTCTATCGTCGATGGCTTTAGCCGGTTGTGGTGGCTGAATGACAGAGCGTTATCCATAGCCCGCCCCCCGGAGACCCCCTTATTATCGTAGGGGGGCGGGCTGTGGGTAACGCGGTGCAGGAGGGAGGTTCCTAGATTAGGGGTTGCAGTTCGCCTTGCAGCTCCCCCTTGCTGAAGGGCTTGGCTCTTGCGGCAAAGGGCCATGAGGGTCATGTTCGCTCCTTGTTGCGTCATGACTCAACATAGGCGAAATTTGCCGGTGAGGGCAGTGGCAATCACCGGCTAGATTTAGAGCTTTATTTTTTTAACAACTGGTCTCAAATTACTTGACAGCTTCCGAAGTCGAGTTATCTCCTTATTTGCAGTTTGCAAAAGGATTGATAAATCAGGTATTAACGCGGATCAATGGCCGGGTTTTAATCCGCTATTTTGTTTTCGATGGCGCATTTGGACACAATAACGCCCTGCAAATGGTTCAACAATTGAAATTACACCTCATCTCAAAGCTACGCTGCAATTCAGCACTTTATCTCCCCTATGACGGTCCCTACAGTGGCCGAGGCCGGCGACGCAAATAGGGTGAACGGCTTGATTATCGCAACCTGCCACAAGCCTATCTCAAAAGCACATCGACTGAAGACCATATTCGAACGGATATCTATCAGATGCCTGTTTTCCACAAGACATTTGCCGATTTACTGAATGTTGTAATCATTGTCAAAACGAATCAAATGAGTAGTGCACACTCTCATGTCATTCTCTTCAGCAGTGATGTGGAATTAGGCTATGAGAAGTTGGTTGACTACTACCGACTCAGATTCCAAATTGAGTTCAATTTTCGGGATGCCAAGCAGTACTGGGGACTGGAAGATTTTATGGCCGTCAAACAAACACCAGTTTACAACAGTGCTAATCTTGCGATGCTGATGGTTAACCTCTCTTATATATTACGCCAGACCATGCGTGAAGAGTGTCCAGACTTCAGTGTGAACGATCTCAAAGCGCAGTTCAGAGGGCGCCAATATGTCTTGGAAGCTTTAAACTTGCTTCCAGAAATGCCGGATGCGGTTATTATTGACCAAATTATTCAGCAGGCGGCTAATAGAGGCCGTATTAATCAGATACCTAAGGCTGCCTAGCATGAATAATTTTGGCGAAGGTATTGGTAGAGCATCATAATAAAATACAGCACAAATTCAGCGTAAACGACTTGCAATGCATCTCGGGGTTCATGTTGAGATTCGTTCTACACCCTAACCTTCTTGCTTTATTTCAGTTTATATATTTGCGTATATCCGGTACGGGAGTTGTGGCTGTGCTGTGTAGTATATCAGTTATGCGACATTGGTAGTGAAGTTCTAATTTTTCTTTTTCTGACTTACTGATTAAGGCGCTACTGACGACAAAGGCTTTCTCGTTAAGATCACCTGACATCTGCCGAATGACCATTTGTTTAATCTGCCTATATTCGGGTCTATGATTTTTAACATAAGCAATTTGTTCAAATGCGTGTTCTATATCTCTGCCTTTTAATTCTATCAGGCTGATTACATCGCTATTTTGTGATGCTAATATAAACACTCCATCGCATTTTGTTTGGTTATCCGTAAAAACACAACCATCTAAAACTACGGCTACAAGTTTTTCACCGAGTTTGGTAGAGTGCCGCACTTTAATGCCATTTTCTGAGAACTGATTTACACCATCGCACAAACCAAGGCTATGGCCCATTCGATTACAAACGCAGTGTTGAAATGGAGCAATATTCATTGCTTCAAACCCCATTCCAAATCACGCATTTGCTCATAGACCGCATTCATTTCATTCCAACTGGCAATAAGCTTATCATCCAGCAATCCTGTTTCTTGGTCTAATATAGATTCAACTTGTTGGTTTTGAATTAGATAAGCCTTGATTTGCTGGCCAGCGAGCGGTTCGATTTTTTTTATCGCGTTATTTTGCGAGCTTTGATCAAGAAATTTTGCAATTTGCGATCGTTTCAGATTGTTGTTTATCGATTCAACAATATAAGGGCTATGTGTCGTTAAAATAAACTGGGTATTTGGGAAGGTGCGCAATAAATCCCCTACCACCTTTATTTGCCAGACAGGGTGCAGGTGCAAATCGACCTCATCAATCATCACAATCGATTCTTCTGCTAATGGGTTAGATGACTCAGGATTTGCCATCGCCATGCGGGCGCTGAGGTCAATCACTAAACCTAATAAGGTCTTATAACCATCACTGAGCTGGTCGATGTTCAAAAATTGACCATGTTGATTTATAACAAACTGCAATGGATTGGTTTCGATGTGTGGCTCAGACAAATCCGGGAACATTTTGCCAATGGCTTGGCGCACGGTTTTAAGCTCTGGCAAAGCGACATCAAAACTCTGCTGTTTTTTTTGTAGCCGGAGTTCTTCGTGTTCTTTGTTATAAAACCAAATAAAAGCGGATTTGAATCGGCTGTCAGATTGGAACGCACCTGCCAAGGCATCAAAACGCGTATAGGTTTTTGGAAAGCCTTTTCGAGTGAGGGGCGGGTTAAGTAGGGCTCGACTTACACCATAAGACACAATAACTGGTAATCTGAAAGCCTGGCGACGGTTATACGGTTCAACAATAGTTTGATCTAAAAATTGCTCTAAATGCTTCTGCCCAATCATTTTAGGCAATAGCTTTGCTGTTGAACGGTTTTGATCACGCTTAACCATTCGATCCCACTTCACACCATTGAATGCTTCAATCTGAATACGCGTATAAGGGGCGATGCGGTTTTCAAAAATTCGGGGATCAGTTTTCTTAAAAGAAATACCTGATACATTTGGCAAATAGGTGACAACTGCTCCAAAACCGACCGATATGGCATCAATGATACTGGTTTTACCTGAACCATTTTCGCCCATCAACAGCGTCAAGCGCTGGCCTAATTCAAGTCTTAAGTGCTCGATCGCACGAAAGTTTTCCAAGGTAACATGGCTAAGTTTCATGGCATTGCTTTTATCATAAATTATATTCTTTAGGCACGGATGTTTATAATTTTAAATTCTAAACGGGCTCATTCATGACAATACCCGCCGGCGGAGTTTTGGTTGCTTTGTCTTTTGACTTAAACGACTTTCCGACGCCATCGCGTCTGAAGTCGAACATATTCATTTCAAATGTGTTAATCGCTACTTGGTGATTGCCGCTTGAGTGGGCAATGAGTCGATGGTGACGGTTTTTATAGGGCGCCATAGCGTAAGAACCACCAAATTCACCAGTATTCACCAGTACTACAGGCTGATACATATGGTAGTGCAATGCCTCAACCATAGAATCAAATGAATTTACATCCATATTGAGTGCAGGAATCAATAATGCATTGGATTTATCGGCGAGATCGGCACTAAGTTTAATATCGGTAGCATCATAACAAATGGCGCTGGTTAGTTTAAAACCATCTGTTTGCGGAAACTGCGAATGCATTAACTCAAGCATAAACTGATAGGGTCGCCACGATTGTATGCCAACTTCGCGCTCATTTTCCATCATGTGAAATTTACCTTGGTAGCGAATCAATTCGTTTTGATTACCGTTATGTTTTTTCGGCACTATCCACACCGCACGGTTATTTGGGCCTTTTATACCCTGTTGACGCTCAAAACCTATGCCGGCCAATAAAATCGCATGAGTCTTTTGTGCAAGGTGTTTGAGAATATCCATGTCCTCAGGATGCACAGAAAGCTCCGGCCAAATAATCAAATCTATATGATGTTTTTTATTGTCTTTATCACTGGCATTGGTTCGCTGGGCTTCGATATGCTTTAACACTAATTGCGCAACACGCGCGACATGTCTGCGGTGTTTGACGCGATATTGCGGTGCATCCAGTAGCAGGCCTGCCTTTGCAAAATCGGCTTTGTGCGGTAGCTTGGATTGCACCATCGCAATAGTTAAGTTGGTTTTGTCTTGCCAATCAGGCTGAATGGTTTCTATAAATGTTGGCATTTGTGAAAGCTGACAATAGCTGTTTTTAAGCTTTGTAAGTCGTTCATTAACTAATTTTGAAATATTCTCAAGCGAGAGTTCCGGCCATTCAAAAGCTTGATCATTAACCCGAATCCCCGGCCATTTGAGCAGTTTGCTGAGCAAGGTCGTCAGCCAGCTTGAAAAAGCTGCCGCTTCACCTGCCAACGATTGCGGCGTGGTGAATAATCCAAATTGGCGTTTATATCGGGTTGATTTAATCCCGCGATAGCCGACTTTTGGTTCAAAGACCTGCCCAAAACCGGTAACATCAGCCGATCCTGTAAGTGCAGCACGAATCACTGAAGCGATATTCTGCAATAGGCGTTGTTGATGTTCGGATTTTAAATGACTAGCCTGTTCAAAAACCGAATTCCGAAAGTTAACTGTGACTTCTAGTGCATGATCAAAGCACGCATATTTGGGTGGATCGCTATAACCGCACGAAAAAGCCACTTTAGTAAGCGCCAAATCAATTGCCTGATTTTCTTTGCCTGCGTGAATCTCATCTTGGCTATCAGCTTGTTTTTTCAATAACGCCTGCATAAGTTTAAGCGCCATGATTTCATTGGCGAATGGATTGTCTTCACGGCTAATCAACTGCAACAGGCCCATTGGCGAGGTAATTTTATCTAACGACTTTCTAGAAGGCTGGCTGTCTAAATGAAGTTTAGTAACCAGATCCGTGACCTGCTCTTCAAATACCCATTTACTCTTTAATGCACGCGCACTTTTAACGTGGTTCTTGACCAAAGCCATATCGTGATAGGCGATATATTTTAGAGTTTGAAATGGCGATATATTTTCATATATTACATTATTGAAAATAGAATTAACCGCTCTAACTAAAGGTTTTCGATCTTCGATTAACTGACTTGCGATAATGATGCAATGCGCAAGTTGTTTTGAATCAATGGTAACAGGTAGGGTAATTTTTCTAAAGCCTTTAGCCAGTTTGAAAATCAAATCCTGTTCAAAATCCCCGCAAGACGCTTCTAAAACCGTATCCAAACGCACAAGCAATAAAAATCGCGCCTGTTGTTCCAAAAGCCAATTAATGCGGTCTTTTGTGTCGGTATATTGCACCGCGCAATCTTGCAGTTTCTCAAAATACCCCTCCACATCCGCTTGCGCCGGAAAGGATTGGCGATCCTTTTTGTGAATCACGGTGGCTGAATGGCGGAAAACTTCTGATAACAAATAGCGTATAACGGCTTGTTGTTTTTTTAATTCAACTTGGCCACCAGACATGGCTAAAATCGCATCAAACTGTTCTAACACGGGTTCCAATAACTTTGGACTTGGAAACAACTCTAACCCCTTTTTAAGCAACAGCACCAAAGATGGATCACGACTCCACACCGCAATCAAGCGCCGCGCCATGCGCTCTTGTAGATAATCCCAATCGCGGGGAACCGCTTGATTATGTTCATCGACTTCGTGTACCGTGAAATGGCGTAGGGTATTTAGCATTCTTGAAATTTTATTAGCAGCAAACCGGCGCAAGGTATCATCGCGCACATCAAAAATGCTCTTTTCAATGTCGGCTAAGCGATTGAGCCTACACTGATGGCCATCTTGTTCGGTATCAATTTGCGTACAAATCGACAATATACTCTCTAGCTGGGTAAGTTGGTCTTGCGCGTCCTCGAACGATACCGGGCCACTCACAGCGCTTTGAATTTCATTCAACTGTTTGGAGATGCCGACCGTTTTACCACGATAAATTTCGACCTTGGTTTTTTTTTCGTTAATTTGCAAATTGAGTTCAAGACTTTCTAGTTTTTGATTAAACCACTTGTTTATAGATGTCTTAATTTCAACAGTCGGATTGATGTGATTGTCTTTGTCTCGTTTAGGTCCTACCAGCACCAAACGCATATCATCAACATAGCGGCAATAGTCGATAAGTTTGATTTTGGTTACACCTTCATTATTCATGTTATGACCAATATACCCAGCCAGCTCTTTATCAAAATCCAGTAAATAGATATTGGCTAAAAATCCACCTGCTACCAAACCTTGTGGAATACCACTCGGATAGTCTTTAATTAAATCAGTTTCGCATACCTCATACGAGTCATTGTTTTCTTTAACCCAATCCCAGTTTTCAAAAGCATTCAGAACCGATGGTACAACTTTCTTCTTTAAATGTTTGTTAGTCTCCATCTCGGCAAACTTTTGAATTTTTTCGATCAACTTTTTTCGATCTACACAATCAAAAAACTGCCTTAAATCCAGTTCAACCAAGTACACCTCTTCATCCGGTGCTTTTTCCGTTAGGTGCCGATTTGCGAAGAAATAGGGACGTTGAAGAAATTTTTGATAATCTTGGAAAAACTTACTATATATCGTGGTCGCGCCATAACTATGCTCGGCTTTTCCATCACGATAGGTGCAATAGATTCGATTGCCATAACTGACAATTCTTTTATCGTGGACTTCTTCATATTCGGTCGCCGGATCACCTTGCTGAGTTTCGATATCATTTGCCAAACACATCATAACTAAGGTCATAATGGTTTGTTCTTTGATGCCAATATGAGCAAGCGGGCGGAGTTTTACGGGATAGTTATAATCTTTATCCGTTCCACTCTTTTGATCTTGTTTAGACTCCATGGTTACTGGCTGCCAATCAAGGCAAGGCTTATTATTACTTGAAATTCTTGACGGCTCAAAATGCCACCCCTGCGTTTTTGGAGCGGGAACCAAATGAAGTGGTTGAAAAATTACATTGCCATCTTTGACTTCATTCGCCCAAACTTCACACACGTCATGCAAATCTAGCGCCGATTTATCCAGTTCAAAATTGTCGGCATACCAATTAGTCGTGCGAATAGTGTTATGCGCTTTTTTCCACGCAAGTGCGATTAAATCGGGATTGGTGAGGTTAGCTGCTGTAATCTCAAGGCTTAACGCTGTAGATTCAAACTCGCTCACAAAAATACCTATCGACCAGCGCATGTTGGTGTTAATCGCTTGGCTGATTTTGAGTTCGATGTTTTTTCAAACACATCCAGGCGGCGGTTTACATTGGCTTCTAGGAGTTTGAACTCTCCTCGTAAGCTATTGAAATCACCTTTCAAATCACTAAACTCACCTTTTAAATCATTAAACTCACCTTTAAGGCTAGCCACATCAGCGGCGACTTCATCTAGCTTTTTATCTAAATGATTGATGTGGTTGTATTGCGATTTTAGTAACAGAGTATTAATATCATCCCGACTTAATCCTTCGCCACGACTAAAGCGCTCTTCAATCTCCTTAATCTGCGGCGATATCATCTCAATTAACATGTCGTCTACTCTGGTCTTGTCCATCGTCTCTTTTTCACCTTAGTTTCCACATATCCAAATCTTCAAATCGCATTCGACTATAGACTACAGACCCTCTCCTTCCACCTCTGCTTTGAGTGCCTCAATCTCCGCTTTTAACGCCTCATACTCCACCATCTTGCGCTTTAAAAAGCGTTGGGTGAGCGATACCTTCTCGGTAAGTCCCTGCGGCGTTAATAGATAGACATACTTTAGCTTATTTTGACTCTTCTGAAAGTTCTCCATCTTGACAAAACCCTTATCGATAAGGGCGTTAAGACAGTAATTAACCCCACCGAGACTCATACTGACCTGTTCGGCTAACTCGCGCTGGGTTAGGGTCGGGTTCTGCTCTAACAGACGCAACAGGCGAAAATGGTTATCTTCCTGACGACTATGCTGACGATTGGCCATAAACATTAATATCCGTTTAATTTAACCACTTTAGGCACGCTACCGCCCTTCTGTGTCTCGTTCAGAGTGAGTAGGGGTGTTGATTTTGGTTCATTGCCGAACGAGTATAACTGCTTTTGGGGTTGCTGTCGCTATATTTTTTAGTGGGCAGTGGGCAGTGAGGGTACGGGGTCAGGTCTAGAATCGAACCTATTTGTCGACTACACTACTCCGCATGACCAGACCCGTACGAATTGAATTTGAAGGCGCACTCTACCATGTCACCTCCCGTGGCGATCGGCGGGAGGCGATTTTTGAAGAGGATGCCGACCGCGTAGCGTTTCTTGATGTTCTTGAAAATGTTATCGAAACCTTCAACTGGGTGTGCCACGCCTGGTGTCTGATGACTAATCATTACCATCTGGTGGTTGAGACGCCAGACGGTAATTTGTCGAAGGGCATGAGGCAGCTTAATGGCGTTTATACCCAGTTGATGAATCGCAAGTATCGTCGTGTAGGTCATCTTTTTCAGGGACGGTATAAAGCGATTCTGGTTGATAGTGATGCCTATCTGCTCGAACTGTCCCGCTATGTCGTGCTGAATCTGGTTCGGGCGGGTATGGTGGAATCCCACGGAGAGTGGCCATGGAGCAGCTATCCAGAGATGATCGGCGCGAGAGATGCGTCCAAATGGTTGGCCACCGACGGTGGCGGCCTATGCAACCGGTGCGTACAGTTACCAACAGATTGCCGATTTTTATGAGGTTCACTTCACCACTATTGGCAAGATACTGCGTAAGGCCAGGAAATCACAGGATACGGGGACTGATGATTAAGACTTGCCAGTCTATAATTCGAGACCTGACCCCGTCTCTTTCCTCACTTCACCCCTCACGCTTCACTTTCTAAAAAAAGGAATAATTGGTTTAGGCAAATTCGCTAAACAAGCCATCATAGGCCTTCTTTGCATCACGGATAGCTTTGTCATTTTCAATAATTTGTTCGGTTCCAACAAACTCTCTGTGACAATTTTGGCAAGATGAAAACACCATCGGCACGCTTAGCGTTGCACCTTTATAGCTGATTTTTTCGTTTGCTTGAGCGGCCACAACCGCTTTACTTTTACAAATTTTACATTCACTCACTTCTGCCTTCCTCTTACGCTCTGGTTTTCGCTACAAATGAAAAGACCCCAAGTCAATCATTAAGCAATCATCCACCAAGCAAAACTTTACATACAATTTATCGGTCGTTTCTTCATCATCAACGCACCTTGTATAACGGAAAATATAATCATCATCTGGTAGACTGCCGTCATCGTAATAGTGAGTTTTACGAAAGTTTGCAGGGCTCAAGTGCATCAAACAATCGATAACATCATTGATGTCATAGCCCAAGTTCGCAATATCTCGCTGCACTTTAAGCCCTCGATATTCAATCCGGCTAGCAATAGCAGCCGTCTTTACATCCTCAAGATTGTACTGAGCCACCCAAACTCCAGATAACCATAATGGTTAGTTTATTACATATGCGATTTAACACAAGAAAATTTGTAACTATTACGGGATAAAAAATTCGCAATGAATCCGCAGTCCCTCACCCGCTTGGCAGAAGAGGCGGGCACAGGGCATAATCGGTTAACCGCCAAGAGTCAAAGGGGGTAAAGAGTACCTTTCTGACAAAACCATCGGCTAGGCACGACATTTGTGCACCTAACACATCTAACCATTAGCAATGATGAATATTCTCGACACTACACTACAATTCGAGACCTGACCCCATTTCTTCCTTATATCTCTATTCCTATGTAAATTTGAGTTCTCAGTTCTGCGCAGCTCCCTTTGGCGATATCGAGAAAGTGTGCTTTTTCTTTATTGCTGCTTCGCTCCATACCCTCTGCAATGTTTGATGGTATCGATAGTCCGGAACGAGTTATTTGATCTTTGAAACCATAGTCGCGACTCTCTGCAAAGTGTTTGTAGATTTCAGCACTGAGCCGGGCAGAGCGTTTCCAAACTTCCAGGTCTTCGAATCTCATTTGGGCACAGAATCATAAGGTCTTAAATCTGCCTTAACCCTCGTTGCGTGCATATACTCAATAACAGCACAGTCTAATGGAACCGCTCGCATACCTGTTCAAATACAGTCAACCAGCAATGGCGATCCGCATCAGTCAGATAAATATCCTCTCGCCATCGCCCCGCGATGTAACATGACTGAATAACCAGTTTGAATCAGAGTAACGACTGTATGGGAACCAATGTAACCGCAACCACTAACAACAAGTACATTCATAAAAATATTGTTACCATCAAGATGTAAACTGTTCCAACTGCCTAACCCACTGATTAAATTGTGGGCAATATTTACGAATCACATCAATGCCTATGGCCTCTGCGATAATCGGTCCATGTTCTGTTTTGCTGTAAATTCCGTCAGGAAAAATTTTTTCCAGTCGCTTTGATGGTGCTGTTTCACGGCTATTATTAATCTCTTCCGGCGATGAAAAGTCGTTCCTAATCTCTTGCAACAGGCTTTTAATTTCTTCTGACCAACCCTCAATCACCCACTCAAAGTGATTGATATCACTAAATAGTAATCCTTCAAATTCATGCATCTGTACATAAGGGAAAATACGCCACCGCTCGATCTGAGGGGCTTGATTGACTATCTGCTTAATAATCTCATTTTCCAGGTCACTTCGACTCCTTCCTGCTAAATCCCTGAATCCGTAATAATCGACTAAACTGGTCACTCCATCTGCCTGATAATACTCCGTTACCATTTGCGTCACTAACCGTTCCATCGTTACTCTGCCACCACGGTGGCGACCTGATCGAGCCTGTAAAATGGAAGGATAAACCACAACCCCCCTGAGTGTCAAGATACCCTGAGACCACCCCTGATGAGAAATGAATGTAGAATCAGGGGGGCAACAGAGGAGATACACGATGCCCAAAGATACTACCGTTTTACCCTCCAACGAGGTTACCGACCCCGATGAAGAGAAGCGCTCCTACCGCAAATTTAGTGAGGAAGAGAAGCTTCGGATCCTAGCAGAAGCAGAGCAGTGCAAGGAGCCGGGTCAGCTAGGCGAGCTGCTGCGCAAAGAGCAGATCTACAGCTCCCATCTGACCAAATGGCGCCGACAACTGCAAGCACAGGGGCAGGCTGGCCTGAAAGGGAAACAGAGTGGTCGCAAACCGAGCCTAGACAAGCGAGATAAGGAGATAGAGCGTTTAAAGAAGGAAATTCAGCGTCTTAGCCAACGGTTACAGCAGACCGAAGGGGTGATTGCGCTCCAAAAAAAAGCCTTCAGCTTATTGGAGCAGATGAACACAGAGATAAGCTTATGAGATTAGTTGAAAAAGAGTGCCCCAGTTCGGTGAGCATAAGAGCCGCTTGCGATAGCCTAGCGCTCTCGCGTGCAGGCTACTACCGCCGACAGGCTCCGGTTGTCTCCCCCCGAGCGAGCCTTCCAAGACCCGTCGCAGCCAATGCGCTGAGTGAGGCAGAGAGGCAAGCCGTTCTGGGGCTTTTGAACAGCGAACGATTCTATGACCAACCTCCGGCAGAGATCTATGCTAGCCTGCTGGATGAAGGGAAATATTACTGTTCAATCAGTACGATGTATCGGATCCTTCGTGCTAATCAACAGACGGGAGAGCGGCGAGCTCAAAAACCGGCCAAATCACACGCTATCCCCCGATTACGGGCGACCCGCCCGAATGATGTTTGGACATGGGATATCACTAAGCTTCCCACCACAGAGCAGGGTAACTTCTTGAATCTCTATGTGGTGATGGATCTCTACAGCCGTTTTATTGTGGCTTGGATGGTCTCAAGGAAGGAGAATAGTGAGCTCTCCAAGCTGTTAATCAGTGACGCAGCGGCTCGCTATCGGGTCGCGCTCAGTGGCTTAACACTGCATCAGGATAGAGGTGTGCCGATGACCGCCAGAGGCTATCTCGACTTGATGGCCGAACTGGGGATCACCTGCTCCCACAGCCGTCCACGAGTCAGTAACGACAATCCGTTTAGCGAGAGTCAATTTAAAACACTCAAGCAACAACCCGATTATCCTCAACGATTGACAGGAGTTGACCATGCCAGAATATGGTTTAGTGACTATGTTGACTGGTACTGTTTCCACCACCACCATCGAGGGATTGCGTGGTTCACTCCAGAGCAGGTATTTACCGGTCGTTACAAGGAGGTTAGCGAGCAGCGTGAACAGGCGCTGAAGCAGGCCTATCAGCAGCATCCGAAACGCTTTATTCATGGTGAGCCCAAGGTTAAGCAACCCCCTACTGAGGTATGGATTAACCCCGCTCTACCGGAGGAGGGGGTGGGGTCGCTGGAGGTCAACTATCCAACCCTGAATAGAGCGAAGGAGAGATGAGTGACGGTGCCGCTAGTGGGTCTATCGTCGATGGCTTTAGCCGGTTGTGGTGGCTGAATGACAGAGCGTTATCCATAGCCCGCCCCCCGGAGACCCCCTTATTATCGTAGGGGGGCGGGCTGTGGGTAACGCGGTGCAGGAGGGAGGTTCCTAGATTAGGGGTTGCAGTTCGCCTTGCAGCTCCCCCTTGCTGAAGGGCTTGGCTCTTGCGGCAAAGGGCCATGAGGGTCATGTTCGCTCCTTGTTGCGTCATGACTCAACATAGGCGAAATTTGCCGGTGAGGGCAGTGGCAATCACCGGCTAGATTTAGAGCTTTATTTTTTTAACAACTGGTCTCAAATTACTTGACAGCTTCCGACCCCTTGTGCAAAAAGGTGGTGATAAAGCACATTTTGCACAAACAGACTTTCAGTTAGCCCTTCACAAATAACACAAATACGCTTCACTGATTGCGAACTAATGGCTCTTTTAGCCAAATTTCGGAGTTGAGATAGTCTTGCTCCAGCCAGCGTTGATAGTCAGCACTAGTTAAAGAGCGTAATGTAGTCGCACCATCATAAAGGTCGGCAACTATGATATTTTCCAGTTCAAAGCAGTCCACCAACGCCGGCGACTGGGTAGCGATAAAAAGCTGACGCTTTGCAGCAAGTCGACGAATCATCGCTGCAATCAGGGTAATTGCCGATGGATGCAGCCCTAATTCGGGTTCGTCAATGAAGATCACATCAGGCAACTGATCTGTGGGAAGATTAAGCAGCGTAAGCAGGCAGAAAAGCCGCAAAGAGCCGTCGGAAGTTAAATGGGCACCAAAAGTTTTGTCACTTTGGCGACTTTTCCAACGCAGCTCGACTCTACCAGCAACGGGTACGAGTACGAAGTCATCAAAAGTAGGAAGAACGCGCTCTATCTGACGGGTAATCAGACGATATCGCATGGGATCACACTCTTGCAGGTGTAGAAGCACTGCAGCAAGGTTACCGCCATCACTACGCAGCCAGCTAAAATCGTTCACATCCCAACGATTATGTATAGAGGCTTGTGCCGAGGTATCATGAAACTGATAGGTTGCGCAGTTGCGTAGCAAATGGACAACTATTTTTGCGGTTGGGTTCACTTGATCTGGCAGCTGCGCCTCTTTGCTTGCACTGGCAAGTTCTGTCCAGCGGGCGGTAGTCCGTTTTTGGCTATCTGAGTAACGATAGGCCTCTTCGGTTAGCAAGACACTATCACCAGCTGGCAGATGAGTTAATGCAAAGCGGTAGTCATTATCTCCCTTATTTGTCTGGATAGATATCTCAATCCGAATACGGGGAGTTTTTCTTGCCCCCATAAAAAACTGATCATCCCCACCGCCATGGGTAATCACAAACTCCTGTAACTTTTTCCCTTTCAACATCCAACTGATTAACTCAAACAACCGAATAAAATTGGATTTACCCGCACCATTTGCCCCAATCAGCACACTCAAATTACCGAGTTGAAGTTGCTCAACCTGAAGAATGCTCCGGAATCCCTCTATTGAGATCGATTGAATGTGACCTTTTATCACTGATTTATTCGCCATCAACTTACAAACGGTGTCAGGTCTTGCATTAACGTATTGAGGAAAGCCACCCTAATTTCTATCCACCAATCAGCAGCGGGTAATCAAAAGAACTGCTTATCTTTCGCAATGGTAGCTGACTATTCCGCTCTGTCCGGGCTTGCAATAACTGTTTAACCACATCACGCGCAATAGTTAAAGTCTCCTCCACGGTTTGTCCTTGTGCAACTAAACCCTGTATCTCATCTGAAGTAGCTAAATAACCGACTCCGTCATCCAAAGCCTCAATATGAATATTGACGATATGTTCCACTCACATAACCCCTTTGGCTAACACCAAAATCAATAAAGCGTAAAATAAACCGATCCCACGCCTGTATTGCATCATCATCCATCATATCTAGCTGATCTGCATGCAGAAATAACATTAGTTTCAATTAAGTTAATGCGTAATTTACATAGTGCAAGTGCCGCTGACACTGCTGCCAACTTGTACAAGATAAAGGCCGTATATCTATTAGGGTCAGGCTGGTCAGTAGGTGATGTCTGTGAGGCTCTTTTGATCAGCGAGAAAAGCGCCCGCCACTACTTTGATAGCTATCAGGAGTACTCACTTGAAGGTCTTTTACAATCAAATTGTACAGGGCGTACATGTCGATTAAGCGAAGAGCAGCAACTTGATTTGATAGCTGAGCTCAACATAAATATTTACCCAACCGTTGATGCGGTTATTGACTATGTTCATCAGCAATGGGGAATTGCTTATAGCGAGAGTGGTATGCGCTATCTTTTGCATCAATTAGGTTTCTGCTACAAAAAATACCACTTAGTCCCGGCCAAAAGTGACGAAACGGCTCAGGAGGAATTTATTGAGCGTTATCAGCAACTCAAGCGTGACAAAAAGGAAAACGAGCCTATTTATTTCATGGATGCAACACACCCGCAGCACAATACACATAGTGACTATGGATGGTTTAAGAAAGGGGAAGATCGCTTGATTGAAAGTAATACAGGTCGACAACGCCTGAATATCAATGGGGCGATCGAGTTAACCCATTTTCATCTGGAATATCGGCTGGATGATACCATCAATGCACAATCAACGATTGAGCTGTTTATTCAACTGGAAAAAGCACATCCTGAAGCAGAAAAGGTTTTTGTGATTGCAGACAATGCCCGCTACTACAGAGCTAAGATAGTCACAGAATTTCTACAGAACTCCAAAATTGAGTTAATCTTTTTACCCCCATATTCACCGAACCTGAATTTAATTGAGCGTTACTGGAAATTTTTTAAAAAGAAGGTGAAATCTAACCGATACTATTCAACATTTAAAGAGTTTAAAGCCGCTTGCTTAAATGTCTTGGAAAACAGTCAAAATTATATCGAGGATTTGGAATCATTGTTAACTGAAAATTTTCAGATTATTAGAACATAGTGAAAACGGGAAATTCAAGCTGCGGTGAGTATATCGTAAAAACACATATACACAACAACCCCATAGAACATTGCATTGATATTATCGGCATAAATACAAATCCATAAAACAACAATTAATCAATAAATAGCGGGTTTAGGTGACCAAGCGGGTGGTGCTGTAATCAGCATCCAGAGTAAATAATTTATAATCCTCGGTCATACACTCTTACCCTGTTGTTCTATCGATTCAATAATTGATGCAATGTTATCCAGTATGCTGGCCAGATAGGCTATTGTGGCAACGGCTTCATTAAGATAACTCGCTTTAATATAATTATCTTCAGGATAGTCATGTGAAAACTGATTTCGTAAGGCACGAACTTCTTGCCACCGAGTTACATTATCGACAAATCCTAACTGTTCCAAACGGTTCAATTTATCGATCATCGGTCGATGTTCATAGGGTTCTTGCAGATAGCGTAAGAGTGCATTAAACAGCGTTCCTCCCATACTATCCTGTAATTTAGTAAAGCGTAAAATAAACTGATCCCACGCCTGTATTGCATCATCATCCATCGTATCTAACTGATCTGCTTGGAGAGGCAACATTAGCTTTAGCTCGGTTAATGCATAATTTACATAGTGCAAGTGCCGCTGACACTGCTGCCAACTTGTAACCAGTTTGCTCTCGCGCTCGTTCACTACAATGCAACCCCTTTTTCGTACGCAACCGAATAGATTGCCGGTCGATTTTCCCGATTAGGATAATCGACTAAAATGTCGATTTTCTGCTCCCCTAGCTCACGATAGAGTTGAGCCAAAAACCGATTTTTAGCTTTAACCAACTCATCCGGCTGACTTATATCTGTCTCAATAAGCAGATCGATATCGCCGCCGCGCTTACTGTCATCCAGCCTCGATCCAAACAGACGCACAACAGCCCGCTGACTAAAACAATCTATTGCCGCCTGTTTGATAACTGCCCGTTGTTTTTGACTTAAACGCATTTTATAGCAACCCTGCTCACAACTGCTAGGTTGTACTGCGATTTTAACAGCAGTGTGTTAATATCATCCCGATTTAACCCCTCACCGCGACTAAAGCGCTCTTCAATCTCCTTAATCTGCGGCGAGATCATCTCAATTAACATATCATCAACTTTGGTTTTGTTCATCGGATAGCCCTTAGTCAGAACTTAATCTACATTCTGTAGATACCAAGCATAGGTCTGGGCTAATCCCTGCTTCAACTCTATCTGATACCGCCACCCCATCGCCGTTAATCGACTCACATCAATCAGTTTTCGCGGTGGTCCATCAGGCTTAGAGCTATCAAATACAACCTGCCCCTTATATCCCACAACCTCGGCCATCGTCTCGGCTAACTCCCGAATGGTAATATCCTTACCCGTCCCGACATTAATATGCGATAACATCGGCTCGGTATTCGCCTGATAAGTTGCCTCATCTAGCTCCAGCACAAACAGTGACGCCGCCGCCATATCATCGACACAGAGAAACTCCCGCATCGGTTTGCCACTACCCCACACCACCACCTCCGGCTGATTTTGCAGCTTCGCCTCATGAAAACGGCGCATTAGAGCCGGAATGACATGCGAATTTTCGGGATGAAAATTATCATTTATGCCATAAAGATTGGTCGGCATCACCGAGCGGTAATCGGTACCATACTGCCGGTTATAACTTTCACACAGCTTAATTCCGGCAATTTTTGCTATCGCATAGGGCTCATTAGTCGGCTCTAGCGTATCAGTTAACAGCGCCTGCTCCTGCATCGGCTGCTGCACCGCTCGCGGATAGATACAAGTACTACCTAAAAAGAGTAGCCGTTTAACCTGATGGGTATAGGCCGCATGAATCACATTAGCCTCTATCATCAAATTTTGATAGATAAACTCCGCCGGATAGGTGTTATTCGCATGAATCCCACCCACCTTAGCGGCTGCTAATATGACATAATCGGGTCGTTCCGTCGCAAAAAAGTCGTTTACCGCCTGTTGATTGGTAAGGTCGAGTTCGTTATGGCTTCGGGTAACCAGATTGGTGAAACCGCGCTGTTGTAACTGACGGACGATTGCCGAACCGACTAAGCCACGATGACCCGCAATATAAACTCTGTCACTCAATTGAATCATGCTATTTTCAGAATACCCACAATAAGTGCCATTGAGGCAGCCAACATTAATCCTAACTTAATCGTTAACGAATACTCCAACTCTTTGAGTTTCATATCAAAGTGTTCTTTACTAACTAACTGCTCTTCAATAAGTCTTTTCTGTTCTGATGCAAAGAGCTCAGCCTGTTCTTCTGAAAAGCCAACCGCCTGTAACTTTTTTACAAACTGATGCGTATCAAAAGTTAGTGTACTCATGGGTTATCACTCCTTAGTTACCGCCACTTCATAACCATGATGCTTTAATAGCGCATGACGTTTGGCCTGATCCAAATCATACGCCACCATCTCCTCCACCATCTGCTGTAGCGTAATTTCCGGCACCCAACCGAGTTCCGAGTTAGCCTTAGCCGGATCGCCGAGCAGGGTCTCGACTTCAGTCGGACGGAAGTAGCGCGGATCGACCGCAACAATGGTATCGCCCACTTTTAATGCCGGGGCATTATCTCCCGCAATCGCAGTGACGGTCGCGATTTCGTTCACACATTCACCCGTAAACGCCAAGGTAATCCCCAGCTGTTGCGCACTCATTTCGACAAATTGGCGTACTGAGTACTGCACTCCGGTGGCAATCACAAAATCTTGCGGCTGATCCTGCTGTAACATCATCCACTGCATGCGCACATAATCTTTCGCATGTCCCCAGTCGCGCAGGGCATTCATATTGCCCAGATAGAGCTTCTTCTCTAACCCTTGGGCAATATTGGCGAGGCTGCGGGTAATTTTACGGGTAACAAAGGTCTCACCCCTGCGTGGCGATTCGTGGTTAAACAGAATACCGTTGCAGGCGTACATGCCGTAGGCTTCGCGATAGTTAACCGTTATCCAGTAGCTATAGAGCTTTGCTACGGCATAAGGACTACGCGGATAGAATGGCGTGGTCTCGCGCTGGGGTACCTCTTGTACTAAACCAAACAGCTCTGAAGTGCTTGCTTGATAAAAACGGGTCTTCTGCTCTAACCCTAAAAAGCGAATCGACTCCAGCAGGCGCAGCGTGCCTAATCCAGTGACATCAGCGGTGTATTCCGGTGATTCGAACGATACCGCTACATGCGACTGCGCCGCAAGATTATAGACTTCGTCCGGTTGCACTTCGCTAAGGATGCGGGTGAGATTAGAGGTATCGGAGAGGTCGCCGTAGTGCAGTTTCAGCTTCGGATTCGGTTCGTGCGGGTCTTGGTAGATGTGATCGACCCGTTGGGTATTAAAGCTGGAAGCGCGGCGCTTGATGCCGTGGACTTCGTAGCCTTTTTCGAGTAGAAATTCGGCGAGATAGGAGCCGTCTTGACCGGTGATGCCGGTGATTAATGCTTTTTTGGTCATAATTGTATATTCCCTTACTATAAAATTGAGTAGAGATAACGGGGTTAAGTCTAAAAATAAAGTATCATATTGGTTACAAAAACTTTATGACTAGACCAGTCAAAATCCAATCTGACGGCGCACTTTACCATATAACTTCCCGAGGTGATCAGTGGGAGGTCATTTGTGAAGACGGTGACCATTGTTGGTATCCCAACACGCAAATTGGAACATTGTAGGTTTTTTCATGCAACGCTCAGTATGGAGTCAAAGTCGCGCTCGATATAGCCATGGTTCGTCAGAATCGTTTTTACCGTAAGCGGGGAAACACCAAAGGTATCCGCAACACTCGTTTGGTTTTCATCCGAGTAGTCATTTCTCATTTCATTTACTAATTGTTCTGCTGGACACAATAATTCAGCGGCAAACGCTCGCTGAAGTTTCTGGCGGTAGGTATAGGTTCTCGTAGCTAACGCCAAATTATCTTGCTGGCAAAAGAGTGAATCGGCCAATAATCTTGAAAGTTCAAATCGTTTTGCAGTGTCTCTTTTGGCGCGCAGTAACACATAACTTTTTTGATTTTCTAGCGTAAGTTTATAGGGTAAATCTAGTGGATTATGGCATTCACTATTTAATGCAGCAATTCAGGGGCAGCTCCATAACCGACTAACTTCATAAACTTACATTGGCAAAAAAATTATTTTTTCCAGCAAAAATAGCCATATATCTTCAATTTTGAGAGGTAACCGCATGTCAACTGCACGAAAATCAGCTTCGAACCAATCCGTCCGGTCTAAAAAAAGAATCGGAATAAACGTAAATTACAGCGCAAAGATGTCGTCTATCAACTCCACCTGACCATCACACACTTCTTTCCTGCTCTCTTTGAGCAGATGAGAGAGCTGGATGAGTGCCGGACATCTACCAATTATGATTTGGCGGCTCTTATTACGGCCTGCATTGCCATGTTTCTCTTTAAAGCCGGTTCTCGTAATGAAATGAATAATCTGCGCGAAGAGAAACGCTTTCGCAAAAACTACCAGCGGTTGTTCAAAATGCCGCTACCTCATATGGATACCGTCGATAATATCATGCGACAACTCACGGAGGATCAACTGCAAAAACTGACTCAATCCATGGTTAGGGCGCTGTTGAAAAAGAAGATATTCCACAATCAACGGCTGTTTGGTGAATGGTTTGTCATCGCGGTGGATGCGAGCGGGATTCATAGTTTTACAGAGTGTCCCCATGATCAGGCGCTGCACAAAGACTACAGCAGCGGTAAAAGTAGCTGGCATAACATGGTTTTAGAGGCCAAACTGATTACCGCTAACGGCTTCGCCATCTCCATTGCCACAGAGTGGCTGGAAAACCCCGAAGAGGGCAACTATGACAAACAGGATTGTGAGCGTAAGGCATTCAAACGCCTAGCAAAAAAGTTGAAATCGGCGTTTCCGCGTCTACCCGTCTGTCTGGTTGCCGATGGACTCTATCCTTATCAGGGATTCTTCGAAATTTGCTCAGAGTATGGTTGGGGCTGGATAGTCACCTTCAAGGATGGCAATCTGCCATCTGTTTGGGAAGAGGTTAAATCCTTGTGCCAGTTAACATCCGGCAATCAACGAAAAATCATTATACGGCAACAGGATAATGTCATTGAGCAAAACTATATATGGATTAACGATATTGACTATCATGGCGTGAAACTACACTGGCTGGAATGCATAGAGACAACCACCGACAAAGAGGGGCAGATAACTGAAAATCGGTTCGTTCACATTAGCTCCTATCCCATCAACTGGAATACGGCACCGGAATTGAGCCGTACCGGACGCTTACGCTGGAAAATAGAGAACGAAGGCTTTAATACCCAAAAAAATCATGGATATGCATTAGAGCACAAATTTTCACGGGTGAGTTATCTGGCGACCAAGAATTACTACCAGTGCTTGCAAATAGCTCACATCATCAATCAGTTACTGGTATTGAGCAAGACATTTCAAAGTGTTATGCAGGGGAAGATGACCTTAAAGCGCATCTGGGGAAAGATGATTGCCGTTATGACTGAACGAAAACTGTCGGTAACGAAATTAGCCCAACTCACCGGGCGCCCCTGCCAGATTCGACTCATCAATTAAAAGACGATGGAGATCCCCGCTCCGAAATTCGGGATAACCCTCATTACACACTGGAGACAAGCTCACTCAACACTGCTGTACAATTTGAAATAGCTGACTTTTCAACAAGGAAATGTTGAGAAGAGGGGGTGTTATTGTCGCCAAGAAAGCGAGGCTATGTAGTGATGCTGGTTTGGCGGTGACTCTGAATTGCTGCTGAAAGTTATCCATCTTGACAAAACCCTTATCGATAAGGGCATTAAGACAGTAGTTAACCCCGTCGAGACTCATACCAATCTGTTCAGCTAACTCGCGCTGGGTTAGGGTCGGGTTCTGCTCTAACAGGCGCAACAGACGAAAATGGTTATCTTCCTGACGAAGATGCTGACGATTGGCCATATATAGATTTAATATCCGTTTAATTGAGCCACTTTAGGCACGCTACCGCCCTTCTGTGTCTCGTTCAGAGTGAGTAGGGGGGTGTTGATTTTGGTTCATTGTCGAACAAGTATAACTGCTTTAGGGTCTGCTGTCTCTACATTTTCTGGTGGGCAGTGGGCAATAGATTAACGACCTTAGGATGGGGATCTATCACCCGAAGTAATGACTTCAGTTTATGCTGTAGTTTATCTGGTTCGATTATTTGCGGACGCAGGCGCGATGGTTTATGGGGCTGTTTAAGATGACATACCACACGAATACGCTTTTTACGAAAAACTGTTCGTGCCAACTGTTTTTCATCCGCATAGCTGCTTTGGTACTGCGCAGCCTAATGTCTATCCACCAATCAACAGCGGGTAATCAAAAGAACTGCTTATCTTTCGCAATGGTAGCTGACTATTCCGCTCTGCTTGGGCTTGCAATAACTGTTTAACGACATCACGCGCAATAGTTAAAGTCTCCTCCACGGTTTGTCCCTGTGCAACTAAACCCTGTATCTCATCTGAAGTAGCTAAATAACCGACTCCGTCATCCAAAGCCTCAATATGAATATTGACGATATGTTCCACTCACATAACTCCTTTGGCTAACATCAAAATCAATAAAGCGTAAAATAAACCGATCCCACGCCTGTATTGCATCATCATCCATTGTATCAAGCTGATCTGCATGCAGAGGTAACATTAGTTTCAATTAAGTTAATGCGTAATTGACATAGTGCAAGTGCCGCTGACACTGCTGCCAACTTATAAGAAGTTTGCTCTCGCGCTCGTTCATTACAATGCAACCCCTTTTTCGTACGCAATAGAATAGATTGCCGGTCGATTTTCTGCTCCCCTAGCTCACGATAGAGTTGAGCCAAAAACAGATTTTTAGCTTTAACCAACTCATCCGGCTGACTTATATCTGTCTCAATAAGCAGATCGATATCGCCGCCGCGCTTACTATCGTCTAACCTCGACCCAAACAGACGCACAACAGCTCGCTCATTAAAACACTCAATTGCGGCTTGTTTGATCGTTTGACGCTGGTTTTAATTTAAACGCATTTTGGCCCTGTTCATGCTTTCAATGCTTTCATCAGTCCGTTAGGGGTTGGGCACGCTATGCTTTGCCCAATCGCCAGATGACGAAACGATGAACAAGGCCGATCAAAACTCTTAATGATGCTCAGGAAACAACCCAGGCAACCAATAGGGAGCTAGCTGAGCAGGAAAGGCAAACTGTAACGGTTTTCTTGGTGTCTCACTATCCATAATACCCGCTTCAATCAAACTAGCAACCATGCGACGCGCATGGCGATCACTGCTTCCCATCAAGCCGGCAACTTCACCACGAGGTAACGATCCCCGATATAGCAGTGCCTCAATAACCCGCCTACTATGTTGAGGAAGCTGCCCCGCACGAGTTGACTCTTCTGCCCAGCGTAAAATTCGTTCGCGCATCTGCTCAGGCTGTAGTAACTGCTCCATAAATTTAATCTCATCCAGCGCAGTCTCAAGAAAAAAACGACTAAACGCAGCAAGGCTCTCTTCACTCAAATGACCACGACCATAGTCAGTAGTCAGTAGTCAGTAGTCAGTAGTCAGTAGTCAGTAGTCAGTAGTCAGTAGTCAGTAGTCAGTAGTCAGTAGTCAGTAGTCGACTATTTTAGCTGGTGCTGTGTTCTGTCAACTGATAACTGCCCCCCTACTTCGCTATAAACATATCTGCCAGTTTCAGTACGGTGACAATTAGCGCAATAATACCTATCGACCAACGCATATTGGTGTTAATCGCTTGACTTATTTTGAGTTCGATATTTTTTTCAAACACATCCAGGCGGCGGTTTACATTAGCTTCGAGGAGTTTGAACTCTCCTTTTAAACTTGCTACATCAGTTGTGACTTCATCCAGTTTTTCATCCAAATGGTTGATGTGGTTATATTGCGATTTTAGTAATAGAGTATTAATATCATCCCGACTTAATCCTTCGCCACGACTAAAGCGCTCTTCAATCTCCTTAATCTGCGGCGAGATCATCTCAATTAACATGTCGTCTACTTTAGTCTTGTTCATTATTTTTTCACCTCGCTTCCACACATCCAAATTTTCAAATCGCATTCAACTACCACTTTAGGCACGCTACCGCTCTTCTGTGTCTCGTTCAGAGTGAGTAGGGGTGTTGATTTTGGTTCATTTTCGAACAAGTATAAATATTTTTGAGTCTGCTGTCGCTATACTTTTGGGTGAGCAGTGGGCAGCTTTCAGATGTGGTTATCCCCTACTCTACCACCACTCCCTGCATTGTTTCGCTTAGCTTTTTTGCGAGGGTGCGCTTGGCGGTTGCATCGCCGTGTACGAGGCGTATCCGTTGCGGCCCCTTACGAATGCGTTTGACGAATTTGAGCAGATCGTTTTGATCGGCATGAGCCGAGTAACCGCTGAGGGTGTGAATTTGTGCCCGAATGGTAATGCGCTGACCGTCGAGGTCGACATAGCCGCCACGGGGGCCATATTTTTGAATGATTTGGCCGGGCGTACCAGCAGCTTGGTAGCCGACGAAGAGGATGTCGGTGCGGCTATCATCGAGCAGTGCCTTGAGGTAGTTCACCACGCGCCCACCGGCACACATACCACTAGCGGCGATAACGATGGCGGGGCGGCCGCTGCGTTTGAGGTAGTCGATAATGCGCAGGTGGGCAGCGTGCTCTTCGACGGTGAGCAGGGTGTCGAAGGCGAGCGGGTGGCGGCCACGAGCGAGGCGCTGCTTGGCTTCAGCATCCCATTCGTCACGCAGTTCACGGTAGGCGCGGGTCATCTTTGCCGCCAAGGGCGAATCAATGATGATGTCGAGTTCGCTCCAGTCGATACCGTCGGCGACGGGCTGTTGACCATAGCGATGGAGAATCGACTCAAATTCGTAGAGTAGCTCTTGGGTGCGACCGATGCTAAAGGCGGGAATAATCACCGTGCCCCGGTCGCGCATCGCCCGTTCAACGATGCTGCGCAGCTGTTTAACTCGTGCGGCACGGCCACTGTGGGTGCGATCGCCATAGGTCGATTCGAGAATAACATCATCAGCACGCCATGGCGATTTCGGTGCCGGTAGCAACGGGGTATAAGGTGCGCCAAGGTCGCCGCTGAAGAGGATATGCCAACGGCCATCGGCGCTGTTAGGAGCTAGACCGTCGCTGAGTTTTATTTCAACATAGGCCGAACCGAGGATATGGCCGGCAGGATGGAGTTTAATCTGCCACCCTTTCGCTATGGTGTGCCACTGTTTATAGCCGAGCGGGACAATCAGCGCCTCAATTTTACCGATTGCCTGTTTGATAAGGCGTTCGTTGCGGGTGACACCGACCTTAAGCGCATCTTCGAGCACCAACGGCAGCAGTTTGGCCGTCGCGTGGCTGCAGTAGATCGGCTGGTTGAATCCGGCGGCGAGCAGGTAGGGGATGCGGCCGACATGGTCGATGTGGGTGTGGGTAACGATAAGTGCCTGAATGTCGTCAAGCGGGAACTCGATAGCGAGACGATCGGCCGCGGCCCCGCTGTCGGCGGCTTCCGCACCCTGAAACAGGCCACAGTCGATTAGCAGCGAGCGACCATCTTGCAGCCTGAGTTGGTGGCAGGAGCCGGTGACGCCGTTGATGGCGCCGTGGTGATGGATGGTGTACATGAGTTTTTAGTGGGCAGTGGGCAGTGGGCAGTGGGCAGTGGGCAGTGGGCAGTGGGCAGTGGGCAGTGGGCAGTGGGCAGTGGGCAGTGGGCAGTGGGCAGTGGGCAGTGGGCAGTGGGCAGTGGGCAGTGGGCAGTGGGCAGTGGGCAGTGGGCAGTGGGCAGTGGGCAGTGGGCAGTGGGCAGTGGGCAGTGGGCAGTGGGCAGTGGGCAGTGGGCAGTGGGCAGTGGGCAGTGGGCAGTGGGCAGTTTTTAGCTAGAATCCTTAGCTGTCAACTGCAAACTGATAACTGATAACTGCCAACTCCCTACTTCGCTATAAACATATCTGCCAGTTTCAGCACGATGACAATTAACGCAATAATACCTATCGACCAGCGCATGTTGGTGTTAATCGCTTGGCTGATTTTGAGTTCAATATCTTTCTTAAAGCCCTGCATCTGTTCTTCAAAGAGATCCAGACGATTATTTACATTGGTTTCGAGGAGTTTAAACTTTCCTCGTAAACTATTAAACTCACCCTTAAGGCTAGCGACATCAGCGGTGATTTCATTCAGTTTTTCATCCAGATGGTTGATGTGGTTATATTGCGATTTAAGCAGAAGCGTGTTGATATCATTCTGCTGCAACCCCTCTCCCCGACTAAAGCGCTCTTCAATTTCTTTGATTCGCGGACTAATCATTTCGATTAGCATGTCATCGACTTTGGTCTTATTCATTGTCTCTTTTTCACCTTAGCTGTTGCCTAAAGGCGTGAGTAGATAGGCATATTCGACCTTATCGTTACTGTATCGAAACCGCTCCATCTTAACGCCCCTCTTATCAGTGTATTTCTTCCATTCTTGCTATAGGTAGGAGCATCTCTTTAACGCAATGCTGACAAAGATCCACGAATAACATCGTTTCATCACTTATCGCTGAACCATACCCACATTCGTGTTCGATAGAAAGATACTCCTGAAACTCGAATAATTCGTCATCCTTTTTAGTTTTCCTACCACATCGGTCACAAACAATTTCTTCCACTTCATCAACAGTAATTGTTACTTTTTTTGTCAATTTCATTAGTTGGTAGCCTATGTTTTTTGGGTTGACTCTCTTAGTGCAATGACTTCTTCGATGGTCAGTCTACTAATGCTAGCTATCTGTATGTCATCTTTCATTATCGGTATCAATTTTTGCGCAACCTCTACTGCCTTCTCGTATTTGCCTTCTACTTTACCCTCAACTCTACCCTCAGTTCTACCTTCATCATGAGCGGTATCGATGACATTTTTTAAATCACGATAGTACTTCAGGCTGCTCTCATACGCTTCACGCTCTTGTGGTTCAAAGCGGGCGATTTGCGCTTGTTCAAATAACTGCTCAAAAACAGTCTCTTGTAGCTTTTGCGGAATATTATCTAACTCATGCAGATGCCGAAATAGATAGAACCACTTCTCTTGCAGCGTTTCTAGTTCATCAATACTCTTTTTAAAGTTCGGTAGGGTTAAATAGATAAAGGTTAGTTTATCGTAAAACAGTTTGTTCGCTTGATCTTTTAGCTGTACCTGATGAATCACCCGATGCTTCTCGTTCTTATCTTGTTTATCTTCATCAAAAATAAAATCGAGAATACCGATACTATAGACCGCCGCTAATTTAAAGTTCCACTCCCCTCTTTGCGCCTGTTGTTGGATCGGAAAAGTCGCATAGTAGAGGCTGCGATCTTTAAAGAAGTTTTGCTTCGCTTTTTGTAATTCGACAATAAAGTAGTCGCCATTTTGGCTGACACAGCTTAGGTCAAAAATCGCTTTGCGATCTAATACCGTCGAACCCGACTGCTCATTTTTGCTAAAACTGAGGTCGATAATATGGTGCTTTTCCGGCAAGAGCGTATTTAGAAAGCTAATTAGGTTTGGCTTGCTTGCCTCTTCACCAAAAATTTTTTTGAAGCCGAAGTCGGTGAAGAGGTTAATGTAACGGTCGGGCATTGCAAGAATCCAGTGGGTAGTGGGTAGTAGGCTGCTATTTTAGCGGGTGCTGGGTTCTGTCAACTGATAACTGCAAACTGAAATCAATAGTCTATATTTTTTGAATTGATTCTCTTAATGGGCCTTGTTCATCGTTCCGTCAGGCTTGCGGTTTCTATTATGCCCCTCCAACCAAGTGTGATTCAAACCGTGCTTTTTAAACGACCATCTCTTCCGGTAATCCACGGCGTGTAGGGGCTTTACCTTGGGTGAGCGTATCGAATCGGGACTGCTGGATGTATTGGAGTCGCTGGTCGAAGCGGCCTATAGTAAACGATCGGCCACGGCGCTTAATCGTGCTAACCTACGCCTGTAGCGGGTTAAACACCTGTGGCGACTGGCGCTGGAGTTGAATGTCATGGCTCGGCGGGGCAAGCGCCACAAGGGGTCGATGCTGTGGTTTAGTCTCAATCTGGAGCAGGAGCTAGTTAAACTGCAACAAGAGCAATTAACAGCTACAGCATCACAGACAGGGTGCGCTCGGCCAATCGGGCCTTGCTCATCTCCACTTCCCGCTGGGAGAGGCGAAGAGGGAAGGCGAGGGAGTCATGCCTCATGAGGGTGACGAGACGATGAACAAGGCCGATGTCTTCAATGGGAAATTCGATGGCGAGGTTTTCGGCACCGGCACCCTGCTGCGACACTTCGGCACCCTGAAACAGCCCGCAATCGATCAGCAGCGATCGTCCATCGGCCAGCTTGAACTGATGACAGGAGCCGGTGACGCCGTCGATGGCGCCGTGGTGGATTAGGGAGTAGTCGGGCATGTTGTTGCTAACTGTTTGTATATTTTCATGCTTAGTTGTGCAGAGCGTTTCCAGACTTCCAGCTCTGCAAACTTAGGCACGCTACCGCCCTTCTGTGTCTCGTTCAGAGTGAGTAGGGGGTGTTGATTTTTGTTCATTGCCGAACAAGTATAACTGCTTTGGGGTCTACTGTCGCTACGTTTTTTGGGTTGATTCTCTTAGTGCAACGACTTCTTCGATGGTCAGTTCACTAATACTGGCTATCTGCGCCGCATCTTCCATTATGGGCAGCAATTTTTGTGCAACCTCGACCGCCTTTTCATGTTTGCCTTCATCTTTACCTTCATCATGAGCCGTCTCGCCTCAATTGGGCAGATTGGCGTTGTCTAACCGGGTCTGCTGAATGATCTGTTCCATCGGCTCAATCGCCACGACCCTACTTTTTTACAGTCAAACCCCCATCCAGCTATGGATCACCGCTTGTCCTTCGAGGTAATCTTGGTTTTGACACCGCCGATTGTGGTGGTGATGTCGAAAGCGCCCCGTTTCCAAACTGCAACTTTGCCGGTATAGCATCCGGCATATTTGCCGGTCGGTTGTTGCAGTTTCACGATATCGCCCGTCTGAAAGCCCTGCACCCGCTTGACCGATTTGGCAGCGGTACGGGGGAATCCATAGCGATTCATGCAGCACATTTGTCGGGAGCCGCGTCCGACTGCGGCAATAGCGAGCGGCTTGAGGGTGGATGGAATAGTGACGATTACGCCAGACTCACCCACACAGGCGGCATCAATCTTAACAAAATCAGCGGTGAGGATGCTCAGCAATTCAGGGGCAGCTCCATAACCGACTAACTTCATAAACTTACATTGGCAAAAAAATTATTTTTTCCAGCAAAAATAGCCCATATATCTCCAATTTTGAGAGGTAACCGCATGTCAACTGCACGAAAATCAGCTTCGAACCAATCCGTCCGGTCTAAAAAAAGAATCGGAATAAACGTAAATTACAGCGCAAAGATGTCGTCTATCAACTCCACCTGACCATCACACACTTCTTTCCTGCTCTCTTTGAGCAGATGAGAGAGCTGGATGAGTGCCGGACATCTACTAATTATGATTTGGCGGCTCTTATTACGGCCTGCATTGCCATGTTTCTCTTTAAAGCCGGTTCTCGTAATGAAATGAATAATCTGCGCGAAGAGAAACGCTTTCGCAAAAACTACCAGCGGTTGTTCAAAATGCCGCTACCTCATATGGATACCGTCGATAATGTCATGCGACAACTCACGGAGGATCAACTGCAAAAACTGACTCAATCCATGGTTAGGGCGCTGTTGAAAAAGAAGATATTCCACAATCAACGGCTGTTTGGTGAATGGTTTGTCATTGCGGTGGATGCGAGCGGGATTCATAGTTTTACAGAGTGTCCCCATGAACAGGCGCTGCACAAAGACTACAGCAGCGGTAAAAGTAGCTGGCATAACATGGTTTTAGAGGCCAAACTGATTACCGCTAACGGCTTCGCCATCTCCATTGCCACAGAGTGGCTGGAAAACCCCGAAGAGGGCAACTATGACAAACAGGATTGTGAGCGTAAGGCATTCAAACGCCTAGCAAAAAAGTTGAAATCGGCGTTTCCGCGTCTACCCATCTGTCTGGTTGCCGATGGACTCTATCCTTATCAGGGATTCTTCGAAATTTGCTCAGAGTATGGTTGGGGCTGGATAGTCACCTTCAAGGATGGCAATCTGCCATCTGTTTGGGAAGAGGTTAAATCCTTGTGCCAGTTAACATCCGGCAATCAACGAAAAATCATTCTACGGCAACAGGATAATGTCATTGAGCAAAACTATACATGGATTAACGATATTGACTATCATGGCGTGAAACTACACTGGCTGGAATGCATAGAGACAACCACCGACAAAGAGGGGCAGATAATTGAAAATCGGTTCGTTCACATTAGCTCCTATCCCATCAACTGGAATACGGCACCGGAATTGAGCCGTACCGGACGCTTACGCTGGAAAATAGAGAACGAAGGCTTTAATACCCAAAAAAATCATGGATATGCATTAGAGCACAAATTTTCACGGGTGAGTTATCTGGCGACCAAGAATTACTACCAGTGCTTGCAAATAGCTCACATCATCAATCAGTTACTGGTATTTAGCAAGACATTTCAAAGTGTTATGCAGGGGAAGATGACCTTAAAGCGCATCTGGGGAAAGATGATTGCCGTTATGACTGAACGAAAACTGTCGGTAACGAAATTAGCCCAACTCACCGGGCGCCCCTGCCAGATTCGACTCATCAATTAAAAGACGATGGAGATCCCCGCTCCGAAATTCGGGATAACCCTCATTACACACTGGAGACAAGCTCACTCAACACCGCTGTACAATTTGAAATAGTTGACTTTTCAACAAGGAAATGTTGAGAAGAGGGGGGGTATTGTCGCCAAGAAAGCAAGGCTATGTAGTGATGCTGGTTTGGCGGTGACTCTGAATTGCTGAGGATGCTAACGGTTTATGAGGAGTTATGTTATTTCTTAATAAGCTCTTGAAGGTATCCTCTCCAAATCCTAGGGTCACTGCCCACCCGAGCGCCATCTGCTCCTGATGCCTCGGACAAAATTCGAGATTGAATCGTGACGCGATTCGGTGCAGCATATCCCCATGAACCCTGAACTTCTCGAAACACTCCGTCAGCTGCGTATCGACATCGACACCATTTCCGATGAGGTCACTCGTTCCAGTGTGGTGCTCCTGCTCAATCTGATTGAAGTCTTGGCTGCGGAGAACCAAGCCTGAAAGCAGAGAACCAAGCGCTCAGGGATGAGAACAATCGCCTGAAGGGCGAACAGGGAAAACCCGATATCCGCCCACAGAAAAAGGGAAGCGGCGATATTTCGTCGGAACAGGAGCGCAAAACCGCCAAGAAGCCACCGAAAACCAAAACCTCCAAAAAGAACACCGTGAAGATCCAGAAACAGGCGTTTTGTCCGGTCGATCGCCTCTCGCTGCCGAATGATGCTCAATTTAAGGGCTACGAGTCGTATGTGGTTCAAGATGTGATCCTGCGTCCCGAGAACACCGAATTCCTGCGTGAAGTCTACTACTCCCCCTCGTCTCATCGGCGGTTCATCGGCGCACTGCCACCGGGCTACCACGGTAGCTACGGCCCCGGCCTCAGAACCCTGGTCCTGTGCCTCTACCACGACTCCAACATGAGTCAGCCCAACATCCACGCGCTGTTAGAAACCATCGGTATCGTCATCTCGAAGGCGATGATTTCCCGCATCATTACGGATGATGCGGCTCAGTTCCACTCGGAGAAACAGGAGATTGTCACGGCGGGATTCCAGTCGACGTGTTACCAGCACATTGATGACACAAGTGCCCGGGTGAACGGCGTCAACCACTACAACCACATTCTCTGCAATCCGTACTACACCGCCTATTTTACTCGCCGCCACAAAGACCGTCTCACGATATTAGAGCTGCTCCATCCGGTTCAAGACGACATGCGCTACCTGTTAGATCAGTCAACATTGGAGCTACTCACTCATATCTACGCGCTGTCGGAGAAGCAACTTCAGCGGCTACAGCCGCTTATCAGTGCTAAGCTGATGCAACGCTTAGAGATAGAGACGCTTCTGGACGAACTGTATCCAGTATCAGGCGGGCAGTTGACGAATCGCCGTCGCATTCTGGAAGCTACGGCGCTGATGACTTTTCTGCAGCGGGATCCGCTGTTGTTTATTCTGATCTGCGATGATGCGCCACAATTTAAGGGGATCTTGAGCGACCTGATGCTCTGCTGGATTCATGAAGGTCGGCACTACAAACGGCTCAGTCCGTTTCTAAAACTCCATCAAGCGCAGCAGGAACGGGTCTTGGGTGAATTCTGGGACTACTACCGTGAGCTGCTCAGTTATAAAGAGGCGCCCTCTGAAACGGAATCGGAGCGCCTCTCTAACCGGTTTGATGAGCTCTTCACTCAAACGACGGGCGATGCACCGTTGGATGACCGGTTACGGAAAACAGCGGCTAAAAAGTCGAATCTGCTGCTCGTGTTAAAGTATCCGGAGCTACCGCTGCATAACAACTCGGCCGAACTCGCCGCCCGTGCGCAGGCGCGCAAACGGGATGTGAGCTTTCAGACTCAAAACGCAAAGGGTACCGAGGCCAAAGATACAATGATGACGATCGCGCAAATCGCCAAAAAGCTGGGGGTCAACCTGTTCGATTACATCTACGATCGACTTAGCTCTGCCAAAAACCTGCCATCACTGGCCGAAATCATCAGGCTCAAAGCCAGCTCGGTATTAGACAGTACCTGAGCTCTCGGTCATGGGGGCGGGGGCTACCCTGACTTTTGGAGAGGATACCTCTTGAAGTGCTTCATTAAATTTTTCTTCAGTTTCGTATTGATTGTCGAAAAAGTTACCATCTTTATAACCGAATAGGATAAGGTTCGATCTCACTGTGTGAAAGAAAAATTCATCATATCCTTTGTTTACAGATTCAAAATATCCAGTAAGAAATCCGACGATGTAATTAATAGACATGTTTCTTTTTTTAAATCAATGGGTTAGCGAGAGAGAAATTCCAGATTCCAGCGCATATTCCTAGTATTTTGCTATATAACTTGACGGAATGAGTTCTTAATCTATCAGCTAAAGCTCTAAAACGTTTTAGCCCACCAATGCTATGTTCAACGAAAATCCTCTCAGAACCAACCATTTTATTTTCTGCTTTTTGCTCATCTGTCAATGAGCCATTTTTAGGTTTTTTATGTGGAATTTTTATTGAGTTAAAATCATAAACAGACTCAATACCAAGAAACCCTAAATCAACATTTGCATTCATATTTTCAAACCAGTTTTCCATCGGATCAAATTCTTGCTTCATCATTGAAAAATCATGTACACTACCTGCATATGGCATACTTATATATGGGATATTTCTTCCAGAGGTTGCAATCACTAAAGCCTTTACTGTATGCCTTTTTTTTTACCTGAAAAATGTTCTTTTTGTCTATCATATTCTGATGGTCTTTGTTTCGGTTGCTCGGTTGCGTCTATGAGTATGTTTTCGATATTATTTTTCTCAAAAAACTCTTTAAATTCAGTGGGATCCTTAAATTTTCTAATTGGCATACATTCTAACTCATTTAATGCGTGCTCCAAAACAGAGAGACCAAATGCTTGAATTTTGTGCGCATAAGATGATGATATTCCAGCCACAAAACCCAAGTTATCATAAGTTAATCCACTCTTTAAACTGAACAGCGTAAAAAATAAAAGTTCCTCTGTGTTTTTGATACAGAATTCATCACCAATTTCAATCGTATTTTTAAGTAATTTCGATTCGATAATACTAGAGTGGCTTTTTTCGAAAGTTTCCAAAATTAAGTAAAACTGCTTTTTCTTTATGCCAGTAGCAGCAGCCCAACCTCTATCAGTATTTAACTCTGATGTGCTAAATTTCATCATTAAAACCTTTCAAAAAATTGTTTAAAAAAATTAATTATAAACTATATGGTTTGATTGGGAAACAACTTTAATAAAATAGGTAATTTCCTCTCGTGGAAATTCGTCAAATGGATTGTGAAGGATGTGCCTTTCAAGATTTTCATTATCTGCATGAATCAGTTTGGCAATGTTAAATTCTATTGATGATCTGATATTATGGATATTCATTATGTACCCGAACTCTTTTTCTTCTTTTCGAAAATAGATTAAAAATGGAAAAGAAAATGAGCCTTTCCAGTCATCGTAATGTTTGCCGCTTTCCCCAAAAAGATCTTTCAATGTTATATACATTTTTGAAAAACTTGAAAAAATTATGTCTTTATCCGTAGATAAATACATTAAATGGGTGTAATTTTCAAATATAGGAATACTGTTTTTGTGCAATAAATAAAATTGTTCATCATTTAACCGAACCAGTTTATATACTATTTCTTTTGCCTCTATATTTATAGAGGTATTCTTGATGGGTGCATGGCTCTTTTTAGTATATTTTTCAATCATAGAATAGACAAAATCAGTATTTTCGTTTATGTTTGGTTTGTCATTTAACATTTTGTAAATTAATCCAGTATCAGGAGGGAACGGGGTCAGGTCTAGAATCAAAGCCATTTATCTGCACAATACCCAGCATGATCAGACCAGTTAGAATCGAATTTGAAGGTAAGGGACAATCGACAACAACCCAAAACCCTTCGTGGTATGAGCGTGGAAGCTCTCATACACGGGCATTTGAAAAAGGAATTATCTTATCTTGTGTAAATAGTACAATTTCAGATGTCAGATGTCAACATTAATATTAATATCCGTTTAATTTAACCACTTTAGGCACGCTACCGCCCTTCTGTGTCTCGTTCAGAGTGAGTTGGGTGTGTTGATTTTTGTTCATTGCCGAACAAATATAACCGATTTAGGGACAACGGTCTCTAAATTTTTTGGAACGCAGTGAGGGCGAGCGCTTCGGCAGGCAACGATAGCATCATTAGATGTATCAGCACATTAAAGTTCGAGACCGCGCCGCAGTCAGCGGCGCTCTCTCGGCCTCAATTATCACCTAGACAGCAGGGGACTCACTCTTCGCTCTAAGCCGAGCGCGAACCTCCTCCCGATTGCTCTTACCACGAATAATCCCAGCACTACGCATCCGATCTTTTAGCTCATCACCCGAGCTAGCTTGAGCTAACTCTCGTGCAGCTGCCATCCTAGCTGAACGCTGTTGCTGCTTCTCCTTGACTCTACCAATGCGTTCTGAGGCGGTTAGCATCGCCGAGGAGGCCCCCGAATATTTGGCGGCACTCATCTGCGCCGCCTGCTGTGCTGCATGATTCGCCTTCAGATTTTTGATCTCCCGCTCAAAGGTTTTGACATTACGATCTGATTCTAAGATAACCTGCTTCAATTGACGCACATTCTCCGCATAGCCGCTGTAGAGCTCCTGCTGGGCATCAACCTCCTCCTGGATATCGATAATTCTGTCGGCAATATCGTTAAATAGCGCCTCATCCCCCTTGTCATCCGCCTGTTTAGCATAAGTCTCATACTCAGCAAGTGACTGTTGTAGCTCCTTAAGCCGCTTGTGCGCTAGCTTCTCTTGCGCCATCACTTCAGTTAACGCCTCTTTTGCCTGTTGCATCTCACTCTTTGCATCCCGTATCGATTGCTCTAAAGCGGTGATAGCGTGACGATCTGCCAACGCTTCACCGGCCTCATTCATACTACCACGAACCGCATCAATCACTGTCGATAACCAACCCATTGTCATACTCCTAAAGTTAAGGGTTTTTGAGAGAACAAATTATCGGGCTCCCGATAACTCATGGCTAAAATATATCGGGTTCCCGATGTTAAATCAAGGGATGGGGCAAATTTTTTTTGCATCGCCCACTCATCGCGCCTTATGCTTATGGCCTATTCCTTAAGCAGTCAATCGATGAGGTGTCTGGTGTGAGCGACTTTTTAGCACAATTTAACGGCTATTTTAGTGGTCTTAAACAGTGGCAGGAGTGGGATCAACTGCGACAACAGCTCTGGCAGAGCGAGCAGCCGTGGTTCGTCTATTTTGTCGGTGAGGCGGTTCCTGAACAGCCGCTCTCGATCGATGAGCTGCGCCATTTTCTGGCTGAGATCGATAAACTACTGCGACAGGATCACCAAGAGGAGTATCTCGGTATCGTCTATGTCGATCACCGCCCCACCCCCTCGTTTATCAAAATCTATGATCCCAACCATCTCGGCTCCTCTTGCGGTAGTCGTGGGCTGAAAATTCTTCCCGGCTGGGTGCTAAGCCATACCCCCCCCATCGATCTACGAGCCAGTTTTCCTAATCCTGGCGGTCGCCGACGCTGGTGGCAGGGGCTCTTTAGTCGCGCATGAGACTCTCCCTAATCCCAACCGCTCTGATGGCGGTGCTGCTCTGCCTACCGCTGACGGTGAGCGCCGTCGAACTGCCTCACTCAACCGCGCTGCTGCACTATAGCGACTGGCTACGGCTACAGCCTCGTAGCGGTGCGCATCTCGCCTCGCTACCGCTATTAAGGCAGCTAATGCCACAACTGCTGACCGATGAGCGCAAACGGCTGCGGATCCGCTATCTCGGCCATGAACAGGGGCTGATGTGGGCCAAAGAGCTAGCCGACTGGCTTACCGCCCTCGGTCTGCCGCTGCATCGGATTGAGCTGCTGCCAGGCGCTACCGCCGATCCGCATCAGCTACGGCTAGAGGTGATCTCGCCGTGAGAGCGGTGTGGTTTGCGCTGCTGTGGGCCGCACTCAGCGGCTGTAGCCACCTTGGCTACTATTCGCAGGCGGTGGGGGGCCATATCCAGCTACTCTGGCAGCGTCAATCGATTGAGCAGCTACTACAGCAGCCTACTCTCGAACCTAAGCAACAGCAGCAGCTACAACTTAGTCAGCGGGCGCTCGAATTTGCCCACTCAGAGCTAAAACTGCCCGATAACGGCAGCTACCGCAGCTTCGTCGATCTCGGCTCACAGCGGGCGGTGGTCTGGAATGTGGTCGCCACCCCCGCCGATAGCTTGATCCCTAAACAGTGGTGTTTTGCTATCGTCGGTTGTCTTAGCTATCGCGGCTACTATCGGCGCGAAGCGGCCGAAGCCTACGCCGATAAGCTAAGGCAGCAGGGGCTCGATGTCGCTGTCAGTGGGGCAACGGCCTATTCGACGCTCGGCTGGTTAAGCGATCCGCTACTGAGCACTATGATCAACCGCTCTGATGCCGATCTCCTAGAGGTGATCTTTCATGAGTTAGCCCATCAGCAGCTCTATATTGCCGATGATACGATGTTTAATGAGTCCTTCGCCACCACAGTCGCCCAAGCTGGGGTCGAGGCGTGGTATCGCCATCAAGCCACGGCTCTCCCTGAGGGCTATCTTAGCTCACGCCAGAGGCGACAGCAGTTTCGAGCGCTGCTGCTACAGATCCGCCAGCAGTTAGCTCAACTCTATGCCGCCGCCGACCCGCACCACCGCAGCGCCACCATAGCACAGAAACAGCAACTGTTCCGACAGCTACAGCAGCACTATCAACAGCTCAAACAGCAGTGGCAGGGCGACAGTGGCTACGATAGCTGGATGGCGCAACCGCTCAATAACGCCCACTTAGCGCTGGTGGCAGAGTACCACGCCTATGTACCGCTCTTGGAGAGAGTCCGGCAGCGCAGCCGTTCATGGGAGTTTTTCTATCAGCAGCTCCAGCCGCTCGCCTCTCTCGATAGAGAGGCGCGCCACAAGAGGCTACAGCAGCTCGCTAATGGCTCTTAAGTTTCTGCCAATAGCGGTTGTATAGCTGGAGGGTCTCATCGCCGATATCTTTTTGGAACTCCCCTTTAGCAATCGTTGCGGTATCGGGAAAGATGGTCGGGCTCGCCAATACGGCGCTATCTAGTAGCCGCATGGCGGGGAGATTAGGGGCGGCAAAACCGGTGTACTCGATCACCTCTTTGGCATTTTCTGGGCGCAAAATATAGTCGATAAAGCGGTGTGCGGCGGTGGGATTGGCGGCATTAACGGGGATCGCAAAGCTATCAACCCAAAAGATCGCCCCCTCTTTAGGGTAGATATATTTGAGGGTTTCACTCTCCTCTCTGGCCATCCACGCCTCGCCATTCCAGAGCATACCGACGCTAACATCTCCGGCTAGATAGGGGATGCGTGGTGCATCGGAGTTAAATAGCCGTACCGACGGCATGAGCTGCTGTAGCAGCTCATAGGCCGCTTTAATCTCATCCGGATCGGTGGTGTTGGCGGAGTAGCCTTGGGTACTTAACGCCACCTGGAAGACTTCACGCACATCATCGGTTAGGAGAACTTGTCCTTTAAATTCGGGTTTCCAGAGATCGGCCCAGCGGGTCACTGTCGCCGGATCGACCCGACTGCTATCGACACCAATACCGGTGCTGCCCCACAGATAGGGGATACTATAGCGGTTACCGGGGTCGTAGGGTTTATCCAGTAGCGCCGGATCGAGATTTTTTAGCTCGGTTAACTGACGTTTATCGATCGGTTGCAGTAGCCCCTCTCGCGCCATTTTAGAGATATAGTAGCTTGAGGGGACGATAAGATCGTAACCTGCGCCATTGAGTAGTTTGACTTTGGCATACATCGTCTCATTGCTATCGAAGGTAGCATACTCTACCTCAATGCCACTCTCCTGACTAAATCGTTCCACCATCCCATCGGGGATATATTCAGTCCAGTTATAGATCACCAGCTTATCCGCTGCGGCAGCTGTTGCCGTGACAATCGAAATCGAGACGGCCAGCGCCGCTACCCAACACATGATACGCATTCAATGGCTCCTTTTATAAACTTAATTGACGGTTAGATTCAATCTTGAAAAGACCTTATACCAGAGAGTGGCCCGATAACGGTAGTGTTTCGAGCCCCATTGATATGTTTGCCAATTTGATATAGATAATAGTCGATAGTTATGGCAGCTATTATCAATTGGTTAGCCCTCTATGGAAGCGAGATAATAGCGCAAATCGTCGGGTATGCTCCAAATCAGAGACGGGGATACCTTCTAAACGAACTCTGTAGAGTGGGAAAAGTTGATTATGCACACGATGTTACACCATATCCTCCCCTTCCTGCGCTGGTTTCCGCTCTCTCGTGAGGGCCTACGCGCCGATCTCTTCGCCGGCATTACCGTCGCCTTAGTCCTCGTACCCCAGAGCATGGCCTACGCACAGTTAGCAGGGCTACCGGTGGTCTATGGCCTCTATGCCTCCTTTGTGCCGGTCATTATCGCCTCACTCTGGGGCTCTTGCAGCCAGCTCCATACCGGTCCGGTGGCGATGCTCTCGTTAATGAGCGCCGCCGCACTCATTCCGTTTGCGAGCCCGGGAAGTGTCGATTTTATCGAACTATCGATTATGTTAGCGATGATGGTCGGTATTTTACGGCTCTTGCTTGGGCTATTTCGGCTCGGCACGATTGTCAATCTCCTCTCTAGTCCGGTTATTGTCGGTTTCACTAATGCCGCCGCGCTCATCATCGGTCTATCGCAGTTGAGTAAAGTGATCGGCGTCCCCTTTCCTCGTACCGAGAACTACTTAGAGGATTTGAGTCGGGTGGTGATGCAGATCCCAGAGCTCCATCTAGCCACGCTGCTATTTGCCATCGCCGCTTGGGCGCTAATCGCTATCTTGCGTAAAAAGCTGCCCGCACTGCCCGGAGTATTAGTAGCCGTCGTCCTGACAACGCTAATCAGTGCGCTAATCGGCTATGAAAACCGAGTTCAAATCGATATCGAGCAGATAGCCGATAGTGAAGTGGTCGCTGCGGTGCAGGCCTACCACACGACCACTCAACATATCGACGAGCTCACCAATACCATTGCCGATCTCAACCGCCAAGCCGATGCGCTGCGAAGTGAGCAGGCGATGGAGAGTATTAAACAGCTCGCCCAGCTCCATAGTCAGGCAGAGGTGCTAGAGCAGCAGCTACGCCGTCTAAAGAGTGATAATACGTCGCGCCGGGTGGTGCTGCATGCGATGAAGCTCGAAAGGGTCACCACCGCAGAGTCTCAGAGAGTGCGTTTCTACCGTACCGAGAGCCTCCCCTCCGATGCTAGAGGTGATGGCCTCACTTGGCGCTTTAGCGGCGTTAAAGAGAGTCAAGTTATCCTCTCCTCCGGCGGTGCGGTTGTGGGCGAGATACCATCCGGCCTCCCCTCCTTCGCTGTGCCGACGATTCAGTGGGATCTGCTACTTGCACTCCTGCCGGCAGCAATGGTGATGGCGCTTATCGGCTTTATGGAGGCGACCTCTATCTCTAAAGCGATTGCCACCACTACCGGTGATAGGGTCGATACGAGTAAAGAGCTAGTCGGTCAGGGGCTGGCCAATATCGCCGGCAGCTTCTTCGGCTCCTACACCGTCAGCGGCTCCTTCTCCCGCTCTGCTGTGGCGGCTAAAACTGGTGCAAAAACGGGGCTGTTTGCTATTATCAGCGCACTAGCGGTGGTCTTAGTGCTGCTCTTTTTTACCGACTACCTCTACCACCTGCCGCAGGCGGTGCTGGCTGTTATCGTGATGATGGCAGTCTTTAGCCTGATTCGCATTGCCCCCCTAGTTCAGGCTTGGCGAGTCGATCGGGGCAGTGCCGCTATCGGCATGATCACCTTTATCGCCACGCTGCTCATGGCACCGGCAATCGCTAACGGAATCCTCATCGGGGTCGCGTTAACAGTGCTCCACTATATGGTGCGAATTATGAAACCTAGAGCCGAAATCGTCTCTCGTAAACACGATGGCACACTCGGCGGTATTCGCGCCCATAACCTAGAGCCGATTAGTGAGGCCTTTGTCCCCGTTCGGTTCGATGGCTCGTTAAGTTTTATTAATGTCGCCTACTTTGAAGATATTATCCTCGAAGCCCACAGCGAATACCCTAATGCCAAAGTCATCATGGTCGTTGGCAGCGGTATTAACGAAATGGACGCCTCGGGTGAGGAGAAGGTGCGAGAGGTAGCTAAACGGCTCAAAGAGGTCGGTGTGACTTTAGTCTTTAGTAGCCTTAAACATCAGGTATGGAAGATATTTGAGCTTAGCGGTCTGATCGATGAGTTAGGTAGAGAGTCGTTCTACGCCGATAAAGAGTCGGCGCTAAAGGCGCTCTGTGAGCGCTACGGCGGCCGCTGTGAGGAGGCCGGTCTCAGCGAGTCGCGACACTGATGGATAAACTTCAGGGTTTTAAAGCCATCGAACCACTCCATGAGCTGTCTATCGGCCTGAGCGCGATGCAGCCGCTGCCCTGACCAACGAGATAGCTTCGCTTGCAATCCACTAGCTTCAGCGTAGGGCACTAACTGGGGCGGCATCTGAGACCAGAGGGTCGCCCCTCCCTCCCCTGCGGCCAACGCCTGGCCACAGTCATTAAGGTAGCTTAACCACTGCCGTAGTCGCTGAAAACAGTGGGGGGGGTAGTGGCGTTTTGATCTCTGCCCCGCCTCCGCCAGCTTCCCAATCCCGACGCCGGTTCCAAACGGCACCCGATGGCTGCGACGGCAAGAGAGGATGAGATGCCCATGCCCCTCAATCGCCACCACCGGTGCCACTTTAACAAGCTTATTCAATAGGTAAAAATCCTCCCCCGCCGCCCGCTTCGGAAACCCCCGCACCTGTAGATAGGCCGCCGTACTCATCACAAATAGGCTGCCGATGGTATGCCAAGCGTAGGGTGACCCAGCCGCCTTCAGTCCGTTAACATAGTGGTGCAGTGAGGCCTCATAGCGTTGGCAAGCGGTATCACTCAGCGGCAGATGGCGAAAGGGGTAGATCCCCAAACCGGCCTTGAATGTCGTTAACCAGTAGGTTAACGGTAGCTCGACATCCGCATCGCTACAGTAGAACCAGCGATCGGCGATCTGCCCCTGCTCAATTAACCAGCAGGCGCTATCGGCCCCTAACTTTCGTGCCAGACCGACCCCCTCTTTAACCGGTAGCCCCCTTGCGCCCATATCGAGCAGCAGCAGCGCCGAGCCGTTACCACAGTCGTGCAGCGAATAGGGCGAGTTGCGCCATAACAGCGGATAGCTCGCTTGGGCGCGGTGTGCGGTCTCAAGGGTTAGTCGTCGATCGGCGCTAGCACAGCCACTAGGATAGTTACTCACCCACAGCAGCAGCGTCTGCGGCTTCTGGATAATAGAGTCCACCAACCGCTGTAGCGCCACAAACGGCTCAGCAAAGGCGGGAATCACCAGCACCCGCTGGTAGCTCATAGCACGATCCCAGCTAGCTAAGGCGGTAATCTCCGTCTCAGCGTAGCGACAGAAGTATTGGCGACGATAATCGGCCAAAGAGGGGGGTCAGTGCAGCGCGGCTCGAAACGGCAGTGAGGCGACAATCTGAGCCTCAATATCGAGCAGTTCAGCCGTTCTAGCCGCGACACAATCGGCGGCAAAGTAGCCCTCGGCTAGACGGTAAAAGATCTCATAGTGACGCTCTTCAGAGCGAGTAAGCGCGGCGTAAAATAGCTGCAACGCCTCACCGTCGGGCAGGGCAGCGGCAATCAGACCGAACCGCTCCACACCCCGCTTTTCGATTATTGAGCCGATAAGCAGCCGATCGAGCAGATAGTGTTCACTCTTCGCCCGCATCGCCTGCCGCAATCGATTGACATAGCTATCTTTCTCATCGGCCTGTAGCTGCCTACCGCGCTGGTAGAGATAGTGGCTCACCTGCCGAAAGTGCTGTAGCTCCTCAACGGCCAAGTCGAGCATCGCCTCAATAAGCTGCGGCCGGTTAGGATAGTGGGAGATCATCGACATCGCCATACCGGAGGCCTTCTTTTCGCAGGTAGCGTGGTCGGCCAAAAAGGTATCGAAGTCGGCCAGCACCGCCTCTAACCACGGCGATGGGGTCTGATAGCGCAGCTCAAATAGTGCCCTCTCGCTCACCACAACTCCTAACCCTAGCCTAGCCTAGCCTAACGCTAACTAAGCTGCTGGCAGACACGCTCCATTTTGGCCTTCACTTCAGCGCCGAGACTCGCCACCGCAGCGCTCCCCTCCACTAAGCCTAGTACCGTCATCGGATCCATAAAACCGACCACCACTTTGCCACTCTCATCCTCTCTCACGATGACATTACAGGGGAGCAGCAGCCCGATATCGGGCTCGGCCTCAATCGCCCGATTCGCTAATAAAGGATGGCAGGCCCCCAAAATTTTATAGGGGCGTTTATCGATATCGAGCTTCTTCTTCATCGTCGCCTGCACATCAATCTCAGTCATGATGCCGAAGCCTTCGGTTTTTAACGCCTCAATCACCTGCGCTACTGCCGTCTCAAAATCACTCGCTACCGTCGTTGTAAAACCATATGTCATCATCGTAACTCCTCTGTCGTTGCGTATCTTATACGGGGGGAAAACTCTGTGTCAGGCGCTGTAGCTGCTGCTCAATTTCACGCACAGTCAACTGCATCGCCCCTTCACTCTGCATCTGGTGGGAACGGAGCAGCCGTTCGCACTGTTTGACCACGGCTCTCGCATCGAGCTGCTGCTGATAGAGCTGCTCTAATGCGACCGCCTCCTCCTGCAGCCAATCGTCACCATAGAGCAGACACTGCTCTAGCTGCTCCCAACTTAACTCCATCTCCTCTAACGCCTGCTGTAGATGGTGTTCGGCCTCATCGAGCCGTTCACGACAGTAGCGCAGCTCAGCGCGACTCTGTTCAACGATGGTACGCGCCCGCTCTAGCTCCAGCAAGACCCGCTCTAGCTCTCTATCGGCCTGCTCAAAGCTCTCCCGAAAACGGCATAGCTGCTGCTGCTGCTGGCGCTCTACCACCGGCACTGGCCGACCATCGAGCAGCGATTTGCGTTGTAGCTGCAACGCTTCGAGCTGGTGCTCCATCTCATTAACTTGCGCCTGCGTCTCCTCTAGCTGCGACTGCAGAAAGGAGAGCTCCTGCTGCCAGTAGTTACTCTCCTCTCCCATCAGCTCATGCGCTTCATAGAGGGGTTGAGGGCCGCTCTGTTTAAGTAGCTGCAACTCCCGTTCTAGCTCGTGTAGCTGGTTACGGCGGCGCTGTAACGGCAGTTGTAGGGCATTGATCTGGCTGTTGAGCGCCCGCGCCTGCTCAAACTGCGGTTGCAGCGCCTGCCACTGCTGCAGGTGCTCTCGCAGCAGCTCTGCTGCATGGTGCTGATTATCGAGCGCAATCTGCCGACACTCATCCACTTCGGTTAACTTCAACTCCGCCCCATGCTGCCCCTCTTCGGTCTGCACTAACTGCTGCTGTAACCGCGCTATCTTCTGGCGCTGGTGGCGCAGCGGCTGAATCTGATTAAGCTGTTGTAATCGCTGCCGTCGCGACGCCGCCTCACGATAGCCCTGCTCCGCCTGGTGCTGAACGGCTAGCGCCTGTTGTAGCTGCTGCGTTAGCTGCTGCTGCTGCTGATGCCACTGTAGCGCATACTCTAACTGCAACCGCTGTAGCCGCAGTTGAGCCTGCCCGCTCTTTAGCTGCGTCATAAGGCGGGTTAATGCCCCTTTAACAGTGCGGCATGGCGCCGTCTGAACTGCGCCATCTTCGGCGCAATGACCGCTCGGCAGTAGCCTTGATAGGGGTTGTGGCGAAAAAATTGCTGATGGTAGGTTTCAGCCGGCCAAAATTGATATAGTGGCTCAATGTGGGTCACAATCGACCTATTAGGCCAGAGTTGACGCTGAGTTAGCTCTGCTATCACCTCTGTTGCCGTCTGTTCCTGCTCTTGCGAATGGGTAAAGATAACAGAACGGTACTGAGTCCCACTATCGTTACCCTGACGGTTCAAAGTGGTCGGATCGTGCAGCTCAAAAAAGAGCTGTAATAGCTGCCGATACTCCAGCAGTTCTGGCTGAAACTCGACCTGCACCACCTCTGCGTGCCCAGTCTGACCGGTGCAGACCATCTCATAGGAGGGATCCTCCAGCTCGCCACCGGCGTAGCCCGATATGGCCATCGTCACAGCCGCCAACTCATTAAAGGGCGCCTCAAGACACCAAAAACAGCCGCCACCTAAAGTTGCCAACTCACTCACTCTCATCCCCCTTGCTGCAAACGCTGTCTCACCGCTTCAAATAGCACTATGCCGCTAGCTACCGAGACATTCAAGCTCTCAATGGCACCGGGCATCGGAATCTCAACCAAATAGTCGCACTGCTCGGCGGTTAACCGGCGCAGCCCCCTACCTTCGCCCCCCATGACAATGCCGATCGGCCCGCGCATATCGAGCTGATAGAGTGATGCTGCCTGCTGGTGCAAGGTGGTGCCAACGAGCCAGACTCCCGCCTGCTGACAGAGCGCCATCGAACGCACTAAATTGGTCACTTGAAACAGCACTAACTGCTCCACCGCGCCGCTAGCGACCTTGCTGACGGCGGGGGTGAGACCACAGCTACGATCTTTAGGGAAGATCACCCCGGCAACAGCGGCCGCCGCCGCCGTTCGGAGGCAGGCACCTAGGTTGTGGGGGTCTTGCACCCCATCCAGAAATAGCAGCAGCGGTGCCGACGGTAGCTGCGCTAACCAGCGCTCCAGCTCCCGCTCGCCGCCCAAAGGATGCGCTTTAAGTTCGGCCACCACCCCTTGGTGACGCTCACTCGCCGCCAGCTTGGTCAGCTCCTGCCGCGAGACTCGATGACAACGAATACCGAGCGCCACCACCTGCTGCTCCAGAGCCGCCAGTGGCGGCGTTAGGCGACTATCAAACCAGAGCTGAATTAGCTGCTCTGGCTGCCGCGCTAGCGCCCCTTCTACCGCATGGCGACCCAAAAGAAGCCGAATCGTACTACTCAAAGGCTACGACTTCTTTGATCGATTAGAGCGCTTTTTGCGTTTAGGATTTTTAGGCGCAGGTGCCGCTGGCAGCTCTGACGCCGCTAGGGCAAAGTCGATTTTATGCTCATCTAGATCGACCCGCACCACACTCACTCGTACCGCATCACCGAGGCGGTAGATTTTGCGGCTATGCTCCCCTAGCAGGCGGTGTTTGGCCGGATCGAAGTGGTAGTAGTCGTTCTTTAGCTCAGAGATATGGACTAACCCTTCGACATAGATCGATTTTAGCTCCACAAACAGGCCAAACGAGGTGACACTGCTAATAATCCCCTCAAACTCCTGCCCGACTCGATCGAGCATAAATTCACACTTTAGCCAGTCACAGGCGTCACGGGTCGCCTCATCAGCACGGCGCTCGGTCATGGAGCAGTGCGCCCCCATTAACACCATATCGTCATGGGAGTAGCGGTAATTTTTCCATTTACGCCCATGCTCATAGCGATGTTTCAGCGCTCGATGGATCAGAAGGTCGGGATAGCGCCGAATCGGGGAGGTAAAGTGGGTATAGGCCTCATAGGCTAGCCCGAAGTGGCCGATATTGTCGGGGCTATAGTTCGCCTGCATCATGCTTCGTAGCAGTACTGTTTGAATCAGATGGTAATCCTCTCGGTCACGAATCGCGTCGAGCAGCGTGGCGTAGTCGCTCGCCTCGGGGCTATCGCCCCCTTTAAGTTGCAGTCCTAACTCGCTTAAAAACTCTCTCACTGCGGTTAATTTATCTACCGAGGGCTGCTCATGGTTACGATAGAGGACGGCTAATTTCGACTTGAGCAGCTTTTCAGCCGCAGCAGTATTAGCGAGCAGCATACACTCTTCGATCAGCCGATGGGCATCGTTGCGCTCGACCGGTACAATTTGATCAATTTTACGGTTATCACAAAAGACAAAGCGGGTCTCGGTGGTATCGAAGTCGATAGCGCCGCGCTGTAAGCGCACACTATGCAGCACCTTAAACAGTCGGTAGAGCTCCTCTAGTGGGGGGCGAACAGCCTCAAACTGACGACTTAGCGCCGCATCTCTTTCGACTAAAATAGCGTTTACCTGATCGTAGGTGAGACGGGCGTGGGAGTTCATCACCGCCGGATAGAACTGCGACTTTTTCATCTTACCGGTACCGGTCAGCTCAATCTCGGCCACCAGACAGAGTCGATCAACTAGGGGGTTAAGTGAACAGAGTTCGTTAGAGAGAATTTCGGGCAGCATCGGTACCACCCGGCCCGGAAAATAGACCGAGTTACCGCGCTCTTTAGCGACACGATCCAGCGGGGTATCGGGCAGCACATAGTGGGAGACATCGGCAATCGCTACCAGTAGCCGCCACCCCTTCCCCATCGCCTCAGCATAGACGGCATCATCGAAATCTTTCGAGTCGGCGCCATCGATAGTCACTAACGGAATATGACGCAGATCGATGCGCCCCTCTTTATCCGCTTCACTCACCTGATGACTCATCGTCGCCGTGAGCGCCACGACCTCTTGCGGCCACTCATGTGGCAGTGAGTGGCTATGAATCGCCATATCGATCTCTAACCCCGGGGCCATGTGATCCCCCATGACCTGCACCACTCGACCACACGCTTGGCGCTTCTGATCGGGGTACTGTATAATCTCAACCACAACCAGTTGGCCATGTTTAGCGCCATGACGGTGCTCAGCCGGAATTAAGATATCTTGGTTGACTCGGCGGTTATCGGCTTCAAAAAAGCCGACCCCATCCTCCTCGAAGTAGCGCCCGGCAATGGTGTGGTGGGCGTGCTCTAACACCTCGATAATCGCCGCCTCTCGTCGCCCGCGCTCATCGACACCGGTAATATGCACCAGCACCCGATCATCATGAAAACAGCGGTGCATCTGCCGTGCCGAGAGAAAGAGATCACCGCCCCCCTCCTCCGGTACCAGAAAGCCGAAGCCATCGGGGTGACCAATCACACGGCCACGAACCATATTCATACGGTCAATCGGCCCATAGCCTCCCCGACGGTTAAATAGCACCTGGCCATCGCGCTCCATCGCCCTAAGTCGTCGTCGTAACCCCTCTAGCTGCTCCTCATCGTCAATGGAGAGGGCCGAGGCAATCTCCTTGTAGCGCATCGGGCCACGGTTATCTTGTAGTAGTTGCAAAATACACTCCCGACTGGGGATCGGGTTGGTATATTTTTCGGCTTCGCGTTCAGCGTAGGGATCTTGAATCGGCGTATCGGTCATTAGCAGTTATCGTTAGGGAACCTTGCGGTTAATCGTTATCAGCAGTGGTTGTTGGTGACGGGTAGTAATGGCATCTAGCTCACCGGTGAGATCACCGCTTTGGGCCGTTGGCTGCCCCGTTCTGGAGATACGGGCGACTAGATTGACCTGTTCAAAGTTGGAGAGTCGCATCTCAGGCATCATCGCCTGTGAGTCGTCTAGGGTAATTGTCAAGGGGAGATCGGAGGCCTGTTTTCGTACCGCAGCTAACGGCATCGGTGGCCCCGATACCGCCCGCGCAAAGATAAAGAGTACCTCATCCCCACGAATGTCGTTCTGCAAGGCCGCATCGAGCTCGACCCGTAGTTGTAACGCTACCTCGTCTCCCTCGGCTACAGCAGCCAAGGGGGTCAAGGGGGCCGGCGGCTCCACACCGAGCTGCTGCTCTAGTGCTGTAATCTGCTGGTTTAATACCTCTAGCTCATCGGGCTGCTGCTGTAACCCCCGCCGAGCCTGATACCAGAACTGTAGCGCCTGCTCACTCTCACCCGTCTCCGTCGCGGCGTGGCCAGCTAACCAGAGCGCAATCGCATTTTGCGGCTCAATATCGAGCGCTTGCTGAATCAGTTGCTGCGGCCGCCCCTGCATCGAGCCGTTTTGCAGCATCGCTAAACCATCGGCGAGCGCTAGCAGTACCATCGGGTTATCTTTAACTTCAGCATAGACCCGCTCATACGCCTCAACCGCTTTAGGATAGTTATTTAGCGCCGCATAGCTACGCCCGAGCATAAACCAGCCATCGATATTATCGGGCTCTTGCTGTAGCCGCTTTTCGAGCTGAACCACCAGCTCCTCCATTGAGGCCGGCACCTCGCCAGCGGCCGCTAACTGCTGTGCCTGCCGCTCCTCAGCGGGGGTAAGATGGGAGGGCGAACCGAGTTGCAGATAGAGCAGCACCGTAAACAGCGGCACAAAGATAGCTAAGGCGATCGCGCTTCGACGCCCCCGCCCCGCGCCGCTTTGCGCAATGTTATTGGCCACTGGGGTGGCAATTTCGCTCGCTAAGACCTGCTCAATTTCGGCACGAATCTGCGCTACCTCCTCATCAGAGAGCTGGTTCTGCTGCTGCATCGCCTCTAGCTCAGCTAAGCGCTCTCTGGCGATGGCGATATTCTGCGCCTCGCCATCGATGTTAGTGAGATGGGTCACTGAACGGCGCATCATCAGAATCACACTCACCACAGCCACTAGCAGCAGCAGTGCGGCCAAGAGGGTAAAGGTTATCATAAGCCCCCCTCCTTTGAGCCATCACGAAGCAGCGCCTCTGCCCGTTGCAACGCCACCGGATCGGGTGCCTCCTCATCGGATAGACTCACCCTACGACGCTGCTGCTGAATTAGACGCCCAACCACAAATAGCGCCAGTAGCAGAATCATAAATGGCCCAATCCAGAGCATTAGCGTCTTACCCCCCATGGGCGGATTATAGAGGACAAAATCGCCATAGCGCTCTACCATATAATCGATAATCGCCTCGCGACGGCTACCTGCAACCACCATCTCATAAGTTTTACGGCGCAAATCTTGTGCTAGTTCGGCATTCGAATCGGCTAGATTCTGATTTTGACACACCAAACAGCGCAGCTCCGCGATTAGCTCTTTATAGAGCGCCTCCTGCTCTGGCTGGTCAAAGTGGTAGATATCGACTTTAGCCCTAAGAGGAGAGCAGAGCAGCAGCCCCGACAGTAGCAGAACAATCCAGCGCACTTAACTCTCCTGTTGTAGCTGCTCAAGCAGCGGTTTAATTTGGCTACGGTACGACTCCATCGTCACCGGCCCGATATGTTTATGGCGAACCACCCCCTCTCTATCGATAACAAAGGTCTCCGGCACCCCATAGACCCCCCAATCGATACCAACCTCGCCCGCCAGATCGTGGGCGCTTAAGAGATAGGGGTTACCAAACTGCCCTAACCAGCGAATCGCATCGCCCCGCTCATCTTTATAGTTCAAACCGATAATCGTCACCCCCTCCACCTCAGCCATGTAGGTGATCACCTTATGTTCAGCCCGACAGGAGACACACCACGAAGCCCAGACATTGAGCAACCAGATCTGCCCCTGCATCTGTACCGGATCGAACGACTTCTCTGCCTGATGTAGCTGCGGCAAGGTAAACGCCGGTGCCACCTTACCGATAAAGGGCGAAGGTACCTCACGCGGATTGAGCTTCAACCCGATCGCTAACAGTAGTGACAGGGCGATAAAGATAACTAGCGGTAACAGATAGCGGTTCATCCCAACGACTCTTGTGGTGTCGCGATGGGGCGCGAATGTGGCTCGCTCTTTTCACTATTAACCGTGCCACGAGCCAGTTTGGCCATACGCAGATAGCGCTTATCAAAAGCCGCTAAGCCGCCCCCCAACGCCATTATTAACGCCCCAAACCAGAGCCAGCGCACAAACGGTTTATGGTAGAGGCGCACACTCCACGCCCCACTCTCTCCTAACGGCTCGCCGATGGCGACAAAGAGATCGCGAAACAGTCCAGGATCGATTCCCGCCTCGGTCATCGGCATCGTCTGAACCCAATAAGTCCGCTTTTCAGGGCTAAGGTGAGTCACCTTCTCATCGCCATAGAAGACATCCACCTCCCCCCGCCAAGCGGTATAGTTTGGCCCAGTAAGCTCTTTAACCCCTTGAAACACAAAGGTATAACCCCCCATAAGATAGCTCTCTCCCGGGGCTAATCTGACATCCTTTTCGGTACTGTAGATAGAGGTCAGCGTCACGCCAATCACAAACACCGCCAGACCGATGTGGCCTAGCACCATCCCCCAGTAGCCACGGCTGATATCTCGCCAACGACGGTTAGAGCGCTGCTCCCGTACCCCCTGCAGAGTCATTAGCACCACCCACACCGCTAGCGTCACCCCAAACCATGCCAACAGACTAAAAGAGTCGGCAAAGAGCAGCAGTAACACCAGTCCTGCGGCTATCGCAGCCACAGCAGCCGGCCAGAGACGAGGCAGTAGATTAGCCACACTATCCCGTTTCCAGCGCACCAAAATACCGATACCGACTAACACCACTAAAGGCGCGGTTAGAGGGATAAACACTGTATTAAAGTAGGGCGGCCCGACCGAAATCTTGCCATAGCCCAACGCATCAATAATAAGCGGATAGAGTGTTCCGAGCAGCACACTCACGGCGGCAACGACTAAAATGACATTATTCAGTAGCAGGCCAGTTTCCCGCGAGATTAGCTCAAACCGCACCCGAGAACGAATATCAGCCGCACGAACCGCATAGAGCAGCAGTGAGCTCCCCACCACGACCACCAAAAAGATTAGGATAAACAGCCCCCGCTCCGGATCGGTTGCAAAGGCGTGAACGGAGGTCAAAACCCCCGAACGGACTAAAAAGGTACCCAATAGACTTAACGAGAAGGTAAAGATGGCCAAAAGTACCGTCCACGCCTTAAAGCCCCCCCGTTTTTCAGTCACCGCTAGCGAATGCATCAGCGCCGTTCCGACCAGCCACGGCATAAACGAGGCGTTTTCGACCGGATCCCAAAACCACCAGCCGCCCCACCCTAGCTCGTAGTAGGCCCACCAACTCCCGAGCGCAATACCGAGGGTCAAAAAGAGCCATGCGATATTAGTCCACGGCCGCGACCAGCGAGCCCAAGCGGCATCGAGCCGCCCCCCAAGCATCGCGGCGATAGCAAAGGCAAACGGCACCACAAAGCCGACATAGCCGATATAGAGTAGCGGCGGATGGATAATGAGCCCAAGATCTTGCAGCAGCGGATTGAGATCACGCCCATCGGCCGGCGGATTGAATAGCCGCTCAAACGGGTTAGAAGTTAAGAGCATAAAGAGCAGAAAACCGACACTCACCAGCCCCATAACGGCCAACACTCGCGCCACCATCGCGTCCGGCACGCTGCGGCTAAAGCTTGCCACCGCAGCACCACAGAGACCCAAAATCAGCGCCCACAGCAGCAGCGACCCCTCATGTGCCCCCCATACCCCTGAGATAAGGTAGATAAACGGCAGTTTAGTATTGGAGTTCTGCGCCACATAAGCGACCGAAAAGTCGTGCACTATAAACGACCAGGTGAGTGCCAGATAGGAGAGCGCCATACAGACAAACACTCCCCACGCCAAAGGCCGTGCCAGCGCTATCCAAGCCGCTACCCCTCGCTGAGCACCAATCAACGGCAGTGTCCCCAGCATAATGGCAAACGCTAGCGACAGAATAAGCGCAAAGTGACCAAGTTCTGGAATCATATACTCTGACCTGCCGCGTTATGGTTTTGATAGTTTTGATAGTTTTGCGCCTCTCCGGCCTGATGCCCCTTCTCTAGCGCCTCTGCCACCTCTGGCGGCATATAGGTCTCATCGTGTTTAGCCAGCACCTCCTGAGCAACAAAAATACCTTGATCATTTAGCCTCCCTTGGGCAATCACCCCCTGCCCTTCGCTAAAGAGATCGGGCAAAATACCGCTGTAGTTCACCTTCACCTGGTGCGGCCCATCGGAGACGACGAAGGTGACCATGAGATCATCACTCCCCCGCTGCACACTACCGACCTCGACCAATCCCCCTAAGCGAAAAATATGCTCAACCGGTGCTACCCCCTGCGTCACCTCGGTAGGGGAGAAGAAGTAGGAGAGGTTGTTATCTAACGCCTTAAAGATAAATAGCGTCGCTAAAGAGAGAACGGCCACCCCCGCGACCAGTATCGATAATCGTTTATGTCGTGCTTTCATCTAATCCTCCATCAACCAACGCCTTCTCTTGCCGCTGTTGGCGGCGCAGAGCCCCTTCAATGTGTCGCTGACGCCGATAGAGAATCACCGGTTCAGCCACCATAAACAGAGCGGTAACCACAAATGAGCCCCAAACATAGAGCCAGTACCCCCCCATATAGAAAAACTCTCTCACCCCGTCCAATCGACTACCCTCCGGTTAACTCTTTAACCCAACTAGTGTGGCGCTCTCGCTGCAAAATCAGAGTTCGCACCCGCATTAACGCCATGACAATGCAGTAGCCCCAAAAGGCGAATGTCATGATGAGTAGTGTATTTAGCATCGTCGGGTTCATCGAACTCCCCTGCATCGTCAGCGTCGCCCCCTGATGGAGCGTATTCCACCACTTAACCGAGAAGTAGATAATCGGAATATTGACCACGCCCACAATCGCCAATACCGCACCGGCTCGATCAGCACGACGCGGATCATCAATCGCAGCCTGTAACGCCATAAAACCCAAATAGAGAAACAGCAGAATTAGCTCCGAGGTCAACCGCGCATCCCACACCCACCAAGTGCCCCACATCGGCTTACCCCAAAAGGCACCAGTCCAGAGCGCCAAAAAGGCCATCGCCGCTCCGGTCGGTGCTAGCGCACTCGCCATCATAGAGGACAAACGAGTATTAAACACCAACCCAACGGCGGCCCAGCCGGCCATAATCACATAGATAAACATCGACATCCACGCCGCCGGAACATGGATAAAGATAATCCGATACCCCTCCCCCTGCTTATAGTCGGTCGGTGCCACAAAGAAGCTCATATAGAGCCCGATAGCCATCAACACCACCGTCACCAGCGCGAACCAAGGAATTAACCGCCCCGCCAACGGGTAGAAGGTCGCCGGAGAGGAGAAGTGAAACCAGTTAATCAGCTTTTTTTTCATGCAAAATCGATAGCCAACCTTAAACCACAAACAGAGCCAAACAGAGCTCTAACAAGCCATCGGGCATCAACCCTAAGACCAGAATAGCCAACGCATTGAGAGTGAAGATTAGCCGCAAATCCTCCGGAGGTGACAACTTAGGTGCCCCCTCTGCCGGCTCATCAAAGTAGATCACCTTCACGACGCGCAGATAGTAGAACGCCCCGATGACCGAAAAGATGACCGCAATAATGGCTAAATGGATTAAACCGACCTCAACCACCGCCTGTAGTACCGCCAGTTTAGCCCAAAAACCGAGCAGCGGTGGCATACCGGCCATGGAGAACATAATCAGCAGCGCCATCAAGCCAAACCAAGGGTGGTGACGGTGCAGACCGGCTAAATCGCTAATATTTTGCGCCTCAAAACCGCGCCGACTGAGCAGAATCACCAGACCGAAACCGGCCATTCCCATGATCGCATAGACGATGACATAGTAGATCGCCGCCCCATACCCCTCTGCCGTGCCGGCGATCACCCCTAGCAGCAGAAAACCGATATGGGAGATACCAGAGTAGGCCAACATTCGCTTCAAATGGGTCTGCGCTATCGCAATCACATTAGCAACAATAATCGACAGCAGCGCCAAAAGGGTCAAAATATCGATCCACTGCGGCTGTAGCGGCCCCATCCCCTCCACCACCAGCCGCATTAACATCGCCAAAGCGGCCACTTTCGGGGCGGTGCTAATGAGCATCGTCACCGCCGTCGGCGCACCGTGATAGACATCGGGCACCCACATATGAAACGGCACCGCACCGAGTTTAAAGGCCACCCCGACCAACACAAAAACCAAGCCAAAGATCAATACCGACAGCTCCCCCTCCCCCTCAATCGCGCTTAACACTGCGCTCATATCGTTAAGATTAAGGGTACCGCTCATACCATAGAGCATCGACATGCCGTAGAGCAGCATCGCCGAAGCCATCGCACCGAGGACAAAATATTTCATCGCCGCCTCGGAGGCCTGCATCGAATCGCGCTGCAGGGCCACCAGCGCATAGAGCGACAGCGACATCAACTCCAGCCCTAGATAGATAGTTAACAGACTATGCGCCGAAATCATCACCATCATCCCTAGCATCGCCGCCAGAGAGAGGGTAAAAAACTCACCGCTAAAGAGCTCTCGTTGCAACAGATAGTGGCGCGAATAGACAAAGATAGCCACCATCATCAGCCCGACACTCCCCTTAAGTAGCGCCGCCATATCGTCCATAATAAATAGGCCGGAGAAGGTCACCACCGTCTCACTGCCGAGATAACCGAACGATAATAGCGCTACGCCGACAGCGGTCAACTGCGACAATAGATAGGTGACAATTCGCTGCTCATCACTCAAAAAGAGATCTAGCAGCAGAATGAGGCAGATCATTCCCAGTACAAATATCTCCGGCAACGCTGCGGCAAACTGAGGCAGGCTAAAGCTCATCAATGTCGTTCCCTCTATTAAATTTTAGGTGTCGCAAGGTGTTGGATTAGGTTATCGACACTTGGCGTCATCACCTCCAGCAGAGGCGCGGGCCAAAGGCCCAACAGCAGCACCATTAGCGCTAGTATCGCCATTATCAGAAACTCCCGCCTTGAGAGATCCTCCATCGTCGCGACGTGATCATGGACTACCTTACCAAACAGTACCCGCTTGACCATCCACAAGGTGTAGGCTGCACCAAGAATCAGCGTAGTAGCAGCAATAAAGGCTACCCAAAAGTTAGCTTTAAAGGCGCTTAAAATCACCATAAACTCGCCGACAAAACCGGCCGTCCCAGGCAGGCCGGCGTTTGCCATCGCAAATAGCACCATAAAACCGGTAAACAGGGGCATCACATGAACCACACCGCCGTAGCTATCGATATCACGGCTGTGAACTCGGTCATACATCACCCCGACACAGAGAAACATCGCCCCAGAGACAAAACCGTGGGCAATCATCTGCACTAAACCGCCCTCAATACCCATCGCCGCCCCATGAAACGAGCCGGTCGCCTCATAGATCATAAACGGAATGAAGAAGCCGAGGGTCACAAACCCCATGTGCGAAATGGAGGAGTAGGCGATTAACTTCTTCATATCCTGCTGCACCAGCGCCACAAAGCCGATATAGGTGATCGCAATCAGTGACAGCGCGACCATCAAGCCATCGAGGGCGTGAGAGGCGTCAGGAGTAATTGGCAGAGAGAAGCGGACAAAACCATAGGTACCGAGTTTTAACATAATAGCCGCCAGAATCACCGACCCCCCCGTCGGGGCCTGCACATGGGCATCGGGTAGCCATGTGTGTACCGGCCACATCGGTACTTTAACCGCAAAGGCGATTAGAAAGGCTAGGAAGATAGCTATCTGCGCCTCTAGCGGAATAGCCGCCGCGTGGTAGTCGAGAATCGAAAAGCTACCGGTCTCAAAGCGAAGATAGATTAACGCCACCAGCATAAAGACTGAGCCGAGAAAGGTGTAGAGAAAGAACTTAATCGTCGCATAGACCCGATTATCGCCACCCCATATCCCGATGATAATAAACATCGGAATCAGCATCGCCTCCCAAAAGACATAGAAGAGCATCGCATCGAGGGAGGCGAAGACGCCGTTCATCAACCCCTCCATAATCAAAAACGCGGCCATATATTGCGCCGGTCTATCCTTAATCACCTCCCAAGCCGAGAGGATGACAATCACCGTCATAAAGGTGGTTAACAGAATCAACGGCATCGAAAAGCCATCGACGCCTAAATGGTAGTTGACCTTAAACTGCTCAATCCAGAGCGCCTGCTCCTGAAACTGTAGCGCCGCAGTGGTCGTATCGAACCCGCCCCACAACGGCAGCGAGATTAAAAAGGTAGCGATAGCGACAAGTAACGCCACCACCTTTGCATGAAAGGCATTACCGCCACTGCCCAAATAGAGCACCAGCAGGCCGCCGACGATCGGCATCCAGATAACCAGACTTAATAGCGGAAGATCAGCAACCATTCCTCATTCCCTGTGTTGTTGTCATAACCAGCAACGACCGTTACCAGACCAGAACAGACCAGATGAAGAGCCCCAACAGCCCCAAAATCATGGTAAAGGCGTAGTGAAACAGCATACCCGACTGAATATGACGGACAATAGAGGCTATCCAACCGACCGACCATGCACTGCCATTAACCATCAACCCATCAATTAGCACCCGATCACCGACACGCCACAAGCCCCCCCCTAGTGCACGGCTCCCGCCACCAAAGAGACCGGCGAACAGCTCATCAAAATAGTATTTATTGAGCAGCAGGCGGTGTAGCGGTGCCAGCCTCTCGGCGATAAGCGCCGGCATTGAGGTAAATTTCATATAGAGCAGCCACGCAGTCACCACCCCAGCTAACGCTAACCAGAAGGGGGCGGTCACAAGGCCGTGCTCTATCATCGCCAACGGCCCATGAAACTGCTGCTCCAACTCAGCCAGGGCACTATGGTGCGGCAGCACCGTAATCGCACTACCAAAGAAGCTCCCAAAGGCCATCTCATCGACATAGAGATAGCCTATCACCACCGAGGGGATCGCCAACAGCACCAACGGCAGCGTCACCACCCATGGCGTTTCGTGTAGATGGTGACGGGTATGCTCATCCATCCGCTCCTGACCATGAAAGACCAGAAAATACATTCTAAAGCTATAGAGGGCGGTAACAAACACCCCGATAAGAAGCGCCGCATAGGCGAAACCAGACCCCGTTATTTGGCTATAACCTACCGCCTCAATAATGGTGTCCTTAGAGAAGAAACCAGCAAAACCGGGGGCACCAATAAGGGCTAACGAGCCTATGAGCGAGGTGATCCAGGTAATCGGCATATATCGACGCAGACCGCCCATTTGGCGCATATCCTGCTGGTGGTGCATGGCAATAATGACTGACCCGGCGGCTAAGAAGAGAAGCGCTTTAAAAAAGGCGTGAGTCATCAGATGAAACAGCGCCGCTGAGTAGGCTGAGGCACCGAGCGCCACCGTCATATAACCGAGCTGCGACAGGGTCGAATAGGCCACCACGCGCTTAATATCGTGCTGCACCAGCCCCAAAAAGCCCATCAATAGCGCCGTCACCGCGCCGATGATTAACACAAACGACAGCGCCGTTTCAGAGAGCTCATAGATAGGCGACATCCGCGCTACCATAAAGATACCGGCGGTCACCATGGTAGCGGCATGAATAAGCGCCGAGATAGGTGTCGGACCCTCCATTGAGTCGGGCAGCCAGATATGTAGCGGCACTTGCGCCGACTTTCCCATCGCACCGATAAAGAGCAGAATCGCAATCACAGTCATTAAAGACCACTCGGTTCCGGGCCAGATAGAGATAGTCACCTCTTTAAATTGATCGACACTACCGAAGACGGTCATATAGTCGAGCGAATTAAAGTACATTAAGACCGCCGCAATACCGAGAATAAAGCCAAAATCGCCCACCCGATTGACCAAAAAGGCCTTTAAATTGGCATAGACCGCCGACTCTCGGGTTGACCAGAAACCGATCAGCAGATAGGAGACCAGCCCGACCGCCTCCCAGCCAAAGAAGAGCTGCATAAAATTGTTGGCCATCACCAGCATCAACATTGAGAAGGTGAAGAGCGAAATATAGCTAAAGAAGCGCTGATAGCTATGTTTACCGGCCCGGCTCTCCGCAGGCCAGTTATGCTCATCATCGGCCATATAGCCGATGGTATAGATATGCACCATCAGCGAGACGAAGGTGACCACCACCATCATCATCACCGTCAACTCATCAATCAAAAAGCCGATCTCAAACGAGATCCCATCGGCGATCATCCAGAGATAGACGGTCTGATTTATCACCGCCCCACCCTCAAAGACAATATGGACAAACAGTGCAAGCGAGAGCAGCGTGGCGATAGCGACACCGATAATAGTGACTCGATGCGCCCCCTTACGGCCAATTTTTGCCCCAAACAGCCCAGCGATAATAGCACCGATAAGCGGCGCGAGAACGGTAGCGATGGTGACCTGATGCCAGTTTTCAAACATGAAGCGCTCCTACCCTTTCAACCCATTCAGATCAGCCACATTAATAGTGCGTTTGTTACGAAACAGCACCACCAGAATCGCCAGCCCTATCGCCGCCTCCGCAGCCGCCACAGTCAGAATAAAGAAGACAAACACCTGCCCGGCACTATCCCCCAAAAAGTGGGCGAAGGCGATAAAGTTAATATTGACTGCCAGTAACATTAACTCAATACACATTAATAGAATAATCAGATTCTTACGGTTAATAAAAACCCCAGCCATACTGATACTGAAGAGTATGGCGCTCACAGTCAAATAATCGGCAAGTGCTATCACAACGCTCTCCTTATTGAACAGGGCTAACGCCGCTGCTCAGGCTCCATTTTAACCAGGCGAACCCGATCCTCACGACTCACTACCACCTGATTACCCACCTCCTGAAACTTGGTGGTATCTCGGTGGCGCAGCGTTAGCGCAATCGCGGCAATAATCGCCACTAACAGCACCACGGCAGCTAACTCAAACGCAAACAGATAGTCGGTGTAGAGGACACTGCCTAACAGACGGGTATTGCTAAATTCAGCCCCCTGTCGCTCCGGTGCAGCAGCGTGCTCTAGTCCGAACGGCTCCCCCCCCACGACCATCACCATCATAACCGCCATGACCACAGCAACAGCGACTCCTAGCGGCAGATAGCGGGCAAACCCCTCTCGCAGGATAGCAAGATTAATATCGAGCATCATCACCACAAACAGAAACAGCACCATCACCGCACCGACATAGACTAAAATGAGGGTAATCGCGAGAAACTCCGCCTCTAGTAGCAGCCATAGTGCCGCACTGGCAAAAAAGCCGAGCACCAGAAATAGCGCCGCACGCACCGGATTTTTCACCGTCACCACCATCAGTGCGGCCACAAGCAGCACCCCGGCAAAAAAGTAGAAGACCAACTGCTCTAATGACATAACGCTATAAACTCCACACGCTAACGGTAGGGGGCATCTTCGGCACGAGCGGCGGCGATTTGGGTCTCATACTTATCACCATTCGCCAGCAACTTCGCTTTGGTAAGGAGTAGATCGTCACGCGACTCGCCATGATACTCGTAGAGATGAGTCTCAACGATAGCATCGACCGGACACGCCTCCTCACAAAAGCCACAAAAGATACACTTAGCTAGATCGATATCGTAGCGAGTGGTTCGACGGCTACCATCGCTGCGCTCTTCGGCCTCAATCGTAATCGCCTGCGCCGGACAGATCACCTCACACAGTTTGCAGGCGATACAGCGCTCCTCACCATTAGGGTAGCGCCGCTGAGCGTGCTGACCACGAAATCTAGGCGAGATAGGTGCCCGCTCCTCAGGGTATTGTACCGTCAATTTGCGCTTAAAAAAGTAGCGGCCAGTGACCCCTAGCCCTTTGCGTAGCTCGGCGAGAGTCAGACTCTTTAAGAGTTGTAACATTGCGCTCATGCTTGCCTACCTGCTTGGTTATCCATTGAGTGTAAACCAGGGGCCTAATTCAGCCACCACCGCGACCCCGACGACGGCAATCCAGACGAGGGTGATCGGAATGAAGACCTTCCACCCCAACCGCATAATCTGATCGTAACGGTAGCGGGGAAAGGTAGCCCGAAACCAGAGAAACAGAAACATAAAGAGCGCCGTTTTTAGAAGCAACCAGACGATACTCGACTCCGCTAATAGCGTTCCGGCGAAGGCCTCAAAGCCCTCAAACGGTGACAGCCACCCCCCCATAAACATCAGTGCTGTCAGTAACGAGATAAGGATCATATTGGCATATTCGGCCAAAAAGAAGACTGCAAACGCCATTCCAGAGTACTCGACATGGAAGCCGGCCACAATCTCCGACTCCCCTTCAGCGACATCAAAGGGGGCACGATTGGTTTCGGCGACACCGGAGATAAAATAGACCAAGAACAGCGGCAGCAGCGGCAGCCAGTACCAGTGCCAAATCCCCCCCTGCTGGCCATTGACAATCTCACCTAAATTGATACTACCGGCGGCCATTAAGACGCCGACTAGGGCAAAGCCCATCGCAATCTCATACGACACGATCTGCGCCGCCGAACGCATCGCCCCTAGCAGAGCATACTTAGAGTTCGACGCCCAACCGGCCACAATCACCCCATAGACACCAATTGATGTGAGCGCTAGCACATAGAGCAGCGAGGCATCGACATCGGCCAAAATCAGCTCACTGTTAAAGGGAATCACCGCCCAAGCCGCTAGCGCCGGTGCCATCGATAAGATAGGGGCGATAATAAATAGCGGCTTATCGGCCCGAGAGGGGATCACAATCTCCTTAAACATTAACTTAACCGCATCGGCAATCGGCTGCAGCAGCCCCCGAGGGCCGACTCGATTCGGGCCGATACGAACCTGCATGTAGCCTATCACTTTGCGCTCTGCCAGCGTGTAGTAGGCGACGGCAGCGAGCAGCGGCAGCAAAATAGCCGCTATTTTCAGTAGGGTCATTAGCAGATATTGCAGCCCCTCGGGCAGACCGATTGTGGTCATTATCGACTGTAGAAACTCCACCATAACGCTCTCCCTTGTGGCTCCCTGTTAATCCGCTACGCGACTGAGTTCAAAACGGCCCTGCAGCGGCACTCTGCGTGCCGCTTCACTGCCAGCTGCCAGATAGAAGCAGTCCGGCGGCACACCCTCATCCACAACCCAATTGAGGGTTAGCGAGAGATCTGCCGCTTTTAACTCAATGTCAGTGGCGCTGACATCAATTTTGGCAGCGGTCGCTGTCGCACTTGAGAGACGCAGAGTATCGGCCCGCACACCGTCTTGAGTCGCTTGCAGCGCCGTGGCCCGCCGCAGCATCGGCGAGGCGCGATAGATAGCGGCGGCGGCGAGACGCTGTAGCCCCGCTGAGGGCGAAGGGTCGGCGACACTAACGGCTGTCACTGCCACAGAGTCGCTATCATCGAGCGGTGAGACGATCTCCCGTAGCTCGGCCGTGACATCACACAGCTCCATCTGCTCAAATCCGGCCAGATCACACAGATTGCCCAGCACCCGCAGCAGCTTCCAAGCCGGTTTACTCTCACCTTGCGGGGGAACCGTCGCAAAGTAGCTCTGCCACTCCCCTAAGCCATTGATAAAAGTCCCCTCTGACTCCAAAAATGGCGCAATCGGCAGCAGTAGATCGGCCTGCTCTCGCAGCAAATCGCTCCCATAACTACTTAACGCTACCACAAAATCGGCCTTAGCTAGCCCTTGATAGGCTAACTGACTATCGAGACAATCATCTACCGGTTCGACATTGAGTAGCAGATACCCTTTAAGCCCCTCGCTAAACATCTGTGGCCAGCTCATCCCCGCATCGCCACCCTCAATAGTCGCCCCGCCAGCAAGGCGGTGCGGGAGTGCCCCTGCTAATGCCGCGCCCGCACTATTCCCCCCGGTAGGCAGTAGCGACAGGGAGGCACCACTTAACTTAGCTAGCAGTGCGGCTAACTGCTGCAGGCGGCCATAGTTCGGCAGCGCCATGGCGTGTGCCCCTAATAAGATCGAAATCTGGCCGTGCTGCTGCGCCAATTTGTCGGCCAGCGCCTCTTCGCGTGTACCGACACTTGCCTGCTCTATCCACTCCCGATGGGGTTCGGCGACTGCGCTACCGCTCAGCTTAGCCAACTGTTTGACCGTACCGGCAAGGTGGCCCTCTAGCACCAGTGGTGCGAGGTGTTGCGACAGTGGCGAGGCTGGCAGACGCAGGTCGAAGTCTATCGGATTGAGCGCCACCACTTCACACGGTAACTCACGCGCTGCACGACGAACCCGCTGGGCTAGTAGCGGCTGCTCCTTAGTCAGATCACTACCGATAACCAGCAGCAACGGCACCGCCATCAGTTCGGCCAGCGGTTTGGCAAAACCGGGGCGGTGCGGATCGCCCTGTTGGGTGGAGAAGTCACTACGCCAGAGGCGGCTATCGATATGGTGACTCCCGAGACCACGCAGCAGTTTTTGTGCTAAATAGAGCTCTTCTACTGAAGACTCAGCACTGAGTAACGCTCCGAGAGCGCTGCTACCCGACTCTTTGACCACCCCTAGCAACCCTTCGGCCGCATAGGTTAGTGCACTATCCCAGTCGATCTTCTGCCACCGACCATCCCGTTTAATTTCGGGAGTTAATAACCTGTCGGGGTGGGTCAACGCCTGATAACTAAATCGGTCTCTATCTGAGAGCCAACACTCATTTAAGGCCTCGCACTCTGCCGGCACAACCCGTTTGACCTCCCCCCGCAGCGTATCGACCCGCAGATGGCTGCCTAAGATATCGTGGGGGGAGATCGATGTCATAGAGCTCAACTCCCACGAGCGGGCACTAAAGCGGTACGGCTTTGAGGTCAGCGCTCCGACTGGGCAGAGATCGATCACATTAGCCGATATTTCGGCATCGACCGATCCCTCTAAATAGGTGGCGATATGCATATGCTCGCCCCGACCCGGTGCCCCTAGCTCCATCACCCCAGCAATCTCCTGCCCAAAACGGACACAGCGGGTACACTGAATACAGCGTGTCATATCGGTGCTAATTAACGGCCCGATATCGTGATCCACCACCACCCGCTTGCTCTCACGGTAACGAGAGGCGTTATTACCGTAGCCGACGGCGATATCTTGTAGGTCACACTCCCCCCCCTGATCGCAAATCGGACAATCGAGCGGGTGGTTAATAAGCAGAAACTCCATCACTGAGCGCTGTGCTGCAATCGCTTTGGGGGAACGGGTATGAATCTTCATCCCCTCGGCGACCGGTGTGGCGCAGGCAGGCATCGGTTTAGGTGCCCGTTCAACTTCGACTAGGCACATCCGGCAGCTAGCCGCGAGTGAGAGTTTGCCGTGGTAACAGAAGCGAGGGATGGTCACGCCATACTCATCGGCTACCTCGATCACATAGCGGTCGCTATCGACCTGTAGTGGCTGACCATTAAGCTCAATTGTAACTTGTCTCATCTCTTCTCCGCCCGTCTAGCTATCCATACACCGCTTATGCTCGATATGGTACTCGAACTCATGGCGAAAGTGTTCCAGAAAACTGCGCACCGGCATCGCCGCCGCATCCCCTAGCGCACAGATGGTATTGCCCATAATACGACTGGCGACATCATCGAGCTGGTCTAAATCCTCTGGCCGCCCCTGACCATTTTCGATACGGTGAATGATTCGATAGAGCCAGCCAGTCCCCTCACGACAGGGGGTACACTGGCCACACGACTCTTCATGGTAGAAGTAGGCTAAGCGCTCCAGCACTTTGACCATGCAGGTCCCCTCAGCGATCACAATCACTGAGCCCGCCCCTAGCATCGATCCGGCCGCTGCGATCGAGTCGTAATCCATACTCATCGCCATCGCCTTAGCGGCAGGAAGTACTGGGGTTGAGCTGCCGCCGGGAATCACCGCTTTGAGCTGGCGCCCATCGAGCACGCCGCCAGCCATCTCTAGTAGCTCACTAAAGGGTGTGCCTAGCGGAATCTCATAGTTAGCCGGCTTATTAACATGACCCGACAGACAGAAGAGCTTCTCACCCCCATTATTCGGCTTGCCTAAGTTGAGAAACCACTCTCCGCCTTTGGCTAAAATGATCGGTACTGAGGCGAGGGTTTCGGTATTATTAATGGTTGTCGGCTGCCCATAGAGGCCATAGTTGGCCGGAAAGGGGGGTTTAAAACGGGGCTGCCCCTTTTTGCCCTCTAACGACTCTAATAGCGCCGTCTCTTCGCCACAGACATAGGCACCGGCACCGAGGTGTACCTCTAGATCGAAATCAAAACCGCTGCCGAGAATATCTCTGCCTAGTAGGCCCGCAGCTCGCGCCTCCTCTATCGCGCCTTGAAAGCGCTCATACGGCTCCCAGAACTCGCCCCGAATGTAGTTGTAGCCCATGGAGGCACCGATGGTATAACCGGCAATCGCCATCCCCTCAATGAGTTGGTGCGGGTTGTAGCGCAGTATATCTCTATCTTTGCAGGTGCCCGGCTCCCCCTCATCGGAGTTGCAGACGATATACTTCTGCCGCTCATCTTTGGGCATAAAGCTCCACTTCAGTCCGGTCGGAAAGCCGGCACCACCGCGACCCCGTAGCGCCGACCTCTTCAGTTCGTCGATAATCTCCGCCGCCGGGGTCTTCTCTGTCAAGAGTCGTTTGAATACCTCATACCCACCGGCACTCGCGTAGCTCTCCAATCTCCAAGGGGTCTCTTGATCTAGGGTTCGGAAACAGACCTGATTTGTCACGACGGCTCCTTCAAAACAGACTCATCGAGTTGATCCAAAATGCGATCTAGCGCATCCGGAGTCAGATTTTCGTAATAGTCGCGGCCAAGTTGCGCTACCGGCGCATTGACACAGGCACCGAGACACTCCACCTCTTTTAGGGTAATCCGCCCATCGGCCGTGGTCTCGCCTAATTTAATCCCCAACCGCTGCTGTAGATGGTTAACTAACTCATCCGAGCCGCGCAACATACAGGAGATATTGGTGCAGAGGCAGAGCTTATGTCTGCCTACCGCCTCACGCTCATACATTGAGTAGAAGGTAGCCACTTCGTAGGCGGCAATGTTGGGCATCTCAAGGTAGTCGGCAACCGCTTCAATTAACTCATTACTGAGCCAACCCCCATTCTGCTCTTGGGCGATACGCAGCCCAGCCATCACGGCCGAGACTTTGTGCTCGGGGGGATATTTGGCAATCCAGCTATCGAGCTCAATACGAGACTCCTCGGTTAACAGACTCTGGTCAGCAGCACTCATTAGCGATCAATCTCTCCAAATACAATATCTTGGGTTCCAATCACAGCCACCACATCAGCGAGCATGTGTCCCGAAACCATCTCATTCATTGAGGCAAGGTGGGCAAAACCGGGGGCACGAATCTTTAAGCGGTAGGGCTTATTCGCTCCATCAGAGATTAGATAGATACCAAACTCCCCTTTTGGGTGCTCCACTGCCGCATAGACCTCCCCTTCAGGGATGGTAAAGCCCTCACTAAAGAGCTTAAAGTGGTGAATAAGCGCCTCCATCTCCTGCTTCATCTCTTCTCGTGGCGGTGGCGCTACCTTGCGATTATCGGTAATCACCGGGCCTGGGTGCTCTCTTAGCCACTGAATCGCCTGCTTGATGAGGCGGTTCGACTGGCGCATCTCCTCAATGCGAACTAAATAGCGATCATAACAGTCGCCGTTAACCCCGACGGGGATATCGAAATCGAGTCTATCATAGACCTCATAAGGCTGCTTTTTGCGTAGATCCCACGCTATCCCCGAACCGCGCAGCATCGGCCCACTTAACCCGAGCTGCAACGCCCGCTCCGGGGTCACAACGCCAATATTGACTAGGCGCTGTTTCCAGATACGGTTATCGGTCAACAGGGTCTCATACTCATCAATATAGCCGGGAAAACGGTGGGTAAAATCTTCGATAAAATCGAGCAACGATCCCTGTCGCGGCTCATTTAGCCGTCGCAGCTCCTCCGCTGAGTGGTATTTAGTCGCCTGCTGATTAAACTGCGGCATCTTAGCGGGTAGGTCACGATAGACTCCACCAGGGCGATAGTAGGCGGCGTGGAGCCTCGCCCCAGAGACTGCCTCGTAGCAATCCATCAGATCTTCTCGCTCCCGAAAAGCGTAGAGAAACACCGTCATCGCACCGACATCAAGGGCGTGGGCACCGAGCCACATAAGATGGTTCAAAATGCGAGTCACTTCGTCAAACATCACCCGAATATATTGCGCCCGCAGCGGCACCTCCAACCCTAACGCCTTCTCTATCGCCATACAGTAGGCGTGTTCGTTAGACATCATGGAGACATAGTCGAGTCTATCCATATAGGGCAAACTCTGTAGATAGTGTTTAGTCTCGGCCAGCTTCTCAGTCCCGCGATGGAGCAGACCGATGTGGGGATCGGCTCGCTCAATCACCTCGCCATCCATCTCCAGAATGAGCCGCAACACGCCATGGGCGGCCGGATGCTGTGGGCCAAAGTTAAGGGTATAGTTACGAATTTCAGCCATTCTTGGCCTCCTCGGCAGCAGGAGAGAGGTAGCGGTGATCTTCCCGAACCACTTTTGGGATCTGATCACGGGGATCAATCGTCACTGGCTGATAGACAACCCGCTGCTTCTGCTCATCGTAGCGCATCTCAACATGGCCACTTATCGGGAAATCTTTGCGAAACGGATGGCCGATAAAGCCATAGTCGGTCAAAATGCGGCGTAAATCGGGATGGCCTTCAAACAGGATGCCATAGAGATCAAACGCCTCTCGCTCAAACCAGTCGGCACAGCTCCAAATAGTGGTCACCGAGGGGAGCAGCGGCATCGCCTCCTCCTCGCAAAAACAGCGCACTCGCAGCCGATGGTTTAGACTAATCGACTGTAGATGATAGACGACGGCAAAACGGCCCTGACGCTGTAGCTGCTGTTTACCATGGTAGTCAAGATAGTCAACACCGCACAGGTCGATCAGCTGTTCAAACTTGAGTGCCTCATCATCGCGTAACCGCGTCATGGCGGCGAGCAGAGTGGCCGCACTGAGCGTCACTGTTAGCTCCCGATGGGCGACAACTCTCTCGCCACAGAGTTCGCCTAACACCGAACTGACGCTCTCAGAGAGGGCAAGATAGTAGTCAGACATCGTCAAGCCACCTTCGGTCGAGCAATGGTATTGGTGCGCTGGATCTTCTGCTGTAGCTGCAAAATGCCGTAGAGCAGCGCCTCAGCCGTCGGCGGACAGCCGGGGACATAGACATCGACCGGTACAATGCGATCACAGCCGCGCACCACTGAGTAGGAGTAGTGGTAGTAACCGCCGCCATTAGCACAAGAGCCCATAGAGATCACCCAGCGCGGTTCGGCCATCTGGTCATAGACCTTACGCAGCGCTGGAGCCATTTTATTACATAAGGTTCCGGCCACAATCATCACATCGGATTGGCGCGGACTGGGGCGAAAAATGATTCCAAAACGATCCAGATCGTAACGAGCCGCCCCAGCGTGCATCATCTCCACCGCACAGCAGGCTAGCCCAAAGGTCATCGGCCACATTGAGCCGGTTCGCGCCCAGTTAATTAGGCTATCAAGAGAGGTAGTTACAACCCCCTCATTCAGCTTGCCCTCTATTCCCACCGCAGTGCCCCTTTTTTCCACTCATAGATGAACCCAACCACTAAAATTGCCAAAAAGAGCCCCATCGCTAGTAGGCCGAAAAGGCCGATATCTCGCAGCACAATCGCCCAAGGAAAGAGAAAGGCGATCTCCAGATCGAAAATAATAAACAGAATCGCCACCAGATAGAAGCGGACATCGAACTTCATACGGGCATCTTCAAACGCCTCAAAGCCGCACTCGTAAGGCGAGTCCTTCTCTCTGTCGGGCTTAGAGGTCGAGAGCAGAAAACCCATGCCAAGCATCACCGCACCAAAGAGTACGCCGACAACCAAGAAGATCAAAACGGGCAGATAGTTTTCCAGCATAAGTTACACAGACATTTCGGTTAAACCTCCACCGCACCCTCAGCCTAAGTCGTGGCGAGGCGCAGCGCAAAAAAGCTTGACCACTCTACCAGAGGCGGGGGGGTTGTCAAGATTTTGTGGCCTTTTTTAGCCCTCTTTCCCAACAGAGAAGGGTTGGATGGGGGCTAAAAAAGGCCGGAACGACTTAACTACAGCAGAGAAAAGCTGCGCAGCACCCCTTGCAGTTTTGGGTCGCTTTGCGCGAGCTCTTTAAGGGCGTTTATCAGTCGGGTCATCTTTGAGCCCTGCCGATGCTGAATCTCAAAATCTTGTTGCAGACTCATCTCAAGCCGCTCTAACCGCTGCTCTAGGGGCTTTAATGCCGTTTTACGATCCCAAACCACAAAACCGATGAGGCCAAAGACGCCGGCAATGATGACCAACATTAGATTCCAAAGCTTATCAAATTGAGCATTCATCTGCTCAAAACGCTGGTCAATCGCATCAAAACGGGCGTTGGTCTGCTTCTCCATCGCGTCAAAACGCTCTGCCGTCTGCTTCTCCATCGCGTCAAAACGAGCGTTAGTCTGCTTCTCCATCGCATCAAAACGCTCTACAGTCTGCTTCTCTAGCGAATCGATCCGCTGGTTAACGGCGTCAAAACGCTGGTCAACGGCGTCAAAACGCTGGTTAACGGCTTCAAAACGCTGGTTAACGGCTTCAAAACGCTGGTCAACAGCATCAAAACGCTGGTCAACCCGCGCTATGTCGCTCCTTAGATCGGCTAGCGATTCGATAATCTCTCGATCTGTTAAGCGTGGCGCGACTTCCAGCGCATAGCCGCTCGATAGATGGCTTAATAACAGCAAGGTGATGATTATCGTTTTCATCTTTATATCTCTCCTTAATACGGTGGTGGTGTTAAATAAACGCGCTTTTCATGGCTTAAGTTAATCGATCAATAGCTCAGGGCTGTCCATGCTACTGCCACCTCAATGAAATAGATCTTCGGGCTTTTCGGCGGTCAGGATGCGTTCAGACCAACGCAGCAAAGTGTCGGCATCGGCCTGTTCGATCCTTGCCATCGTCTCACCAGGTACCATACCAAATTTGGTTTTCAGTTGGCGGATGAGTATATTTGCCTCACCTTGTTGCACATATTTATCGATAAATGTCTGCATCAGTGGTTCTCCATCGGGTAGGGTCTGTCATGCTTCACGCGCTTCGGTTTCGCTAACTCGTTCCGTGGCTTGTACATAGTAGCGCAATAGGCACTCTAATACATCTACCGCTGTGGCGCGATCTTGAATTTGCCGGATTAGGTCAATCAGCTCTAGCAGTCGCTGTAGCGGTTGCTTATCATAGATATAGCGTAACGCTAATGAGGCCATACGGGTCAACACCTCCCCTTTGAGTTCCAGTTTTCCGTGGGGGGAGATGTCGTGTAGATCGTAACGAAATTGGGGGATATAGGGGGTGAGTGCTGCGGGGAGTGGTCGGATTAGGGCTTGATAGTCGCGGGCTATATTCCAGCGCGATTGGCCGTGGTAGAGCACTATCGGATAGACCGGTGGCAGGTATTTGGCTTTCGGATTCTGTTTGCGATAGGCCTCTGCACTAAGCACTTGATAACGCAGTAGTTGTAGCGCTACCCAGCGGTCGGGGGTGCTTTTGTGGTCAAACAGCAGGTAGATGTGAACCCCTTCTGGCCTCTCCTCCTCGGATAGGTCGGGTTCGTGACGATACTCTACGCGATAGACTAGATCTGAAAACGATTTGCGTAGCTCTTTGCTGACATAGCTATCTTTGGCGATGGTTAGGGTGCTCATATCTAGGAGGGCGACTATCTCGTTCGGTAGGTAGTGTTGCAGGTAGTCTTGCGCTAGCTCTTTGCGTTCGAAATTCTCGCGAAAGAAGCGATCGTGGGGGTCGGTGAGGGTGGTGTGGGGCGGTTTTTTCATGTGGTGGTGGGTAGTTTCTGGCAGCTAGCCTTGTATGCTGGTGGTCATTTTCTGTCTCATGCGTTCTGCCTGAAAATATCGCGATCAGGGGCTGCCGAACCATGAACCGCCACGGAGGGCGCAGCCGCCGGAATCTACACGATTTTGACATTGATTTTCGCCTCCACTATACCGCTCATCATACCCTAAGCAGGACCACCCCCACACATTGCCTAACATATCGTAGAGACCGTAGGGGTTTGGTTTGAAACCACCTTTGATCACTGCCGACCGATTCCGTTCGGTATCTAGCGCTAAGTAGGTAATCCCAAAGCCCCCTTTGCCTAGCTGGCGCTGTATGTGGTAGCGGTGTAGTCGATAGTTGGCCGGTAGCGGGGTCTGATGCTGTTCTAGGGTACTCATCGGGTCGTCTCTCTCAAGAGCAAAAAACAGGTATTGTGACTCACTGCCCCCAGCGAGGAGGGTTGGGGTGGGGCTAAAAAAGGCCTGAATAATTTAACTACAGCAGAGAAAAGCTGCGCAGCACCCCTTGCAGTTTTGGGTCGCTTTGCGCGAGCTCTTTGAGGGCGTTTATCAGTCGGGTCATCTTTGAGCCCTGCCGATGCTGAATCTCAAAATCTTGTTGCAGACTCATCTCAAGCCGCTCTAACCGCTGCTCTAGGGGCTTTAATGCCGTTTTACGATCCCAAACCACAAAACCAATGAGGCCAAAGACGCCGGCAATGATGACCAGCATTAGATTCCAAAGCTTATCAAATTGAGCATTCATCTGCTCAAAACGCTGGTCAATCGCGTCAAAACGGGCGTTGGTCTGCTTCTCCATTGCGTCAAAACGCTCTGCCGTCTGCTTCTCCATCGCATCAAAACGCTCTGAGGTCTGCTTCTCTAGCGAATCGATTCGCTGGTTAACGGCATCAAAACGCTGGTTAACAGCATCAAAACGCTGGTTAACAGCATCAAAACGCTGGTCAACAGCATCAAAACGCTGGTCAACCCGCGCTATGTCGCTCTTTAGATCGGCTAGCGATTCGATAATCTCTCGATCTGTTAAGCGTGGCGCGACTTCCAGCGCATAGCCGCTCGATAGATGGCTTAATAATAGCAAGGTGATAATCATCGTTTTCATCTTTATATCTCTCCAATCACAGCTCAGGGCTGTCCATGCTACTGCAATCGCTAGTCTAGCTCAAGACAGTGGCATTCTAAAAATAGAGTTCACATTGATGAGGAGCGGTTCGCCTATCGCCAGATGGAGGATGGAGGATGTTTCGGGTTTCGTAGGGGCGGGTTTGAAACCTACACGCCGTTGATTACCGGACATCGTTCGGTCATTGACACTATTTTCATCCCGGCGCAGCAACGAATTGCGCTAAACCTCGGGGACAAAATCAATCTTGTTGATGTCAAATTAACGGTCTTAGCCCCTAGCCTCCCCCGCTGAGGAAGGCAAATTTAGACACCTCTCTTAGGCAGAGTGGTAGTGCTCGACCTCAACGCCAGAGAGGATATCGACACTATGCTGTAACACTCTGCGCCACAACTCCTCCTGCGACTGACAGAAGAGCGGGTCGCAGCGGCGCAGCGCCACCATCAGTGAATCGACCCATACCTCATACATCTCCGGCGGAATATGAAACCGTTGATGCATTCGAGCCAGATACTCCAGATAGAATTCCAGCCCCGGCTCTTCGTCTATCGCTTGAATGAGGGTTTTAAGGGTGGAGCGGAGCTTTTTCTTCTGCCGCTCCATATCGACCACCTTAAAAAACTGCAGGGCACCGGTGGCGTTATGAAAGAAGTCATCGTAAAAAATATCAATAAACTCTTCATGTTGACTAGCCCGATTGAGGCTGTCATGAACTATGCAATTCTCTTGAGGGGTGAGTCGTGTCATCCATTGCACCTAAACGCTAGTGCCATAAGCGAGAGAACCAGCTCTGGTTTTTGGTTGTGGCCTTAACGCCGGTATTTAGAAAATGTTCGGTATAGTTCTTGTCTGAATCGACAATATGCTTAGTGAGCCACATCTTCAAAAAGTGGAGTAGCTGAAAGCTAATGGCTCCACCTGCGTCAATCTTCTCCTGCATAATCGCAATCTCATCTAGCAAGGCGGCATGCTGCTCTTTGTGCTCTTCGTACTCTGGGTACTCAAAGATCCGCATTAGACTCTCTTCAACGGCGAAGTGAATCTTGGTATAGTCCACTAGCTTCACCAAAATCGCGATCGACGCTTCGCGACCTTGGTGTTCGTGGATGGCATCATGCATCTCGTTCACTAGACCGACTAGCACTTTATGCTGCTCATCAATCTCCTGAATACCGACACTCAGTTCATCATCCCACTCTACTAACATATTCGGTTAAACCCCATGTTTCATTTCTAAAAGGCCATCTCTTCGTTAGAATATGCAATAATTATGACATTCTTATGCCCTGTTGGCCAGTTTTATCGCCACATGAGGCCCTGTTCACCCGTTCGGTACCTATGCTGGGGCTAAATGGGGTGAGCTAACTCTTAAAGTTACACATTAAACCGAAAATGCATAATATCACCATCATTGACGATATACTCTCTCCCCTCCAACCGAAACTTACCCGCCTCCTTTGCCCCCTGCTCCCCTCCACAGGCGACAAAGTCGTGGTAGGCTATTACTTCAGCACGAATAAAGCCCTTCTCAAAATCGGTATGAATCACCGCCGCCGCCTGCGGTGCGGTCGCTCCCACCTTCACCGTCCAAGCACGCACCTCCTTCTCGCCGGCAGTAAAGTAGGTCTGCAACCCCAATAACCGATAACCGGCACGAATGACCCGATTGAGTCCCGGTTCGCTCTGGCCTATTTCGGCCAAAAATAGCGCCGCCTCCTGTGCCTCTAGCTCGACTAGCTCCGCTTCGATAGCGGCACAGACCGGAACCACTTCACTCCCCTCACCCTTAGCTAGCTCCCTTACCGCCTCCAGATGGGGGTTATTCTCTAAACCCTCTTCGGCCACATTGGCGATATACATCGTCGGTTTGACTGTCAAAAGATGGAGATCATAGAGGTGGCTCTGCTGCTCCTCATCAAGCGTTAGCGTACGAACCAACTCTCCTCGCTCTAGGTGAGCACGCGCCTTTTCAATCGTCTCTAGCTTCGCTTTGGCCTCTTTATTGCCGCTTTTGGTCAACTTAGAGACTCTTACCACCGCTTTTTCCACCGTTTCCAGATCAGCAAGTGCCAGTTCGGTGTTAATCGTCTCAATATCGTCCAGCGGGTTAACCCGACCGGCCACATGAACCACATTCTCATCGTCAAAACAGCGTACCACTTGGGCAATGGCATCGGTTTCGCGAATATTGGCTAAAAACTTATTCCCCAACCCCTCGCCTTTAGAGGCTCCCGCGACCAGACCGGCGATATCGACAAACTCCATCGTCGTCGCGACTCTCTGGCGTGGTTTCACAATCTGCTCTAGCTGCAATAACCGCTCATCCGGTACCGCCACCACCCCGACATTAGGCTCAATGGTGCAGAAGGGGTAGTTCTCTGCCTGAATACCGGCTTGGGTCAAGGCATTAAACAGGGTCGATTTACCCACATTAGGCAGACCCACAATGCCACACTTAATTCCCATAGACTCTCTTCCCGCTCAACAAAGTTAAACTGTTAATTGCTCCCATCAACCGATCCTGCTCTCAATCGCGATGGAGTCGGTTCATCACCACTTGAAACTCACCGGCGACGATAGCCTCTATCTCCTCCACCGTGCGCTGCACCATCTGCCATAGCTGCGGCTGTTCGCTAACAGGCGCACTCCCTAGGACATAGGGGGTAACTTCGGCGGCGCTGCCCGGATGGCCGATCCCGAGTCGCAGCCGCCAAAAATCACGACTATTGAGATGAGAGATAGTATCGCGCAGGCCATTATGGCCCCCATGCCCTCCCCCCTGCTTTAGGCGCACCCTACCGGGCGGCAGATCGAGCTCATCATGGGCGACCAATATCGCCTCGGGTGCCTCAATTTTGTAGTAGCGGCTTAAGGCACCTATTGCGCTACCGCTACGATTCATAAAGGTCATCGGTTTGAGCAGCCACACCGGTTCGCCGTTGAGAGTGATTTGAGCCACTTCGGCCTGAAAACGGCTCTGCCTCTGCCAGCTTGCACCGCAGCGCTCAGCTAGCGCATCGACTAACCAAAACCCGGCGTTGTGCCGGGTCTGCTGGTATTGTGGCCCAGGGTTTCCTAGACCAGCTATTATCTGTATCGCCCCCATCAATCGGGCCAGAGACGAGACGAGCTTTAAGCGCCCGTTTTTTCCGCCTCGATACTCGCACGAGTCTTATGAATCGCGGCAATCGGTAGATTGTGTTCACTCCCGTGGCTTAGCTCCACTAAAGCGACCCCTTCGGGTAGCTGAATATCGGAGATATGGAGCGTCTGCTCAATCTCTAGCTGACTTAGATCAGCCACCAGATACTCGGGCAGATCTTTGGGCAGACAGAATATCTCCACCTCAGTAATGTTATGGGAGACCATTCCCCCCTTCTTCACTCCAGGGGCGATATCCTCGTTAATAAAGTGGATCGGCACGCTCATACGCAACCGCTCTTCGGGATTAGTGCGTAAAAAATCGGCATGAAGAATCCTGTTTTTGGCCGGATGGCGCTGTAGATCCTTGAGGACACACTGTTCACTACGCCCCCCCATATCTAGCTCTAGGATATGGGAGTAGAACGATTCATGCTCTAGCTGGTGCATCAATTTATCATGATCCATCATAATCGACTGCGGCGCTCCAGAGCCGCCATAGATAATTGCCGGAATTTTGCCCGCTTTGCGCAGGCGGCGGCTCGCACCTTTACCTGTATCGCTGCGAACTTCGGCAGTCAGTTTATAGTTAACACTACTCATACTTGTTCTCCTGATAATAGAGCAAAAAGGCTACCTCTCCGCGACCAGAGAGCAGCCATCCAAAAAAGAGCGCGGATTCTACTAAAAAAGCGGCGGCTAATCCATATAAAGTGAACTGACCGACTCATCGTTGTAGATGCGTCGAATCGTCTCACCTAACATCTCAGCAATCGAAATTTGGCGAATTTTCTCGCAATGTCGTGCCGACTCAGCTAGGGGAATGGTATCGGTTACCACCAACTCATCGAGTTGCGAACCGTTGATATTGTCAATCGCCGGGCCGGAGAGAACGGGGTGGGTGATATAGGCCTTCACTCTAGCCGCGCCATGCTCCTTTAATGCTTTAGCGGCTAGGCAGAGTGTTCCGGCGGTATCGACCAGATCATCGACTAGCACGCAACTGCGCCCCTTAACATCCCCAATAATATGCATTACCTGCGCCACATTAGGGCGGGGACGCCGTTTATCGATGATAGCCAGATCGGCATCATCGAGCCGCTTCGCTATCGCCCTAGCTCGCACCACGCCACCGACATCGGGAGAGACCACCATGAGATCGGGGTCGCTGCTGCGCCAAATATCGCCTAACAGTAGCGGTGAAGCATAGACATTATCGACCGGGATATCGAAAAAGCCCTGAATCTGATCGGCATGGAGATCAACCGTCAGCAGATTATGCACCCCAGCGGAGGCGAGCATATTGGCGATCACCTTAGCGGTAATCGAGACGCGACTAGAGCGAGGACGCCGATCTTGACGCGCATAACCGAAATAGGGAATCACAGCGGTAATGGTATGGGCCGAGGCGCGTTTTAGGGCATCGGCCAATACCAGTAGCTCCATCAGATTGTCGTTAGTCGGCTGACAGGTCGGTTGCAGAATGAAGACATGGCGACCGCGCACATTTTCGAGGATCTCAACCATCACCTCGCCATCGCTAAACTGGCCGACGATCGCTTTACCGAGCGGGATTCCCAAATAGCCTACGATGTCTTGTGCCAGTTGGGGGTTGGCATTGCCTGCAAAGACCATCATAGCTCTGCTAGCCTCTTGTTTAATGGTAACAACCTCAACGAAATATGAAAATATGGCTGGGGTACCAGGATTCGAACCTGGGATGACGGGATCAAAACCCGCTGCCTTACCGCTTGGCGATACCCCAGAAGTATGATTAAGCTATTCCAAAAGCAATCGCTGCTTTAATGGCGAGGAGTTGATCCCTCTGGCAACGAAACTCTTCCAGCTAGAGTCGGGGCAAGTTGCCGCAACTTCTAGCGCCTGAGCGCGACTGGCAAACGGTGCAAAGACAGCCGAACCGGTACCACTCATGCGGGGAGTCTGAAATTGATCTAACCATTGAATAACTCGGTTCACTTCTGGATAGAGCCGACTTACCAGTGGCTGGAACACATTGATGGTGTTCTCAGACCCCGTCAGGAATGCGCATATTGTGATGGCAGATTGGTCTCGTGTCAATTGCTGATGACAAAAAAGCTCCGCAGTGGCGATAGACACCGGTGGCACCACCACCAAAAACCACGGCTCTAGCAGCGTTATCGGCTGCAATCGCTCCCCTATCCCCTCCGCCCAAGCCGCCTCACCGCGAACAAATACCGGCACATCAGCACCTAGCGTTAGCCCCAGCTCCGCCAACTCATCAACCGATAACGAGCAGCGCCATAACCGATTTAATGCCACCAGCGTCGTCGCCGCATCGGAGCTACCTCCCCCTAGGCCAGCACCGGCAGGGATCTGTTTTCGGAGATCAATCGTTACCCCATAGCGGCAGCGGCAATGAGAGTGGAGCCGTTTCGCCGCTCTAAGTACCAAATTATCCTCATCCGCCACCCCTAAGAGCGAGCTTGTTAGCCCAATTTGACCCGTCTGATTGATCTCAAAGGCGAGCTGATCGCCAAAATCGAGAAACTGAAACACCGTCTGTAACAGATGATAACCATCGGCTCTGCGGCCAGTGATGTGAAGAAAGTGGTTAATTTTGGCTGGTGCTGGCCAATACCCCGCTGCCGCTAGAGCGCTACGACTCATAACGATAGCTCACCAAGGCCGAGCTGCCAGCGACTAATCGCCACTTTAACGCTACTATCCTCAGCGCGGGCGATAATTTTATGCGGCAGGCGGTAGCCGTCGTAGGGGCGGTAGCCGCTTAACTCTAACTGCCACCCCTGCTGCTCTAACAGCGCCATATCGCCCTCTCGGCTCAACCGCTGGCGAAACTCGCCCGGTGCCGGCACCCCGACAACCCAGTAGCGCAGACTCTCCAGCGGCAGCTCCCATCCTAACTGCTGCTGTAGTAGCTCTCTGGCCGAACCAGCTCGCCACTGCTCCCCCGTGTCACTCTCTAGCAACACCTCAGAGCCCCCCCCACTCAGTCGCAAGCTCCCCTGCCCTAAGGGCGCCTCAATCGCCAGACGGTAGCCACTAGCCACCTGCTGCCAGCGTAGCGAGGCCGGCCAGCTCTCGCTAGCCATATTGACCACCACTCGGCCACCAAACTCCCAAGCGATCAAGCGCTGCTGCTGCTGCTGCGGGGTGAGATGGGAGAGATAGGGCAGCTCCGGCGCTACCGAAACAGCACACCCCCCTAGCAGCAGAACCAAAGCGACAACGACGATGATCACGACAAGGGCTCGACCATCAAGGCAGCAGCCGCTGCAGAGTACGGCGCAGGACTCGATTATCGGGATCGATCTCTTTCGCTCGCTGCCACACCTGCTGCGCTGCTTCGCGCTCGCCTGCCATCCACAACACCTCGCCTAAATGGGCAAATATCTCCCCATCTTCGAGCGCCTCAGCTGCCTGTTGTAAAAACTGTAGCGCCTCCTCAAGGCGTCCGAGTCGGTAGAGCGCCCAGCCCATACTATCCAGAATCGCCGGATCATCGGGAGAGATCTGATACGCCCTCTCGATTAACTGATACGCCTCCTCGGCCCGTTCGGTGCGATCTGCCAGCGTATAGCCCAGCGCATTTAACGCCTGATGGTTATCGGGCTCTAGCTGTAACACATGGCGCAAATCCTGCTCTAACAGCGCTAACTGCTCTAGCTTCTCAGCCACCATCGCCCGCGCGTAACGCAGCTCTATACTATCGGGCGTCTGCTGCAACAAGGTGGTATAACGCGCCATCGCCTCATCATACCGCCCAGCCTGCACCAGCAGCTCGGTCTGAATCAGCTCTAGTTGTAGCTGCTCCTGTTCACTCTCAACCTGAAGCTGCTGGAGATGGGCTAGGGCCTGCTGTAACGACCCTGTCTCTGCCATCAGCACTGCCGCCCGGAGCTGCGACTGAATGTAGTACTCCCCCTTCTCAACCTGGAGATACCACTCAATCGCCTGCGCTAGCTGCTGCTGTAACTCACTAATCTGCCCTAAGGTATGCCGAACCATATCGACACGGTTATTGAGTGCCAGCAGCTTTTCAAACTGCTCCTTAGCCTCATCATAGCGGCCAGCGTTATAGGCGATAAGGCCTAGACCGTAGATCACATCACTGTTATCAGGTAGCTGCTCGGAGAGCATTTTAAGCTGTTGATACCCCTGCTCTAGCTGGTTATTATCGATTAACATTCTAGCGTAGCGCAGCCGAATGGTGGCCGCGTCAGGAGAGCGCTGCAACAGCTCCGCTAGCACTTCAATCGCCGCGGCTATATCGCCGCTATGGTAGAGCGCATTCGCCTGTAGCTGCCGCTGCTCCAGCGTCAGGGTCTCCTCCTCCCCCATTAATTTAAGCCGCGATAGCGCACTCTCATACTGCTTTAGCTCAAAAGCGAGCTCGGCACCGACATAGTGCTGTGCGGCAGTGCGCTCTGCTGGCAGATAGAGATCATCGAACAGCGCCAGCGCCTGCTTCGCGTCAGCGGCTCGCGCCAGTATCTTGCTAACTTGCTGTAGCCTCTGCGCCTCTGCTAGCTGTTGTAGATGGGGTTTCGCCTCCTGATAACGATCAAGCGATACCAGCAGCGAGATTAGCGCCTGTCGAGCCTCCTGATGTTGCGGCTCTAGCTCGACCCAAAACGCCGCCGCCTGAACAGCAAAGGGGTAGTTTTTGGCAAAGACCGCCGCCCGCGTCGCCCGCTGCGCTAGGCGGGGATCACGGCTCTTTTGAGCGGTATCAAAAAAGTAGATCATTGCTATGCCGTACTGCCCCTCCACATCGGCCATCTCAGCGATAAGTAGCTCCATCATCAACGGCGCGGTCAGCTCCACCTCAGGCAGCTCACGCGATCGCGCACTGACACTAACGGCCGGGCTCTCTCCCTGCTGTGGAGAGGGGGAGACTACGGTAATAGCCGGCTCCTCAAGTTCAGAATCAACCTGCAGCGAACTACAACCAGCGAACTGCACCACTGCCATTAGCAGCCAAAAAGAGAGAAGCAAACGCATCATCTTACCTATCTTTAAAACCATCCCGTTTTGCGTAGGCCATAACCAACTCGACCCACCCTTACCAATCTGAACGCTACTTTAACCGAAAAGAGGGCATCAAAACAGCAACTAGAGCACAAAATGGAGTATCCCCACGCTCAGTTTTATGGTGCAATATAGCGTCAATAGTCAATTTTGCAGAGGAGTGAGACGACCCATGAGCATGGCAGATCGTGACGGCGTAATTTGGATGGATGGTGAGATGGTTCCCTGGCGTGAGGCGCAGACTCATGTCCTAACCCACACCCTGCACTACGGCATGGGGGTGTTTGAGGGGGTGAGAGCCTATAAAGGCGAGCGGGGAACCGCCATCTTCCGGCTACAGGATCACACCGACCGCCTCTTTCGGTCGGCCCATATTTTGCAGATGGCGCTGCCGTTCGATAAAGAGACGCTCAATCAGGCTCAGCGACAGGCGGTGCGAGAGAACAACCTCGAATCGGCCTATATCCGTCCGATGTGCTTCTACGGCTCGGAGGGGATGGGGCTGCGAGCCGATAACCTAAAGGTGCATACCATCGTTGCCGCTTGGTCTTGGGGAGCTTACCTAGGGGCCGAGGGGATGGAGAGGGGCATTCGCATTCGCACCTCCTCCTACACTCGCCACCATGTCAACATCACCATGTGTAAAGCGAAAGCGAACGGTAACTACATGAACTCGATGCTCGCCCTACAGGAGGCGATTAGCTGCGGCTACGATGAGGCGATGCTGCTCGATAACGAAGGCTATGTCGCCGAAGGGAGTGGCGAAAATATCTTCCTCGTCCAAGATGGCAGACTGATTACCCCCGATCTCACCTCAGCGCTCGATGGCATCACCCGCAAGACCATTTTCCATCTCGCAGCAGAGTTAGGCATTGAGGTCAAAGAGAAGCGCATCACCCGAGATGAGGTCTATATCGCCGATGAGGCGTTCTTTACCGGCACCGCCGCCGAAGTCACCCCCATTCGTGAAGTCGATAACCGCCCTATCGGCTCCGGTAGCCGCGGGCCAATCACCGAAAAGCTACAGAGCCTCTATTTTGATGCCGTCCACGGCCGCCACCCGGTCACCGATAGTTGGTTAAGCTACCTATAGCGCTATTCAAATTGTCAGGAGTCGAATCATGATCCCCGCTACCTCCCCTATCACCATTGAACGCAGCGAGCTACCGCTCCACTGCCCTCGCCCCGCCGAGACCCTCTGGAATAGCCACCCCCGCGTCTTTCTCGATATTGAGGCTAGCGGTAGAGCGAAGTGCCCCTACTGCGGTGCCGAGTACCATCTTCCGGAGAGTGATTAAGGTAGCCCGATGCAGACCCTACTGCTGCCCCCGTTTCACCACCACCGAGTGCTCGTCTGTGGCGATCTAATGCTAGATCGCTACTGGCATGGCGATACCTCCCGCATCTCACCTGAGGCACCGGTACCGGTGGTCAACATCGGTGAGTGTGAAGAGCGCCCCGGCGGGGCAGCGAATGTCGCTCTCAACTTAGCCGCCCTCGGCTGTCGGGTCAGCCTAACCGGTACCACCGGCGATGACGAAGCGGCAGAGGCGCTCCAGCTCAAGTTAGGCCACGCCCAGATAGAGTGCCACTTCAACCGGCTCAAACAGCACCCCACCACCGTCAAACTGCGGGTCATGAGCCGCCACCAGCAGCTCATTCGACTCGATATTGAGCAGACGCTCCCCCCCGCCTCACAACAGCAGCTACTAGTTCGTTACCATGAACAGCTCTCAGCGTGCGACGTCGTGATCCTCTCCGACTACCGCAAGGGGACTCTCGCCGCCCCGCAACCCTTTATTAGCGCAGCCCGTGCTGCCGGCAAAGCTGTGATAATTGATCCGAAAGGGGATGACTTTACCCCCTATCGCGGCGCCACCCTACTCACCCCTAATCTGCACGAGCTAGAGCGGGTCGTCGGTAGCTGTCCCGATGAGCAGACTCTGGTTAGCAGAGGGAGCCAACTCATGGAGCACCTTAAGCTAGAGGCGCTATTAATTACCCGCAGCGAAGCGGGCATGACCCTGTTAGAGCCTAATCAGCCGCCGTTCCACTGCCCCACCCGCGCTCGGGAGGTGTTTGATGTCACCGGCGCGGGCGATACGGTCATTGCCACCCTCGGTGCGGCACTAGCGAGCGGCTACTCGCTCAAACAGGCGACCGAACTGGCCAATCTCGCTGCCGGCATTGTCGTCGGTAAGCTCGGTACGGCAACGGTCAACACCACCGAACTAAGCCAGGCGCTACGACAGCAAGATAGTGTCGATAAAGGGATCGTTAACGAAACCCAGCTCCTAGCGCTGGTGCAGGAGGCCAAAGCCCACGGTGAAAAGGTCGTGATGACCAACGGCTGTTTCGACATTCTACACGCCGGCCATGTCACCTACCTAGAGGAGGCGGCTCGACTAGGGGAGAGGTTAATCGTCGCCATCAATGATGATGCCTCCGTCAAGCGACTTAAAGGCGAAGAGCGCCCAGTCAACAGCCAGAACCGACGGATGCAGGTCGTGGCGGCGCTCCACTGTGTCGATTGGGTCGTCGGCTTTAGTGAAGATACCCCAACCCGCCTGATCTGCGCAGTCACCCCCGATATCTTAGTCAAAGGGGGGGATAACGATCCCGATAACATACCCGGTGGCGAGTGCGTTCGCGCCGCCGGCGGCGAGGTTAGCGTGATGAGCTATCTCGATAATCTCTCCACCACCGCAATTATCGGCTCAATTCGAACCACAAAAAAGCGTGGCTAAAGAGCGATTAACAGTAGCGCCCATGCAACGCCATCTTTTAGGAGAGACCGGAATCAGCGTCAGCCCGCTAGGGCTAGGAACGGTTAAAATCGGTCGCAATCAACAGGTAAAATATCCCCAAGGGTTTGAACTCCCCGACGATAGAGCGGTGGCACAACTGCTAGAGCTCGCGTGGGAGAGCGGCATCAATACCCTCGATACCGCCCCCGCCTATGGCAGCTCGGAGGAGCGCTTAGGTCAACTCCTCCCCCACCGTCACGACTGGGTCGTAATCGGGAAGGTCGGAGAGCAGTTTATCGACGGCCACTCCCACTTCGATTTTAGCCGTCACGCCACCATTGCCTCTGTCGAACAGAGCCTGCGTCGCCTTAAACGCGACTATCTTGATGTCGTTTTAGTCCACTCCCACGGCGATGACATGGCGATTATTGAGCAGCAACCGATCTGTGACACCCTGCTAGAGCTGAAGCTACGCGGCTTAATTCGAGCAGTAGGGCTCTCCACCAAAACGGTTGCCGGCGGGCTCTGGTGTGTCGAGAACATGGATGTGGTGATGGCAACCATCAACCCCGCCTATACCGATGAGCTGCCGGTGCTACAACGAGCGGCTGAGTTAAATCGGGGTGTGGTGATAAAAAAGGGGCTACAGAGTGGCCATGCGGATCGTGCCGCTGGCGGTGGCGGCGTGGAGGCGGCACTGCAGTTTGTGCTCTCGCAACCGGCGGTGAGCTCCATGATTGTGGGAACTATCAACCCAAAGCATCTACAGGCCAATATCGCAACAGTAGCGCAGTGGCAGCGACACCACGAGTTAAGTCAATAGATAGGCGACTCATTATCGGACCGGCCTGGATTGGCGATATGGTCATGGCGCAGAGCCTGTTTATCAGCCTCAAACAGCGCCACAGTGGAGCCCTTATCGATGTCGTTGCCCCCCCCTGGTCACTACCGCTACTGCAACGAATGCCAGAGGTGGATCGCGCCCTGCCACTGGCGGTCGGCCACGGCCAATTTGGTTGGAGCGAGCGCTATCGCCTCGGTAGCTCGCTGCGTCAACAACACTACCAGCAGGCGATAACCCTGCCCCGCGCTTGGAAGGCGGCACTCATTCCGTGGCTAGCCCAGACACCCCTGCGCACAGGCTATCGTGGTGAGATGCGCTACGGGCTACTCAACGATCTACGCCCCCTAAACAGGCGCCTACTGACCCAAACCGTACAGCGCTATGTCGCCCTCGGCTACCCGACTAACGCTCCCCTGCCGCCCCCCACCCCCTTTCCCAAACTAAGGGTCGATAGAGAGCAGCAACAGCAGCTACGACAGCGGCTGCGCCTTGCCTCCGACTCTCCGGCTATCGCGCTGCTCACCGGTGCCGAATATGGCCCAGCCAAACAGTGGCCGGCGCACCACTTTGCCACCTTAGCACAGCAGTTATACGATAGAGGCTATCAGCTATGGCTACTCGGCTCGGCCAAAGATCGCCCCAACGCCGAGACAATTACCGCCTTAAGCCAACGGCCGCTGCAAAACCTCTGCGGCAAAACCTCACTCACCGAGGCGATTGATCTACTCGCCCTCTGCCACTGCGCGGTGAGTAACGATTCGGGGTTAATGCATATCGCCGCCGCGGTCGGCATCCAAGTTGTGGCCATTTACGGCTCCTCCAGCCCCGACTACACCCCGCCACTCACGCCCAAGCGCACCATGATGACGCTAAAGCTACCGTGCAGCCCCTGCTTTAAACGCCACTGCCCGCTAGGCCATACCGACTGCCTACAGCGGCTTACTCCACACCAGCTAGTAGAGGCGCTGCCGCCCTAAAACCCTCTGTAACCCCGAGGCCACCTCGCTAGCGCTCTCGGCATCGAGCAGCCTCTCCACCTGCTCTCGTAGCTGTGCCATGCTCGTTTGGCGAATCGACTGCTTCACCTCCGGAATGGAGGAGGCGTTCATACTTAAATTCTCAATCCCAAGACCGATTAACAACCTCGCCGCATCGGGATCACCGGCCATCTCGCCACAGATACTCAGCTCGGTCCGCTGCTCATTCGCTGCCCGAACCACCTGGGCTAACGCCTGAATAACCGCCGGATGAAACGAGTCGTATAGCCCCGCGACCCGGGCATTATTTCTATCGACCGCCAGCAGATATTGGGTTAAATCGTTACTGCCGATGGAGAGAAAATCGACCTTACGAGCAATACAGTGGGCCTGATAGACCGCTGAGGGCACCTCAATCATCGCTCCGAGCGGCGGTAACTCGACCCGTTTGCTCTCCCCCTGTAGCTCCTGATAGGCCTGCTGAATCAGCATTAGCGCACTATCGAGCTCGCTCAAATTGGTAATCATCGGCAGCAAAATTCGCAAATTTCCCAACCCAATATTAGCCCGCAACATCGCTCGCACCTGAACTAGAAAGATGTCGGGGTGGTCGAGGGTAAAGCGGATCCCGCGCCAGCCTAGAAAGGGGTTCGACTCTTGAATCGGAAAGTAGGGCAGCGCCTTATCGCCGCCAATATCGAGCGTGCGCATCGTCACCGGCTGGGGGGCGAGCGTCTGTAGCACCTTACGGTAGATCTTTAGCTGCTCCTCCTCACCGGGGAAGCGATTTTGAATCATAAATGGATATTCAGTACGATAGAGCCCTATCCCCTCAGCGCCGCAGCTAATCGCATCATCAAGATCGGCCATGAGGCCCGAATTGGCGTAGAGTTTTATCCGCACACCATCTAGCGTCTCGGCCGGTAGCTCTCGAATCGTCTCAAACTGCTGCTGCTCCTCCTGTCGTAGCTGCTGCTTCACCCGCAGCGCCTTGCGGGTAATGGTCGAGGGTTTGATATAGAGATCGCCACTAGCACCATCCATGCCGATCTCCATCCCCGAGAGCTGGTTCATTGCCAGATTCTCCAGCCCCAAAATCGCCGGAATTTTTAGCGCCCGCGCCAAAATAGCGCTATGGGAGGTGCGAGAGCCCTGGAGCGAAATAATCCCCTTTAGCCGTTTAGCCGGCACCTCCGCCATCATCGCGGCGGTGATCTCCCGTGCAACTAAAATAGTGTTGCGGGGGTAGTGCTTCTCCGCCCCGGCAGTGCCATCTTGTAGCTTTTCGACAATACGACGCCCTAACTCATAGACATCCTCCCCCCGCTGGCGCAGATAGGGATCGCTCATCTGGGCGAATAGCTCCATGTGGCTCGCCACCACATTGCGCACCGCAGTCGCCGCGCCACAGCCTTGGTTGACAATGTGGCGCTCCATCTCGACCGCAAAACTACTGCTCTGTAGCATCATACTGTAAACATCGAATAGCGCCCTATCGCCCTCAGGCAGCAGCTCATCCCAGTTATCTCGCATCGCATGGAGATCTAGATCTACCGCGTCGATCGCCTGACGCAGCCGTTGTAGCTCCGTCGCACTATCGCCCGGCTTCTGCTCAGTCACCGAGGCGAGATCAAGCTCACTATCGATCACCACCGCCTTGCCAAAGGCGACCCCAGGGGCACCGCTAATCGCCTGATAGTGGCGCCTCTCCGCGGCGTCTCGTCGCTTCAGCCGCCCCCCACCGGGCAGATTGAGCGCCTCTAGGCCGTTAAAACGGGTCACAATGCGGGCGAGTTGAGCGGCAAAGGTGACTAACTGGCTCGACACCTCATCTGAAAAGGCACCAGTGGGCTGCTGTAGCGTCATCACCCCCATATTTTCGCGCCGATCGATAATCGGCACCCCCAAAAAGGTGGTCAACCCCTCCTCACCAATCTCGGGAAAGAAGCGAAAACGGGCGTGTTCGGGGGCATCGGTTAGATGAATCGGCTCGGCTCGCTGCGCCACCAGCCCGACAATTCCCTGATCGAGCGTCAGCCGCACCTGGCCGATAGAGTGGTGGTTTAGGCCGGCGGTAGCGACCATCACCAAATCGTGCTTCGACTCATCATGCAGATAGATAGAGCAGACCGCGACATCCAGTAGCTGCTGCAGACCGTTGACCGTCAGCTCTAGCGCCAACGGCAGCGTCGTCGCCGCCTCTAGCTCTAGGTGGAGTTGATTGAGGCTATCTCTCATCGACGGCGTGATAGTTCGCGACAGACAGGGGGGGCGTTTTTCGCCTGCTCGGGAAAGAGTAGCCCCTCTAACTCAGTCAGAGCCCGTTCATAGACTCGGCGTTTAAAGAAGACGATCTCATCTAGCGGCTTCCAGTACTTCACCCAGCGCCACTGGTCGAACTCCGGCTTTTCGGTTAGGTCGAGCCGTACTTTGCTCTCACTAGCCAACAGGCGCAGCAGATACCAGCGCTGCTTCTGGCCGATACAGAGGGGGCGGCTACGGTAGCGAATATAGCGCTTTGGCAGCCGATAGCGCAGCCAGCCACGAGTCTGCCCTAACAGCTCCACATCCGCCGGCTCCAGCCCAATCTCCTCTTTAAGCTCACGAAATAGCGCCTCCTCCGGCGTTTCACTACGCAAAATTCCCCCTTGAGGAAACTGCCAGCCATCGTGGCCACAACGACGCGCCCACAGCAGCTTACCCTCACGATTGGTTAGGATAATACCCACATTAGCACGAAAACCATCTCTGTCGATTACCGAATCAGCCACCATGAATCCATTTTTTCACACTCTATCCATCGGAGCAAATGTTGTCTCTCAATCAATTAATTTGGTAGCGCAGTAACTGCTTTAACGACAAGCGCAACCCCCACAGCAGCCCCAAATACCCCACCATCCCGACAACCACCACCAGAACCATCATCGCCAACCGCTGCTCAAACGGCCACGACATCCACGCCTCAGCGGCCGGCACCCCCCACAACAACCCCAACGCTAACAGGAGATTGGCCAACAGCAGCCGCCGAGCAAAGTGACCCCAGCCGAGCTGTGGCCGATAGATCTGCTCCCGATAGAGGTATCGCCCCAACAAAAACGCATTCAAATAGGCCGCCAGCGAGGTCGCCAACGCCAGACCGGCGTGAGTCCCCTCCACCTGCCACCACACCAACGGTACCACAAACAGTAGGTTAAGCCCCATATTCGCCCCCATCGAGATCACCCCATAACGCACCGGCGTACGGGTATCTTGACGAGCATAAAACCCCGGCGCCAAGACCTTAACCAGCATAAACCCCAACAGCCCCACGCTGTAGGCGCGAAGGCTCAGCGCCGTCATAGTAACACTATGGCTATCAAACTCACCATAATAGAAGAGCGTAATTAGCAGCGGCTCGGCCAAAACCATTAACGCGATCATCGCTGGCGTGCCAATTAAAAACAGCCAACGCAGCGCCCAATCGAGCGTATGGCTAAACGCCTCAGGCGTCGCTTCGGCGTGGTGGCGCGACAGGGTAGGGAGAATAACCGTGCCTAGCGCTACGCCAAAGAGTCCTAACGGAAACTCGACTAATCGATCTGAGTAGTAGAGCCAAGAGACGCTGCCGGCGATGAGAAACGAGGCTAAAATAGTATCAAACAGCAGATTAATCTGCGCCACTGAGGAGCCAAACATCGCTGGCAACATCAATGTCATCACCCGCCGTACCCCCCTATCACGCCAGCCCCAGCGCGGCAGCGGCAGTAACCCCATTCGCCACAGGGGGGGGAGCTGAAACAGTAGCTGCACCACACCGGCCAACGCCACCCCCCACGCTAGCGCTAACTCCGGCTCCCGACTATAGGGAGTCCAGTAGAGTGCGGCTGTCATTAAAATAATATTGAGCCAGATCGGGGTGAGTGCCGGTATCGCAAAGCGCTGGTAGCTATTGAGAACCGAGCTCGCTAGAGCGGTAAGCGAGATAAACAAAAGATAGGGAAAAGTCCAGCGCAACATCTCAGTCGTTAGCTGCTGTCGAAACGGATCGTCGCCAAATCCGGGGGCAAAGAGCCACACCACTGTCCCCGCCCCCATCCAGACTAGCAGCGTCAACCCCAATAACAGCGTCCCTAAGGTACCACTGACCGCCCCGATCAGCTCGCGCACCTCCTGCGGTGTTCGTTGTGTGCGATACTCGCTTAATACCGGCACAAAGGCTTGGGCAAACGCCCCCTCCGCAAAGAGGCGGCGCATAAAGTTGGGAATCTTAAAGGCGACAAAAAAGGCATCAGTTGCCGAACCGGCACCAAATAGCTGTGCAAACAGCAGATCACGCATAAAGCCGAAGATACGCGAGATAAGCGTCATGGCGCTGACAATCGCGGTAGAGCGAAACAGTCTCATGCGGCGTTAGCCCCTCTACCCCTACCCCGATTCGCTAATGCAGATCCGATTGCGCCCCTTTGCTTTAGCACGATAGAGCTGAGCATCCGCCATCACTAGCAGCCTATCCTCCTTGTTCTCTGGCTCTAACTGCGACAGCAGCACCAGACCGATACTGATAGTACAGCCGCTCTCGATCGCATAGCTGCCGTTCTCTACCCCCATTCGCAACCGCTCAGCCATCTCTAGGAGCGAGCAGCGCTCAATAGCCGGCACAAAGATCAAAAACTCCTCCCCGCCGGTTCGAAAGGCGTAGTCATCACTCCGAATGGTTGTTTTAATGATCTCGGCCACCGTTCGTAACACCTCATCCCCCAAGGTGTGACCATAGGTATCATTCACCTGCTTAAAGTGATCAATATCGAGCTGCATGACCCCTAAATCGGCGAGATTGCGTCGCGCCCACGCCACCTCCCGCTCTAAAATAGTCAACATATCGCGTCGATTACGCAGACCGGTTAGTGCATCGGTGGTACTCATCTGGCGCAGACTGTTCTCTAACAGCACCTGTTCGGTCACATCGCTAAAGCTAAACACTCGTCCGGTTATGCGACTGCCTCTCCTCATCGGTCGGGAGTATTGATTGATATAGCGGCTCTCTTCACAGCAGCAGATCACCCGCTCATCGATGCTATCTTGCAGTAGTAGCTGCTCCATCTCCTGTAGCCACTGCTCCCCCTCTTTAAATCGGGTCGAGATATCTGCCAGCGTTAGCGGCGACAGCTTCCCGCTATCTCTCTGCCACAGTTGCTGAAAGTTATCGTTAGTCAGGCAGGGGGTGCTCTCCCCTTGGTGCCATAGCGCAATTGCATCGCGAGTCGAATCGAGCGTCGCTTTGAGCAGCTCCTCACTCTCCTGTAGCTGCTGGCGCTGCTGCTGTAACTTCATTTGGGTATTAATTCGTACCCGCAAAATATCGGGTTTCACCGGTTTGGTAATAAAATCGACCGCTCCGAGCTCTAGGCCAGCACGCTCATCCTCATCACTCTCGCGGGAGGTGACAAAGATCACCGCAATATCGCGCGTATCAGGGTTAAATTTGAGCTTGCGACAGATCTCAAAACCATCCATCCCCGGCATCTCGACATCGAGCAGAATGATATCGGGGTAGGGCTCTCTGGAGGCGATGATTAAGGCCTCAGCGCCACTTTTAGCCACCAAGGTCTGGTAGCTATATTTTAGAAAAGTCGCGACAGTGGTCAGACTAATCGGTTCATCATCAACTAAAAGGATGCGTGGTTTACGGCTATTTTCATTCACTAGTTATCATTCCATCATTGACTAAGGCGGTTACTTTAGCTAGCTCCATCTGAGCTTGCTGAAAATCGAAATCTTTTACCAATTGACGCACTCTGCGCACCTGCTCGCTTCTTAGAGGAGCTAGGAGAGTATAGAGCCTCTCCATCGTATCGACTGCCGAAAAGTTATAGTGCTGTAGCTCCTGCGCTAACTGCTGTAACAGCGCTAATGCCTCTTCTTGAGAGATATCCCCCCCCTCGGCCAGCTCCTCGACACCCTCCTCATCAAGCGTCGCCTCAATCGCCGCCACGATCACTCGCAGCTCAATGATAAAGAGTGTTAGCTGCGGTTGACAGACTGCAAACGGCTCCTTTTTCAGGCAGTGATCCAACTTTTTGGCCGCCTCATGCAGCGCTCCCATCCCTAAATTGCCGCTCACCCCTTTCATAAGATGGGCTAAATGGCCAATTTCGCTATGGTTTTGCGCCTCAAGCAGTGCCGCTAGCTGCTCAGGTAGGGCTTGGTAACGCTCGACAAAGTCGATAAGTAGCTGTCGTAAATTCCCTCGTCGCTCCGAATTTTGTAACAGCGCATGGTGTGGATCGATCTGCGGCGGCGGTCGCCACCCTCCCGCCAACACCGCCTCATTCTCATTCTCAACCTCAACCTCAACCACCGCCTCTAGCCAGCGAGAGAGTACGCTAAACAGCTCATCGGGTTCAAACGGCTTACTGATATAGTCATTCATGCCGGCGCTTAAAAACTTCTGCCGCTCCTCTACCATCGCATAGGCTGTCATCGCTACGATCGGTAGCGAGTGCCACTGCGGCTGCTGCCGAATGTTAGCCGTCGCCTCAAAGCCATCCATCACCGGCATCTGAATATCCATTAAGATCAGATCAAAGGGTTGTTGCTCTAGCCTCTCTAGCGCCTCAGCGCCATTGGCCGCGACCGTTACCGCCACCTCCCACTCGCTCAAAAAGCCTATCGCAACCTTTTGGTTAATTTCGACATCTTCGACCAGTAAAATGTTGGCCCCTCTGAAGGAGAGATGCTCTGTCTCTGTTTTAGGACGCTTAACCGCTGTCCACTCTCTAGTGTTCACATCAAAAGCGGCTAGTAAACCGGCTAAGAGTTCCGGTGCCGCTAGCGGTTTACGCAACACTCCCTGCACCACAGAGGGGTGAAGATCGAGCCTAACCGCCTCAATTTGGGTCGCCGACCCCATTAACAGCACTCGTGGCCTCTCGATTTGAGATCGCGGCCCTAAGGCGTCAACGAACTGTAGCGCCTCCCCGCTCCCCTGCTGCACCATATCGATGAGCAGTAGGTCAAAACGCTGTTGCGAGAGCTGCTGTCGTGCCGCCTCGGCGCTAGCTACCCGACTCACCATTAGACCATAGCCACCGAGCTGCTGCTGCATAATAGCGGCCAAGGTCTGATTCGGTTCAAAAAGCAGTAGCCGCCGCTGCTGCAATATCTCATGCCCCGCCAACCAAGAGATCGCCCCCTCTGCCGACAACGAGAGCGGCAGCGTCAGCATAAACTCAAAACAGCTCCCCTCACCGGGTGAGCTAGTGACGCTAATCTCCCCCCCCATCATCTGTACCAGATTTTTGCTAATCGCTAACCCCAGCCCGGTGCCGCCATATTGACGGGTCGTGGAGGCATCGGCCTGAATAAAGGGCTGAAAGAGGGTCTCAATCTGCTCGCTATCCATACCGATGCCACTATCTTGCACCGTAAAACGGATCTGGTGCGCCTCTGGCGCGGCGTCCACTAGATCGACTCGCACGACCACCTCACCTTGGTGGGTAAATTTCAGCGCGTTACTGACCAAATTGGTCAACACCTGCACCAGTCGAGTCGGATCCCCCTTTAGATTGACCACAATGGCCGGATCGACATAGCCGATGAGCTGGTTGCCGTTCTCCGCCATCTTATCGCTAAACAGATTAATGACCTTAACTATCTGTAGTGGCACATCGAGCTCCGTTATCTCTAGCGTCAGCCGTCCGGCCTCAAATTTAGAGTAGTCGAGAATATCGTCGATAATGTAGCGCAGGATTTTAGAGGAGTCGATAATCTTATCGAGATAGTCGGCCACCAGCGTCTGCTCTACCCGTGGCCGAGCTAGATGGGAGAAGCCGATAATCGCATTCATCGGGGTGCGAATCTCATGGCTCATGGTGGAGAGAAAGGCCGATTTGGCCCGCGAGGCGGCCTCCGCCTCCTCTTTCGCTTGGCGCAACTCGCAGGTTCGCTCCTCCACCCGCTGCTGCAAATGGTCACGATGCAGCGCTAACTCGGCGGTTCGCTGCTCAATCATCGCCACCATCTGGTTAAAGCCATCCACCAACTGCCCTAACTCGTCACTGCTCTGCGTCTTCACCCGGAGCGAGTAGTCATTGCTGTGGCTAATGGTGCGCGTCGCATCGAGTAGCTGCTGCAACGGTTCGGCCACTAGCCGCTGCAAGCGCCACACCAGAATAAAGGCGATACAGAGTCCGAACAGGGTCGCGCCTAGGGTCACCACTAACCAGTCGTAGCTTAGCTGCTGCAGATGGTGACGACCCGATTCGATGTAGAGCTGACCTATCCGCTCACCATCGAGCATCACCTGCTGACTCACCAAGATTCGATCTGGCTGCTGCCTCACCCCCAACCAAGAGGGGGGCTGCTGTGGCAGTGCCCCGTTAGCGGCGAGTTTAAGAAACTGCTCACTCACATAACTAGCAAAGGGCTCAGCCTGATTGTGGCGAAACAGCACCCCAAAGTGGATCGGCTCACTCGCCGCCAGCGCCTGCAAAATCTCAACGGCACTCTTTTTGTCATTAAAGATCAGCGCAGCGCGGCTGTTAAAGGCGATAATCTGCGCTTGTCCCTGTAGCGATTTGGTCACTAAATCGGTCGCACTGTGCTGCTGATAGAGATAGAGCACGCCACTGACGAGTAGCAGCGCCACGAGCGCCGAGACGCCGCCGATAAAGAGTAACTTCTGCCGCAGACTCACGGCTTGCGCGCCAAATCTAATAGCTGCGCGGCAATCGAGAGCTGCCGTCTATTCGCGCTATCGGGGCTAATATCAAACCAGATCCGCCCCTGCTGCATAAAGAGCCGAATCACCCCCCCGTGCTCTAAAAACTGCTCCGACTCCCCCACCAGTAGTAGCGGTGCCTGCTGTAGCCTAGGTAGTAGCCGCTCTTCGATAAAAGCGCGTTCAGCCGGAATATAGAGCAGATGGCAGCGCACTATCTCGCTATCCATCGTGTAGCGATCGACATCAACAATCGCCAACCTCATCCCCCGCACCGACAACCCCTGTCGCTGTAGCTTATCGACCAGTGGTCTCGATTCGGCAATACAAAAACGCAGCTCACTCGTCGCAGACTCCTGTGGCCATTCGACAAATTTGGCAAAGTTATACAGCAGCGCCGCCACCACCTCCTCTCCGCCGACAGTCAGCGCGTTGAGTCGAACCGTCGGGATAGAGAGCCCCATCAACAGTGGCAGCGCAAACAGCAATGAGAGTGGACGCATAGCGGCTAAAACTGGTGTGATAGCGATAATAGCCAGCTTTGTGGCAGATAACCTATCATCGTATCGCCCCCAAAAGAGTCGAACTCCTGATGGTGATCTGCCCCCAAATTACGGCCACTCAACTGTAGCCGAGTCGCTTTAGACGGACGCCAACTTAAACTCAAATCGACAGCGGTATAGGCGGGAATAGAGCCCCCCTCAAGCGGCTGTACTGCATTGGCAAAGACCTCAGACAGCTCACCGACATAACGGATCCAGAGATTAGCGCTATACCTCCCCTGCTCCCAACCACCACGCAGAGTCACGGTATCACTAGCCGTTTTGATAGGAGCCACTTTAATCGCCGGTGTGGTGTTCTCCTCTGTTCTAAACCACCCCTCCCGTGCTGCCGCGTACCCTACCTCAACTAGCCACGGCACCGAGCGCCAGCCGAGGGTCAACTCTCCACCAAAGTTGCGCTCATCAATAATAGGGAGGGGACGAAAGAGAGTCGCGGCCACATTGCCATCCAATAACAACGCCTCTTGTGATAGCTCCTCAATCCGCCGCCACAATCCCCGATAGCGAGAGGTAAATAGCGACAGATCGATATAGTGTCGCCGTGATGGCGTCAGCCGTACCCCCCACTGCACACTCTCGACACTCACCGACTCCAGTTGAGGATTATTCCAGATATAAACCGAACTCAACTGCGGCGTGCTTGATGAGGCATCGCCAACCACCACATCGGCCAGACGCATCTGCAGCCCACGATTTAGCGGGCTCGCCACATGCTCGACCCGCGACCAGGCCGCCCAACTCAACGCCTCCTCCCCCAGACGCCACTTTAGGCGAGCAGAGGGGGCGAGAAAGCTCCTATCAATCTCATCATAATACTCCAGCTTAGTTCCCAAAGTGAGGGTAAGATCAGGCGTCCCCAGCTCAATCTCATCCCGAATAAAGCCCTGTAACAGATAGTGACTCACCCTGTTACCGTTTAAAAAGGCCTCGTTAAGCTCACCACGCATCCTCATATTGCGCCCGCCCAGACCAAGCTGCACGCTATGGCCGGGAACATTGAGCCAACTCAACTTCACCTCAAGCGCCTGCGATGTCCCTAAATAGGGGAGCGGAAAGTAATTCTCAAATCGATCTAGATAGCCACTAATATCGAGCTCAGCGCCAGAGGAGACTCTTCTCACCCACCGCCCCTGTAGATAAAAATCGCTATAGTCGCTCCCCGGCAGCGGCTGCTGCGGATACCACTGCCACTGATCGATCTCACCTTGAGTCAACTGGCTACTTATCGCCAGCTTCCCCCCCCACACCAGATCGTTATCGAACCGCATCCCAACGAGCCGATTGCGCCAGCCATCCTCTGCCTGCATCCCATTGATGGTCGGAGTCTCCTCCAGCCCCTCGCGCTCACGGCTGGCAAGATAGAGGCGATAGTCGGTACCTTCTCGGGTTCGACCGGTATAGCTAGCACTCAGCCGCTGGCGCTCGACATTACCACCGGCCCCATGGACTAACCAACCATCTTGGCCGATTGCTTTGCGAGTAATAATATTAATCACGCCATTGACCGCATTAGCCCCCCACAGCACCCCCCCTGATCCACGCACGACTTCAATCCGCTCAATGAGCTCCAGCGGAATATCGTGCCGAAACCAGAAGGTGCCGCTAAAGTACCACTCGTAGATAGTTCGGCCATCGATCAACACCAGCAGTTTAGTCGAGATCAGATCATTGTGACCACGAATCGAGACGGCATAGTTGTGCGAAGATATCTGCGCCACATTGACCCCCGGCACAGTGCGCAATAGATCGGGCAAGGTGGTGGCGCTACTGTGCTCAATATCGCTGCGCTGAATCACATAGACCGACGCGGCACTATCACGCCAACGAGTCTCACGCCCGCTAGCGGTAGTCACCTCTACCGACAGTAGCTGTTCCAGATCGAGCGTTAGTAGCCGCTCGCTCTCATGCCCCGCCACCGCACGACAACTAGGCCAGAGCAAGATCACCAGTAACGCTACCGCGAATGGTCGGTGAGTCATCACTATCATCCTTTTGTAACCCCCGACTCTAAACGAGTCTCGTTGCTAGTCGCTGCACGATCTCATCACGATTGAGCGGCTTAGTTAAAAAGTCGTCCATCCCGACCGCAAAGCAGCGTTCACGATGGCCATCGGTTGCATTCGCAGTTAGCGCAATAATCGGCGTCGGTGAGAGCCCCTGCTGCCGCTCATAGTGGCGAATACCGATCGTGGCATCAAAACCATCCATCACCGGCATCTGTAGATCCATAAAGATAATATCAAACCGCCGCTGCCGACAGATAGCCACCGCCTCCTCACCATTAGCGGCAATCGTCACCGTTAAGCCAAGACTCTTAAACACCACTTCGGCAATTTTCTGATTCACCAAATTGTCTTCAACCAGAAGCAGTTCGCCACTGAACTTCTCCGGCAACGGGGCAGTGCTCGGCGGCTCTGCCGCGACCTGAGCCGATTCAGATTTAGAGTCAAAATCAGCCCCAGCTTCAGACGACGCCTTAGCAGAGGCGGCAAAAATAGCCTGTAACCGAGCAATAATATCGTTACGATTAAAGGGTTTAGTCAAAAAATCGTCCATGCCACAAGCGATACAGCGCGTCCGCTCCTCCGAAGTGGCATTGGCCGTCAGGGCAATAATGTGGCTACGAGGCAGATTGCGCTCCTGCTCCCACTTACGAATCAGCTTAGTTGCGGCATAGCCATCGAGTAGCGGCATTTGGCAATCCATAAAGATCGCACCAAAACTGCGCTGTTTAATAGTATCGACCGCTACTTGGCCGTTGTCGGCCACAGTCACACTCAGGCCGAGACTCTCAAACAACGAGCGTGCAAGCTTTTGGTTAACCCAATGATCCTCGACTAGCAGAACCTCCCCCTCAAACCGCTCCTCAGCTTGGCTAGCGGTAATGACCTGCGGCGCAGTGGCGGCAACCGAAAACGGCAGCTCGAACCAAAAGCGCGCCCCCTGCTCCGGTTCGCTCTCTAGCAGCAGCTCACCACCCATTAGCTGAACTAGCCGCTTGGAGATCGACAATCCCAGACCGGTACCGCCAAATTTACGGGTGGTGGAGTTATCGGCTTGGGCGAAGGCGTTAAAGATTTCGCTCTGTACCTCCTTGCTAATACCGATACCGCTATCTTTGACATCAAACCGAATCCACACCTGTTGCGCGGTCGAAGCGGGAAGGCGCACCACAGCCATCATTACCCCCCCTTGCTGGGTAAACTTGATGCTATTACCGACCAGATTGGTCAAAATCTGCCGCAGGCGTACCGAATCCCCCGCAACCGCCTCTGGCAAAGCGGGATCTAAGGCGACGTCAAGCGTGATCGACTTCGCCTCAGCACGAGGCTGTAGCAGCGACGCCACCGCCTCGATCTCATGGGCAAGCGCAAACGGTGCTGACTCGACCTTTAGTTTACCGGCATCGATTTTGGAGTAGTCGAGAGTATCGTTAATCACCCGCATCAACCAATCCCCCGACTCAATGGCAGTGGTCAGATACTCTAGCTGCTGCTCATTGAGGGGGGTCTGCTGCAACATCTGCATCATCCCTAACACGCCGTTCATCGGGGTACGAATTTCGTGGCTCATATTGGCCAAAAAGAGCCCTTTGGCCTCATTAGCCTGCAACGCCTCCTCCTTAGCGAGACGCTGCTGCTGCTCTGAGATACGGATTCGCTCCATCTGCAGCTTAATCACCGCCGCATCAAGACGGTTATCGAGTAGCGCCGAGACCTGTTGGCCAAAGACATTAAATGAGGTGAGAAGCTCAGGCTTAGCCGGATCATAGAAGTCGGCCCCCTCCAGCGTCACCCCAGTAAAGAGGTAGCCTAACAGGCCTCGTTCACTCATGCAGGGGTAGAGCAGTAGCTGCGACAGCGACAACGATGCCTGCGCCGGCGGCAGGGCGTCGCTCTCAACAATCGCGCCTCCCGAGTCGATGGATAGCTGCGCCAACCAGCCTCGCAGCGGTTGCCACTCGATCTGATCCGTCGCCAACCCCTCTACCGCGTTAGGATCAGGGGCAAGCTCCCCCCCCTCCTCCTCGACCAACCATAACAGACCGAACTCAAGTTCAAAAATCTCGATCACCGCCTCTACCGTAGTGAGCGCAAAGTGGTCAATATCCTGCTGCTGTAGCGCCAAGGTGTTATAGCGCTGCATAGAACCGAAGCGAACTAGCTCCCGATCGAGCTGGTCGCGGGTATTAATTAGCTGCTGCTGCACCACCGAAAAGTGGCTAATCTGCTCTTTGAGCGCGGCATAGGCCTGCTCTAGCTCAGCGTAGCTTCGCTCTCTCTCCCTCTCTATGCGCGGCATATCACAGCCTAAGCGCTCGTATTAGCCCCCTCACGATAGAGGGCGTAGATAGCGGTAGAGTAGTTATGGTAGGTATTTTTCCCGCCCAGACGGGCAAATTCACCAAAACCGTACATCCCCAACCACGGGGGAATCTCGCCATCGGTCGCTAACGGATACTGCATCTGCCCGACTAGCTCCTCCTTCATGACCCGATTAAACAGAAATCGCCCCCGCGCTAAACAGTCGGCATGGAACACCGCCACCGGTCTGCTGCCTCCCATGCGCTGCAACATCTGCTCAATCATGCGGTTCATATCGTTAAAAATTCGCTCTTCATCGCGAATAGTAATCCAGAGCTCGCTCCCTTCGGGGCAGGAGGTGGCATACATCATACTGCCATCGTCCCTCTTTTGGGTCACCACCCGCAAAATATGGTCGTTGCCATACTCCGCCGCCAACTCGGCCGGTAGTCTCTCTGCCAGAGCACCTACCGGAATGGTATCGCCACAGTTTGCCGCAGCGCTCAGCCCGAGCCGTTCGGTATAGGCCTCCCACGCCGGGCGACCATCGAACTCAATAATCCGATTCCCCTCAGAGCGGGTCACCACCAACGGCTCACCGACGGCGATAAAGCCGTGAGTCGCTTGAGTATCGACTTTGAGCGTTGGATCGGCATAGCCGACCGCCCAAGCCGCATGTTCATAGACCTTATCATCCACAATTTGGTAGCTCACCTTACCGCGCATATTATCGGCCGAAGTCGCCCCAAAAAGGGTCACCTCCGGCCCAAGAACGCTCTCTAAGCCGGCGATGCAGAGATCGTCGTTAATATCGATACCAGAGGCGAGCAGGTGTACCATATTGATAGCCGGATTGGCCGCTTTGAGCTGTTCTGCTAGCTCCACCGCCTTCTCGAACGAGTTACCGCTATAGATACCATCGACATGAGCCACCACGATCTCACCCTTACCGCGCAGCGCCATAATCGCCACATCTTTCATCGACTCGCTCACCCCTTCGCTGCCGATAACGCCACAACAGGAGCTACCGACCACCCTCGCCGAGGGGGCTAACTTTATTGCCGTCTCAGCTAGTTGCTGAAAATGGTGGCCTAGTGAGGCGTGAATGACCACCAGATCACACGCCTGATTGGCCTCTCCTAGTGCCGCCTCCATACACTCAGTCATCGCTCGAACCGAATTGACCATCCGTGTGCTAGCAGAAAAAAATTCAATCATCGCCAAAAAGCTCCCCTAGTCTATTGTTAAGCACCCAACCGTAGCGCCATCATAACGCTATTAGGGCGCTGGATTAAAGTAACTCAACTGAATCTCATCCACCGCCTGCTCCATCGCCTCACTCCAATGAATCTCTATCGCCGCGATATTCTCCTGTAGCTGCGCCATGGTAGTCGCACCGATCAGGGTCGTCGCACAGAACCAACGCGAGTAAACATAGGCTAGCGCAAACTGAGTGAGAGAGAGGCCAAACTGCGCTGCCGCCTCGCTGTAAGCCTTAAGCGCAACAGGAACCATCGGCTTAGCATAACGCTGGGAGAAGGCACCAAAGCGGGTCACGCGCCCGTCGGCCAGCGGATGGTGCAGATATTTGCCGCTTAAGTGGCCAAAGGCGAGCGGAGAGTAGGCTAGCAGGGCGATCTTTTCGCGGTAGTTAAGCTCTAACAGCGCCGTCTCATAGGTACGGTTAAGTAGATTATAGCAGTTCTGTACCGAGACGATGCGCGGTAAGTTGTGCTCTTTCGCAGCCTGTAAGAACCGCATCACCCCCCACGGCCACTCATTAGAGAGCCCTATCGCCCGCACCTTGCCCTCATCGACCAACTCGGAGAGGGCCGCGAGTGTCTCCTCAATCGGGGTAGAGTCGTGCTCTAAGGCTGGATGAAAACGAAACTGACCAAACATCGGGGTGTTGCGTTCTGGCCAGTGGAGTTGATAGAGATCGATATAGTCACTCTGCAGCCGTGTTAGCGATCCTTCGAGCGCTCGGCGCAAGTTCGCGCGAGTAAAGGCGTGATCTCCGCCTCGAATCCACCCCATACCGCGCCCGCCGCCGGTCGCCTTGGTCGATAGAATAATCCTCTCCCGTGGCTGGCGTGCTAACCAGTGACCAACGATCGACTCGGTACGGTGTACCGTCTCGGCCCTAGCGGGCACCGGATACATCTCGGCGGTATCGATCAAGTTAATGCCGGCCTCTAGCGCATAATCGAGCTGCTGATGCGCCTCGGCCTCGCTATTTTGTTCGCCAAAGGTCATGGTTCCTAGACCTATTTTTGAGACATACAGTGCACTCTCACCTAACTGCGTCACCTCTAAAGACATCTCACTCTGCTCCTATGTTGATAAACATCGCCGCCGCAACGGAAGTCATCGTGTTGTGTACCCTCTAGCCTATCCTTATCTTATACTATATCGCCCATCACCCGCTCACGCCACTCATAAAGCCACTGTAGCGCCTCTCTCGGCGTTAGATCATCGATCTTAAGCTGCAACAGCGCCTGATAGAGCTCAAGTGCCGCCTCCTGCTCTCTACAGTCGTCGATAGCAGGGGGGGGCGCAGTCTCAGCCGGCCCCCCTTCAGTTAACGACTGCCGCTCCAGTCGCTGTAGCTGCTGTTGCGCCTGCTGAATCACCGCCGACGGCACCCCTGCTAAGGCCGCCACCTGTAGGCCATAACTACGACTAGCTGGCCCCGATTTTAGTTGATGCTTAAAGATAATCGTCCCCCGATGCTCTATCGCATCAAGGTGAAAATTGGCCACCCCCGCTAGCTGCTGCGCCAGCTCGGTGAGTTGAAAATAGTGGGTCGAAAAGAGCGTTGCCGCCCCAATCGCACTCAGCTCGGTCGCCACCGCCCATGCTAGCGCTAAGCCATCAAAGGTCGATGTCCCCCGACCAATCTCATCCATTAACACCAAACTTTCAGCGGTGGCGTTGTGGAGAATATGAGCCGTTTCGCTCATTTCGACCATAAAGGTCGAGCGCCCCCCCGCCAGATCGTCCGACGCCCCAATACGGGTAAATATCTGATCCACCGGCCCAAGTCGCGCCGCCTCGGCCGGAACGAAACCGATGCTGTAGCCGAGCAGCACAATCAAGGCGATTTGGCGCATATAGGTCGATTTCCCCCCCATGTTAGGGCCGGTAATGAGCTGTAGCCGCGCTGTCGGGGTGATATCGGTATCATTGGCGATAAAGTGGCTCTCGCCCGCCTGTTCGACCACTAGGTGACGCCCCTGACGAATGGTCAGCCTCGCCTCGGTAGTATAGTCGGCGGCAACTAGCCGATACCGCTGCACCGCGTTGGCGATCGAGAGGTAGCAGTCGAGCTCACTGATAAGAGCGCTATTGTGTTGCAGCGGCTCTAACTCCTCCCCTATCTGCTCTAGTAGCTGCTCATAGAGCGCCCTCTCCAACGCCAGCGCCCGCTCAGCGGCACTTAACGCCCGCTCCTCAAACGCTTTTAGCTCCTCGGTAACATAGCGCTCATAATTTTTTAGCGTCTGGCGGCGACTATAGTCAGCCGGAACCGCCTCACTATGGCTGCGCCCGACCTCAATATAGTAGCCGTGAACTCGGTTATAACGGACTTTTAGCGTAGCGATGCCACTCCGTTGGCGCTCCTTAAGCTCTAACTGCTGCAAAAATTGATCGCTATCGCCCTGCAGCGCCCGTAGCTGATCGAGCTCAGCGTGGTAACCGGCGGCGATCACCCCTCCGTCACGAATCAGTGCCGGCGGCTCCTCTACCAGAGCCTGCTGTAGCGCTTGGCATAGCGAGGGTAGCGGCGCTAACTCAAGCGCCATCTGCTGTAGCAGCGGCTCCTGTAGCTGCTGGAGCCGCTCGATGAGACTCGGTAGCTCTCTTAACCCGTTACGAAGCTGGAGTAGATCGCGTGGGCGAGCCGATTTAAGTGCGATACGGGCACAGATCCGCTCCAAATCGCCCATCCGGTGCAGCAGCTCCCCTAACGGCGAATCGATTAGCGGTCGCAGTGCCGCTACCGCCGCCTGCCTCTTACCTAGCGTAGCGCTCTCCCTTAACGGCGTATTCAGCCAGCGCCGCAGCTCTCTCGCCCCCATCGGATTGACAGTCAGATCGACCACCGCGAGCAGCGTGTGGCGCGGCTGCCCGCTTAAACTGGTATCGATCTCCAGATGGCGACGACTATGGGCGTCGATACGAATTTGGTGCCGATCAGGTTCAAACTGAATACTACGAATATGGGGCAAGGAGCGTAACTGAGTCTGAGAGGCGTAGCGCAGTAGCGCCGCCACGGTCACTATCGCAGCGCTCTCCCCCTCCAGCCCAAAGCCATGCAGCGAGTTGACTCCAAACTGCTCACAGATAAGGCGGTATCCGCTCTCAAGCTCAAAATACCACGCCGGCCACGGCCGCTGACAGGGGTGATCCAGCGCTAACTGTAGATGTTCGGCCAGCAGCAGCTCCGCCGGCTGGAGCCGCTGTAGCTCATCTTTTAGCGCCGTCTCACTGCGTAAGCGCCGCACCTGTAACCGGCCACTAGCTAACTCTAGGGTCGCTAATGCTAGCTGCGGCTCTCCCCCCCCCACGACCGCAAGCAGATTATCGCGCCGCTCCTCCAAAAAAGCGGCATCGGTCACCGTGCCGGGAGTCACCACCCGCACCACCTCCCGCTCTACCGGCCCCTTACTCTGAGCCGGATCTCCCATCTGTTCACAAATCGCGACCGCCACCCCCTGTCGTAACAGCTTCGCCAGATAGCTCTCGACAGCATGGTAGGGGACTCCGGCCATCGCAATCGCCTCCCCCCCCGAACTGCCACGGGAGGTTAGGGTGATATTGAGCCGCCGCGCCGCCTCCTTCGCATCTTCAAAAAAGAGCTCATAAAAGTCACCCATGCGATAAAAGAGCAGCGTCTCGGGGTACGCCTGTTTGATCTGTAGATACTGACGCATCACTGGAGTGTGGCGCTCAAAGTCGGCTGGAGCCGGAAATCCGGCCATCGCCGGTGTCGTTACAGTTGTCATTGATAACAAGGTTTGATACAAATAGATAAATTTTTCATCCTAAGGAGGAGCTATTGTGCTGACACGGGGCGATTTTACCGAAAAACGGGATTTTATTCGTATGGGAGTAGAGTGTCCAACCACCTACCAACTAGAGGGTGACCCGAACCACTATCTGGCCACCACACTCGACTTAAGCGCGACCGGCATTCGGCTAATGACCGACAACCCACTCTCTCCCGGCACCCGTCTCACCATCCATCTCCAACCAGAGAAGATGATCGTACCGCCACTTAAGGCGGTGGTCGAGGTGATTCGCTGTGATTCAGTCGCGCAAGGCTACGATATCGGAGCCAATATCATTGAGATGTTACCGACCCCCTAGCCACTAATGTGAATCTTTAGCTGCTCACCCGGATGGATATAGCGCCGTTGGTGTAGATTGTTCCAGCGCTTAATCTCATCAGGGGTGACCTTAAAGCGGTTGGCAATCTCATAGAGCGAGTCCCCCTTTTGAATCGTATAGTGAATGATCCGCCTCTTTTGTGGCTGCTGCCAAACCTGTAGCCGCTGCCCCGGACGCAGTACCGTTTTGGGGGTAAGTTGGTTCCAGCGCGTGAGCTGCTCGACCTTAACCCCGTAGCGACGCGCGATATCCCACAGATTATCCCCACTCACTATCTGATGCTCAGTCACCGTTGCCTGCTCCGGCCGCTGCTGGTGCTGGGGGAGGTGGCGTTCGAGCACCTCGCTCACCGCAGTCGGCGGCTGCGGTATCTTTAACGACTGCCCTACCCGAATGGTGTTGCCCTGTAGCTGGTTTAATTGGCGCAGCGTCTCGACCGTGGTCTTAAATGTAACCGCAATCTTACCCAATACATCACCCTTTTTGACCACATAGTGTTGCCATGAGCCACGCTTTTCGGCCGGATAGTTAACTAACGCTGCGGTAAAAGTATCGACTTGGCTGCGCGGTAGCAGCAGACGATGGGGGCCATCGGGATCGGTTGACCAGCGGCTAAAACCCGGGTTGAGCCGATGCAGCTCCTCCACCGAAATGTCAGCCATCTCGGCCGCTAGCATCACCTCAATTTGGGCATCCACCGCCACCGACGCTAACTGCGGCTCATCAGGGATCGCCTTTAGGCTAATCCCATAGCGGGCCGGATTGGCGATAATGTCACTCAGCGCTAGCAGTTTGGGCACATAGCTCCCCGTCTCTTGCGGTAGATAGTTAGCTAACGACCAAAAATCGCCAGAGCCTCCCCGTTCACGGCTCTGTTTTATCGCTTTAAGCACCCGCCCCTCACCGGCATTATAGGCCGCTAGCGCCAATAGCCAGTCGCCATCAAAGTGGTCAGCCAGTAGCGTCAAATAGGCGTAGGCCGCCCGAGTCGAGGCGAGAATATCGCGCCGGCCATCGTACCACCAGGTCTGCTTCAGCTCAAAACGGCGCCCGGTCGCCGGCATAAATTGCCACAACCCCGCCGCGCCACTGGCCGAGTAGGCGAAGGGATCGAACTCGCTCTCCACCATCGGCAGCAGCACAAAATCGAGCGGGACTCCGGCCTGCTCCGCCTCACTCACTAGCAGGTGGAGATAGGGGCGAGCTCTGTCGGCAATACGAACTAAATAGTCGGGGTGGCGCAGATAGCGTTCTACCTGCTCGGTGACACGACGCTGCGGGTACCCGACTAGCTGTAGCCTCTCCCCCATACGACTCCAGAGATCATCCGGTCGCAGACAGATACCGGCTAGCGGCTCTGGCGCAGGGGCATCGGCAGCTAGAGTCGGCTGCAACGAGCGATTCGGTGAGGGCTCGGCCCGTCCTGGGACGATTAACTGCCCCATATCGATCTCAATCTCAGCGCGATTGAGCCGCTCCTCTACCACACCCTCGCGCTCGCTCACCGAACTACAGCCGCCCAACAGGGCGATCAGCAGCGCAAGGGGGAGTGCAACAGCCAAAGAGGGCTTCAATCGAGGCTATCCTTCCAGCGGCGCACAGTCGCAAAGACCTCCGCCGGAGTCGGCAGTTCGTGGCCACAAAAGCTCTCTGCCGCCGCTTTGAGCTGCGGTAGGTGGCAGCGCAAAAAGGGGTTAGTCGCCCTCTCCTCCGCCAGCGTAGCCGGCACGGTCGCCTCTCCCCGCTGCCGCTGTTTTGCCACCGTATCGATTCGCTGCTGCAAGCTCTCATTATCAGGCTCTGCCACGATGGCAAAGCGGAGGTTATCGGCGGTATATTCATGAGCGCAATAGACCCGAGTCGTATCGGGCAGCGCCCGTAGCTTCTCTAGTGAGTGGTAGAGCTGCGGCGCACTCCCCTCAAAGATACGACCACAGCCGCCAGTAAAGAGGGTATCCCCACAAAAGAGCGCCCCATCGGTGTGGTAACAGATATGGCCACGAGTGTGGCCGGGGGTGTCGATAACGCTCAAACTGAGCCCCATCTTTGGCACAGTGGCCACATCCCCCTCTCGCATGGAGTGGGTTAGGTTGCAGATCTGCTCTTTAGCCGGACCATAGACCGGCACACTGTAGCGCGAGACCAGATCGTCTATCCCACCGGTATGATCGTAGTGGTGATGGGTAATCAAAATAGCACACGGCTGCCAGTGACGGCGCTGTAATAGCTCAATCACCGGTGTCGCATCGCCCGGATCGACTAGCGCAACCGCCCCCTCCTCCTTTACACTTAACACCCAAATATAGTTATCATCAAATGCGTTAACGGCTGTTACAGAGACCACACTCACTCCCAAAAATCTATGTCTAACCCACTCACTCTCATCAGTGCCACCAAGGTTTACCCATGAGCACCCCACACCAACAGCGCCCCCGCAGCGAACGGGCGCTACAACACTGGTACCTTACGCCAACCGGTCGGCTCTGGCTAGAGCAGGAGCAGCAGCTCCTAGCCGAGCGGCTGAGCCACCACTTTGGCTATCTGCTGCTACAGCTAGGGAGCCCACTGCTATTTGATACCTGCCGCCACTCGCCCATCCCTAAAAGGCTGCTGTTGACCGAACAGTGGCAGCAGTTTACCAGTTTGGTCGGCCATTATCACCACCTCCCAGTCGCATCGGATAGTATCGACCTAGTTATTTTAGGCCATCTGCTGCAGTTTAACGACCACCCCCACGCCATTTTGCGTGAAGTCGAACGCATTTTGCGTCCGGAGGGGGCGGTTATCATCCTAGGCTTTCAGCCGCTGAGACTGTGGCGAATAAACCACTTTATCCACCAGCACCACCCCTCTCAGCGCGGCGCAGAGCTCATCGCCTCGCTACGGCTCTTCGATTGGTTACGGCTATTAGGGCTCAAAATTGATTATCGTCACGACTATCTGCCTGCCTCCCCCGTTGCCCTACCCCGCTGGAAGAGCCCTTTGCAGCGCCTTAATCGCGCATTTAATGGCGGCTATATGGTCAGCGCGATAAAAAGAGTGATACCCTTATCGATAGTTAGACCTAAATGGCGGCAACCGGCGCTACTGGATATCGGTCTGAGGGGATCACAAATAGAACAACCTAATCGAACATGTCGCAAAATAGAGTAGAGATATTTACTGATGGAGCCTGCCGAGGCAACCCAGGGCCAGGCGGATGGGGGGCGTTACTACGCTATAACGGCCACGAGCGCGAGCTCTATGGTGCTGCAGCGGAGACGACCAATAACCGCATGGAGCTGCTCGCCGCCATTCAAGCGCTGGAGGCACTCAATCGCCCCTGCGCCGTTTCGCTCACCAGCGACTCACGCTACCTGCTACAGGGGATACAGGAGTGGCTGCCCGGGTGGAAGCGGCGCAACTGGCGAAATGGCGCGAAACAGCCGGTAAAAAATATTGATCTATGGCAGCGGCTAGATGAGTTAACCCAGTCGCACCAGATCGAGTGGCACTGGGTTAAAGGACACGCCGGACATCCGGAGAATGAACGCGCCGATGCTCTAGCCAATCGGGCTATTGACGAGATGAAGCGCTCTAATCGAGCTAAAGATAGAGGGGTAGAGCAGGATGAAGCGTCCTGAAAGACAGATTGTACTTGATACTGAAACCACCGGCTTAGAGCCTAAAGAGGGGCACCGCATTATCGAAATCGGCTGCGTTGAGATAGTCAATCGCCGCCTAACGGGGAACCACTTCCATCTCTATCTCAATCCAGAGCGCCAGATCGATGCCGGTGCCATCGCCGTCCACGGCATTAGCAACGACTTTTTGGCCGATAAACCCCGTTTTGCCGATATTGCCCCAATGCTGCTCGACTACCTAGGCGATGCCGAACTGATTATCCATAACGCCCCGTTCGATACCGGCTTTCTGAACCACGAGTTACAGCGATGGCAGCCCAACTCGAAGCCATTAGAGCAGCGCTGCACCATTACCGACTCGCTCGCCATGGCTCGCAAACGCCACCCGGGGCAAAAGAACGATCTCGATACCCTCTGCAACCGCTACGGGGTCAACAACAGCCACCGCGAACTCCACGGTGCCCTGCTCGATGCTGAGATTTTGGCCAGCCTCTATCTCGTTATGACCGGCGGCCAGCGTAGCCTCAACCTAGAGGGTGCTGAGGGTCAGAGTCAAGGGGGGGCGACAATTCGTCGCCTACCGCCTAATCGCCCTCCGCTGCGAGTGGTTCGTGCTAGCATTGAGGAGAGTCAAGCTCACCTCAATAAACTAGCAGAGATCGAACAGCTCGCGGGCCAAAGCGTATGGCAGCGCCTCTTCGCCTGATCCTACTGTTATGCCCCAAATGAGTGATATCTACCAACTTGAGAGTCTGATTGAGCAGACACGCCAACTCGCGGCGGAGTACAAACTGACGACCGGTAAACCGCTACCGGTCACCTCTGAAATCGCCACCCACGACGCCATTAAACAGCTCCACCTACAACCCGTCCCCCTCGGTACCGGCGGCTATGACGCTATCGGTACCGATGGCCCTCGGCAGGGGGTGCGCTACCAAATTAAGGGGCGAGCCATTTTCGATGAAAATAGAAAGGGGCAGCGTATCGGCCAGCTCAAAATAGAACAGAGCTGGGACGCCGTACTGCTAGTGCTGCTCGATGAGACCTTCCACCCAGTTAGCATCTACGAGGCGACCCGAGAGGAGGTTGAACAGGCGCTAGAGCAGGCCCTAAAGAGTCGCCGCACCTCACGCGGGGCGATGTCGGTGGCGCGATTTAAAATGATCTCACGGCTAGTCTGGAGCTCCGATGAGGGGCTAATCGACGATGAGATCTGGTTTAACCACCCTGAATCGCCCGTTTAGCCATGGCCACCGCCACACTCGAATCGATATTTACCCTCCCAGGCGCTCTAGCTAGCGTGATTCAGGGCTTTCAGCCACGAGAGGCACAGCTAGCGATGGCGCAGGCGGTCAAAACCACCCTCGACTCCCAAGGGACGCTAGTCGCTGAAGCGGGCACCGGCACCGGCAAGACCTTCGCCTACCTTATCCCTGCGCTACTCGGCGGCCACAAGGTATTCATCTCCACCGGCACCCGCAATCTACAAGATCAGCTCTTTTTTAAAGACCTACCGCTAGTTCGCAAGGCGCTAAAGAGCAATGTGCGAGCCGCACTACTCAAAGGGCGAGCCAACTACCTCTGCCCCCACCGTCTGGAGTTAACCCAGCTCGGAAAACGCTTTCAAACCCGCAGCGAAGCGGCCGATCTGCAACAGATTCTCCAGTGGGCCGGCAAGAGCCGTCACGGCGATATCGCCGAGTGCGATACCGTTGCAGATAGCGCCCCTATCTGGAGCAAAGTGACCTCGACGGCCGATAACTGCCTCGGCGCTGAGTGCGAACATCTCTCACGCTGCTTTTTACAGCAAGCCCGACGACAGGCGCAGGAGGCCGATCTCGTGGTCATAAACCACCACCTCTTCTTTGCCAGCACGGCTCTCAAAAGTGACGGCATCTCAGAGCTACTGCCTGAACCCGATACGATCATCTTCGACGAGGCGCACCAGCTCTACGAGACCGCCACCCGCCTCTTTGGCGAGAGCCTAAGCGGTAACCAGATGCTAGCGCTAGTGCGCGATACCCTCAACGAAGATAGGGCCGCCGGCGGCGAGGATCGCCAGTTACCGCTAGAGGCAGAGAAGCTAGAACAGCAGCTCAAAGCCTTTCGCGAGACCCTAGGAAGAGAGGGGCAGCGTTCGCCATGGCACGAACTAGCGCATCAGGCACCGGTTATCGCCGCACTAGAGCAGCTACAGCAGCAGCTACAGCAGCTACAGCAGCAGTTAGAGCCCCAAAAGGAGCGCAGCAAGGGGTTGGAGTCGTGCCACCACCGCTGTGAACAGTTTGCCACCCAGCTACAACGACTCACCGGCGAGCCGCAGGAGGAGCATATTCAGTGGTTTGAGACCTTCAGCCGCAGCTTCAGCCTCTACAGCAGTCCGCTACAGATAGAGCAGCAGTTTCAGCAGCAGATGGCGCAGTGGCCTGGCTGTAGCTGGATCTTCGTCTCGGCAACACTCGCAGTCGATAACCGCTTCGACCACTTCTGCCGCCAACTCGGCCTAGATGAGCGGCTAACCACCACCCATAGCTGGCCGAGCCCCTTCGACTATCGCTATCAGGCGCTACTCTATGTCCCGACCGCCATGCCAGAGCCCTCCCACCCCGACTATACCCACGCGGTTATCGACCACGCCGTGCCGCTCATTGAGCAGTCAAAGGGGGGGGTCTTTCTGCTCTTTACCAGCTACCGCGCCCTACAGCAGGGGGCTAAGCTGCTTCAAGATCGGGTAAGCTACCCGCTATTAGTGCAGGGGGAGAGCTCCCGCTCGGCGCTATTAGAGCAGTTTCGAGAGCACGGCAACGCGGTACTCCTAGGGACTGGCAGCTTCTGGGAGGGGATCGATGTGCGGGGTGAGGCGCTCACCGCAGTGGTCATCGACAAACTCCCCTTCGCCTCCCCCGGCGATCCGGTACTACAGGCGCGAATCGATAAGATGCGCCGCGAAGGGGCCAACCCCTTCTTTGACTATCAGCTCCCCCAAGCGGTCATTACCCTAAAGCAGGGGGTGGGGCGACTGATTCGCGATGTTAACGACTATGGCGTATTAATGCTCTGCGATCCTCGCCTCACCAGCCGCAGCTACGGTGCCACTTTCATTCAGAGTCTGCCACCGATGACCCGTACCCGTAAAGCGGAGGTGATAGAGCGCTTCTATCGCTGGCATCGTGAGATGCGACACGATAGAGAGTCGCTCAATTCGAACAACCACCACAAAAACGGCGACAAGGGGTAGCGCACGGCTGCACTAGCTGCGCCATCAGGGCAATATGTTCTGGCCGACTATTGAGTGCCGGAATATAGCCGAACTGCTGGCCGCCATGCTCGATAAAAATCTGCCGATTTTCGCCCTCGATCTCCTCCAGCGTCTCCAGACAGTCGGCAGCAAAGCCCGGGCAGATGACCGCTATGTGGTTAACCCCCTCCTTAGCGAGCCTCTCCAGAGTCAGATCAGTATAGGGCTGTAGCCACGGCTCACGCCCGAAGCGGGATTGAAAGGTTAATAACCACTGTGACGGTCTCAATCCAAGCTCGTCAGCCAATAGCGTCGCTGTCGTTTGGCAGTGGCCAAAATAGGGATCGCCCTCGGCACGATAGCGCTCTGGCGTGCCATGAAATGAGATCAGCAGCCTATCCGGTTGACCCTGCTGGTCGATATAGTCACGCACCGATCTGGCTAGCGCAGCAATATAGGCCGGGTGGCTATGGTAGTTATTGACAAAGCTCATCGGGGGCATCGAGCGGCGGTGGCGATAGTAGTCGGCTATCGCATCAAAAGTAGAGGCGCTTGTCGAGCAGGAGAACTGCGGATAGAGCGGGAGTACCGTTATCGACTCTACCTGCTGCTGTGCCAGCTCATCCAGTGCTGAGGCGATAGAGGGGTTACCATAACGCATGCCGAGTACGACCAGATAGCGCCCCTCCCCCTGCTCCCGATCGAGTCGCTGCTGTAGTCGCTGCTGCTGCTGGCGGCTAATCACCGACAGCGGTGAGCCCTCATGCAGCCAAATTTTGGCATAGTTTGCCGCCGATTTGGCGGGACGAAAGCGTAAAATCACCCCATGCAGTACCAACCACCAGAGCGGACGCGGCAGATCGACCACGCGATGATCCCATAAAAACTGCCCCAAATAGCGCCGTAGTGCGGCCGCTGTCGGAGCATCGGGGGTACCGAGATTGGTCAGCAGCACCCCCTGTTTCGCAACGGTCTCGCTCAACTATCTCTCCAGCGCAGCAAAGAGCGCGTTTTTAATCTCCTCGACCGAACCGATACCAGGGATACTGATATAGTTAGCCGCCTTCTCATCTCCCGACTCCGCCCACTTGGCGTAAAAATCGACCAGCGGCTTAGTTTGTGAGTGGTAAACCTCAAGGCGCTTGCGTACTGTCTCCTCCTGATCATCATCGCGTTGAATCAGATCTTCACCGGTCACATCATCCTTACCCTCGCTTTTAGGGGGGTTAAAGATGAGGTGGTAGGTTCTCCCCGATGCGGGGTGGACTCGACGGCCACTCATGCGCTTAATAATCTCCTCATCGGCCACCTCAATTTCGACCACATAGTCAATCGGCACCCCCTGCTCCCGCATCGCCTCAGCTTGCGGAATGGTGCGCGGGAAGCCGTCAAACAGAAAGCCGTTTTGACAATCCGCTTGGGTAATACGCTCTTTGACCATACCGAGGATAATCTCATCGGAGACCAGCCCCCCCTCATCCATAATCTTCTTTGCCGCCACCCCTAAGTCGGTGCCCTGCTTTACATGGGCTCGCAACATATCGCCGGTAGAGATTTGTGGAATAGCATACTGCTCGCAAAGATATTGCGCTTGAGTCCCTTTGCCCGCACCCGGGGCACCTAACAGAATAAGACGCATCGTGTTTGACTCCTGTGAGTTGTTAATTGACGGGGGCAATTATGAACAGTTCTCAAGCAGATTACCAATAAGCTGACTCAATGAGTTTTGCGATTTTATTTATGATAGCCCCCCACTCAATCGACTCAAGGCGCACAACAGTTTAGGATAGCTGTCGATAGTAGGCCATCAGACCACGGGTAGAGCTATCGTGTCGCTGGGGCTCCCCCCCTTGTAGCTCAGGCAGAATCACCGCCGCTAGCTGCTTACCTAGCTCAACCCCCCACTGATCGAAAGAGTTAATCTCCCACACCACCCCTTCAACAAAGATACGGTGCTCATAGAGGGCAATCAGCCGCCCCAATGTCATCGGATCGAGTTTAGCAAATAGCAGCGTCGAACTAGGCTGGTTACCCGGCATCACCTTGTGCGGCGCTAACCGCTCTGCCTCAGCCGGGGCGAGCCCCTTATCGAGTAACTCAGCGAGCGCCTGCGACTGTGTCCTGCCGTTCATTAACGCCTCACTTTGGGCAAAACAGTTCGCTAGCAAGATGGCATGGTGATCCCCGAGCCGATTTTGGCTCTGAATCGGTGCCATAAAATCGATCGGAATGAGGCGCCCCCCCTGATGGATTAACTGGTAGAAAGCGTGTTGACCATTCGTCCCCGGTTCGCCCCAAACGATGGCTGAGGTGGCATAGGGGACAAGCTCCCCCTCACGATTGACCCGCTTACCGTTACTCTCCATCACCGCCTGCTGTAGGTAGGCCGGTAGGCGATGCAGAGATTGGCTATAGGGTAAAACCGCCTGCGTTTCGGCCCCAAAAAAGCTGCTATACCAGACCGACAACAGCCCCATAATCACCGGCATATTTTGATCTAACGGGGCGGTACGAAAATGGTTATCCATCGCATGGCCACCGGCCAAAAGCTGGCGAAAGTGATCCATGCCCAAATAGAGGGCAATCGGCAGCCCAATCGCCGACCAGAGGGAGTAGCGCCCCCCTACCCAGTCCCAAAACGGAAACATCGTGGCCGTATCGATACCAAATCGTGCCACCTCAGCTGCATTGGTCGAAACGGCGACAAAGTGGTGGATGACAGCCGCCTCGCCTAGCTGTTCGACTAGCCACGCACGAGCGGTATGGGCATTGGTCAGCGTCTCTTGGGTGGTAAAGGTTTTGGAGGCGACCACAAACAGCGTCTGCTCGGGGTCGAGCCGTGTTAGCGTTTCGCTTATATGGGTGCCATCGACATTAGAGACAAAGTACGCCTCCCTCTCAGGATGGGCGTAGGCCTTTAGCGCTTCGCAGACCATGAGGGGGCCTAAATCGGAGCCGCCGATGCCGATATTGACCACTTGACGCAGCGGTTTACCGGTCGCCCCCCGCCGCTCACCGGAGTGGACGGCGGCGACAAACCGCGCCATCTGCTCTAATACCTGATGCACCTTAGGCACGACATTGTCGCCATCGACACGACTATCGCTCGATGCCGGCGCACGCAGTGCGGTATGGAGTACCGCGCGTTGTTCCGTATGGTTAATCTTCTCCCCCCCGAACATCGCCTCAATCTGCTGTGGTAGCTGCTGCTGTCTCGCCAGCGCCAGTAGCGCCTCTCGTATCTCGGTAGTCACCCACTGTTTGGAGTAGTCGAGCAGCAGCCCCTCTTGCTGTAACGAAAAACGGCTAAAGCGTTCCGGATCACTATCAAATAGCGCCACTAACGAGGTAGTCGCCATCTGTTCGGCCAACCCCTCAAGCCGCTGCCAAGCGGGTGAGTCGGTGAGAGAAGAGGAGATTGCTCGGTGAGATGAGGTGTAGAGATTCATGATGTCTGGATTCCCTGTCAATTGGATGGATCGATTAAGATAAAGGGTATCATAAACCGCCGTTATCAAGCATAATAGCCCCAATTTATGGCCCTAGCGCGAATACGCAGGGGCACTCTTTTGGCGTTTAGATAAAATTAATGAGGGCTATCACTATGTTACGACTCATTCCATGGCTAATCCTCTCGCTATTGGCACTGCCGCTTTGGGCCGCTGAAGAGGAGGAGTTTATCGAAGGCATTCACTACGAGCGGGTCACTCCACCGCTGCCGGGGGGAAGCGCTGGTAAAGTCGAGGTGATAGAGCTATTTTGGTATGGCTGCCCCCACTGCTTCACCTTTGAGCCTAAGCTAGCTGCGTGGAAAAAACGCAAGGCCGACTATATCGAATTTATCAGCGTGCCGGCCATCTTTAACAACCCGCTGTGGCAGCTCCACGCCACCGCCTTCTACACCGCCGACATTTTAGGTGTTGAAGGTCAGCTACACGAAGCGCTGTTTCGCGCTCTACATGTGACTAAGCGGCCCTTAAAAACCGAACAGCAGCTACGCGACTTTTTCATCGAACACGGCATTAAGGGGGAGGCGTTTGATAAGACCTTCAACTCTTTCAGCGTTCGCGCCAAAACGGCTCGCGCCGCCGATTTGAGCAAAAAATCGGGTATTAACGGCGTCCCTGCCGTGGTCGTTAACGGCAAATTTCGTATCGATGGCCCCCTCGCTGGCGGCTACGATAATCTGTTGAAGATTGTCGATAGACTGGCAGAACAGGAACATCTTGCAGCCACAAAGTAGTTAGAGATAGCCATGAGCTCCCCTCCCGACTGGAAAGCACGCTATCTGGATGCTCTGGATCACATTGAGCAGCTTGAGCGGCAGTGGCAGACGCTACAGACCACCACCCGCAGAGGCTTCGCCTCAATCGCTGCGGCGATTCCCCATAGCGGTGGCTACCGTCTCAATCAGCGTCTGCACGAGCTAGGGCTCAATCTGACCCCAGACAACAGCGCCGAGCGTCTTGAGACGCTGTTTAACGAGACGGTCTCTAATATCGGCCCAGCTCAGCAAGCTAGCCAGAAAAAACCGAGCCAGCGGCAAGATCTAGTCCAGCAACTCCTAGCGATGTTAGAGCAGTGGCACCTTCCGGTAGAGTACCAAGGCTATCTCAAACAGAGTCGCACCGCACTAGAGCGGCTCAGTGGTGATACCCCAGCGATGGAGGAGACAGCACTACACCTATTCGATGAGCTGCTGCAGAAGATCTTTCGCCACCTACAGGCACAAGAGCAGCAGCAGACCCCCATCGGTAGCCTGCCCTCAATTAAACAGATTCTGCTAGAGCTGATCAACTACACCCTCAGCGATGCCAAACAGCAGCAGCTCTTCTACCGTCGGCTAGAGTCGATTCGGGAGCAGAGCTCACTCCATAAGCTCATTGAGGATCTAGCCACCACGATCCAGCTCAACATCCCCGGCACCCTCGCCCCGAATGAGATTCTAATTCGACTGCTAGAGCGGCTTGATATCCCTCTCGGACTCCACGATGAGTTAGAGGAGATCAAACAACGACTACAACAGGGAACCCTCGGTAGCGACAATCTTGAGACGATCCTCAAGGCGATAGCCGATCTGATTCAGGCGATGCGCCACCGCGAGCAGCAGGAGAAGAGCGAACTAGAGTGCTTTTTGCAACAGCTCACCGGCTACCTAAGCGATATCGACAACCATATCAGAGCCCACCTAGAGTTTAACCAGCAGAGCCGTGAAGTCGATGGCCAGCTACAGCGAGATATGGAGAAGAATGTCAGCCAGCTCGCCGATCATGTTGCCAACGCCAGTAATCTACCCGAACTAAAACAGAGCATCAGCCACTACTTACAGCAGCTGCGTGACCGCATGGAGCAGTTTACCGATACCGAAGAGGCGCGACTACAGCAGGCCGAAACCCAAATCACCCAACTCACCACCCAACTGCAACAGGTACAGCAGGAGTCGCTACAGTTAAAAGAGGAGGTGCGCAACCATCTCCAGATCGCTCTCATTGATCCACTCACCGGCATCCCCAACCGCTTAGCCTACAACGAGCGTATAGAGCAGGAGCTAAGTCGCACCGTGCGCTACCAGCACCCCCTCTGCATGGCGGTATGGGATATCGACCACTTTAAACGGGTGAATGACAACTACGGCCACCTAGCCGGTGACAAAGTATTGACCGTCATCGCTAAACTGCTGCGACGCCATATTCGCAAATCCGATTTTGTCGCCCGTTTCGGAGGCGAGGAGTTTATCTTGTTACTACCAGAGACCACCCTCGATGCAGCCATTAAGGTCGTCGAAGGGCTGCGTAAGCGAATCGAAAAGACCGAATTTCGTTTTCGTAACCAGCGAGTCCCCATCACCTCCTCCTGCGGTATCGCCGAATTTACCGCCGAGGATACCCTAGAGACTCTCTTTCGCCGTGCCGATGATGCCCTCTACCTAGCCAAAAAGGGGGGGCGCAACCGCTGTTGCCACCAATATCAACTCCCAGCTAACCAGAGCTAGCCCCCCCCTAACCCCACTCAGTATCGCTTATGCCCTCTATCAATCGCCGCCAATGGATTCAGCAAGCAGTGACCGCTGCGCTAATACCCACCACACTCGCCACCTCCACCTCAACCGCCCTTGCCACAGAGGCAGAGTCGCCACCCAACCCCTTTGCCCTCCAGTTCACGATTGACAAAGGGTTTAGCGCCGATCTCTCGCCCCAATTTCAGCGCAAGCTAGTGCAAGCGATACTCGATATTATCCAAAAGCACTACAATCAAAATAGCTTACCGGTATGGTCAGTCTCATTTAAAGAGGCCAACCTACCACCGAGACTAGAGAGTATTAGCCACTGGCTAGTCAAAGGGTGTGAACAACACCGAGCTATCTATCCGGTCGATCCGGTCTGGATTATGGCGCAGATGATGTTAGAGTCGTTCTTCTACGAACGCGCCATCTCTTGGGCCTCAGCCGTTGGCGTCTGCCAATTTATCCGCCCCACGGCCCAATCCTATCAGATGGTCTGCGCCGGTGATCGAGCCGAACATCGCCACCCCCCCTTTCTTAAGCCCGAGTATGCCAAATCGCTCGATGACTACTACCAATTTCGACGCGAATTGAGCCGCTATCGCGATAAAAACTGGCAAAAGGCGCTCGAACGCGAGGAGTGTTTAAAACTGATGGCAGCCGGTGATCTGGCTAAAATAGGCCAACGGCTACAGGAGAACGACAACTACTACGCCGCCAAAGCGCACTATGAGGCGCAAATTAAACGCAGTCGCAACGAATATCGCGACTTTTTGCGCCTAAATAGCGCCGGTAAGTCGATATTGAAAGATAGCACGGCCTTAGCCGCCCTCGATGAGCGGCTAACTCACGAAAAACCGGTACCGGCGATGGTACAGATGCTAGCCGAACATCTGCGGGCACGAAAGGGCAATATGCTTATTGCCGCAGCCGGCTACCACGCCGGCCTAAGCCGTACCAAAGCCCAATCGCTCTACGAGCCTTATGGCCGCATTCCGGTGATTCAAAGTACCGTTGACTATTTAAGTAAAATTATTGTGATCTACCACGAACTGAGGCATCGCCTCTAATTGGGCAAACCTAGGAGTGTTCCCATGCCAGAACAGCTATTTAATTCGATTCTAAATAACGACCCTGACCTACTGCAACAATTTTTAATGCAGTTTTTTAACAGCTCGTTTCACTCCATCGTCATTACCACAGCCGATATCGACCAGCCACAGATTCTCTACGCCAACCCCGCCTTCTGCCAAATGACCGGCTACACCCTCGAAGAGCTACGAGGGAAGACCCCAAAGCTATTTCAAGGGCCGAAAACCAACCATAAAGTGATTCAACGCCTAGTAGCTAACCTGCGTGAGGATAGACCTTTCCACGGCTCGACCACCAACTATCGCAAAGATGGTTCTAGCTATCCGGTCGAGTGGAATATTACCCCCATTAAAGAGCGTAACGGCAACATACTCTGCTATATCTCCATCCAAAAAGATCTAACCAACCTCAAAGCAGTCACTAGCCGCCTAAAGAGTACGAATGAACATTTTCGCCAATTTTTGCGCCAAATCAGCCACAATAATCGACTCGATACTGAAGAGAAAACGACCCAACTTTTAATCGACAATGCCCGCCTCTTTACCCCTGCGCTGCGCTCGGAGCAGAGTATTGAGCTATTTGAAGAGGGTGAATTTTTCGACTTCTCCATCGATGATAGCGGCGTCCTCATCGATAACGAACCGAAACCGACACTCTCGGCAGAGGCCTATATCAGCAATAAGGATAGTCACTATTTCAACCCTAACGAAATCGCCGCCCTCTTAACCGATATTGAGGACACCCTGCACAGTATGGAGAGCTTTCAGCAGACATCGCTCACTCATCATATAGGAGATGATCTACAAGATTTGGCCAATACACTCTTCTTTTTAGATGAGTTTAACGATATGGCCACCACCCTCGCCGAACTTGCCACCATCATTCGCACTAAAACCGATATTGAAGCCGAGCCCTTTCTCATTGAGACCTTTCTAGGACTCAGTCACGATCTCAGAGAGTGGCTGCGAGCGATCTTTATCGAAAAAACGAGCCGCAACATTCACGAATATGATGCCACGATTATTGCCTCGACCAAGCAGCTGATTTTTCAATTTCTTTAGATAGTTTGGGATAGATAACCATGCGAACTCATCGACTCTCGACCTCGTTGCTTAGCCACCTATCGATGAACCAGAAGCTAGCGCTAATGCTGCTCATTCCACTCGCAGCGATGCTCTATTTTGCAGCCACTAATCTGCATCAGCGCTGGCTAGTCTGGCAGGAGAGCGCTCAACTCATCCCCCTCGTCGAGCTCTCCACTTCCATAAGCGCCCTGGTTCATGAGCTCCAGAAAGAGCGGGGAATGTCGGCCGGCTATATCGGCTCAGCCGGTGCCCAGTTTCGCGATAAACTGCCACAGCAGCATCAACTTACCGATCGGCAACGACAGCAGCTACAACAGCGACGCTCTGAGTTGGCACTCCACCATTTAGGCGCCAGCTTTCTACAAGAGATCAATAGGCTACTGACTCAACTAGAGCGGCTAGACGAGGTTCGAGGCCAAGTTATCGGCCTCCAGCTACCCCTGTCCGAAGCGTTAAGCTACTACACTACCCTTAACGGCGACTTTTTAGAGCTAATTAGCTCTAAAATGGATGTTATCAATAACGGCCATTTTAGCCGTAACCTCAGCGCTTACGCCAACTTTCTACTCGCTAAGGAGCGCTCGGGCATAGAGCGGGCAGTCCTCGCTAACACCTTCGCTCAAGATAAGTTCGCCGATGGCATGTACCTTAAGTTCAGCGCCCTAGTTAGCGAGCAAAATAGCTATGAGGCGGTCTTTTTAAGTCTAGCCACCCCAGCGCAGATCAGCCACTACCGCCAACTGATACAAAATCCGGTAGTGCAAGAGACCGAACGGATGCGCCAAATCGCCTTTAGCGCCTTTAAAAAGTCGCAACTTATCCAAAATCTTGAAGAGCATATCGGCTATGGCGGCCTCATCCACCACTATCACAACTATCTACTTCGTGGCCATGCCGAGAGCATAGAGCGGTTTAACCACAGCTACCGTAACGCTATCGCTGTGATAGAGCACTATCGAAAGCTCGATAATCTCAATCGCGACACTCTCACCCGACTCGACACGGTAACGGCCACCCTAAACCGCTACCGAGAGGGGCTAGCGCAGGCGATTGCGCTCAAAGAGGCGGGTGCAACGATTGAGGAGCTTATGCTGCGTATCAAAGTTGAAGATAGCAACGCCTTCAAGGCTATCAAACAGCTCACTAAGGGCAATTTTGGTATCGATTCGACCTATTGGTTTGATAAACAGACCCAAAAAATCGATCTCCTCAAACAGATGGATGATTGGCTCGCAACCGAGTTAAAGCGTGAGATGGATAGCCTCTATCACCACACCCTGTGGCAGGTGACGCTTATGCTGACCCTCAGCCTTGCCGCCCTCATCCTCTCCCTACTGCTATCGGCCACTATCGCCTTGTCGGTTACCCGTTCGCTGCGAGACTCGATTCGGTTTTTAGATGATATCGCCGAAGGAGAGGGCGATCTCACCCAACGATTTGAGGCCCAAGGTCGTGATGAGATCGCCCAAATGGGGGCGGCATTTAACCGCTTTAGCGATAAAATCGAGACTATTGTCATTACTATCAAACAGAACGCCTCTAAGCTTCAGCGCAGCATTGCCGAGTTAAATAGCGGTAACAGCGATCTAGCGCAACGAACCGAGTCGCAGGCCGCCTCGCTAGAGCAGACAGCATCGAGTATGGAGCAGCTCACCACCATTGTGCGCCAAAATGCCGATAATGCCGAGCTAGCCAATCGGGTCGCGCAGGAGACCCGCACCCAAGCGACGGCAAGCGGTGATATTTTGACCCAGACCACCACCGCGATGGCGCAGATCAATCAGGCTAGCCATAAGATTGCCAATATTATTAGCTCCATTGATGAGATCGCCTTTCAGACCAATCTGCTCGCGCTGAACGCTGCCGTCGAGGCGGCCCGTGCCGGTGAGCAGGGGCGCGGCTTTGCGGTCGTTGCCGGTGAGGTGCGCAATCTAGCCCAGCGCAGCGCCGCAGCGGCGAAAGAGATTAAGCTGTTAATTGAGGACTCGCTGACTAAAGTCGAACACGGTAATCAGCTAGTCGTGCGCTCAGATGAGTCGCTACGGGAGATTATTAACAGTGTGAAGCGGGTGAGTGACTATATCGGCGAAATTACCGCCGCCTCCCGTGAACAGGCGCAGGGAATTAGCCAGGTTAATCAGGCGATATCGCAGATGGATGGGGCGGTGCAACAGAACGCCTCCATGGTCGAACAGATTAACGCCCTAAATGAGTCGATGAAACATGAATTTGATAGCCTCGTCCGTGAGGTCGGCCAGTTTCGGGTCAGTGACCGCGGGGTGTGAACGGTTACGGGCGCTTTGTTGCAACCCAGTGAATCGCCCGTCCATCAACTGCCAGTGCCGCCTCATGTAGCGCTTCGGAAAGGGTAGGATGGGCAAAAATCGTTCTAGCCAAATCCTCGGCGCTGCCCTCAAACTCCATCGCCACCACGGCAGTCGCTAACAGCTCTGAGGCCATCGGGCCGATAATATGCACCCCCAAAATGCGATCACTCTCGGCGTGGCTGATGATTTTAACCAGCCCTTGCCCCTCTCCCATCGCCACCGCTCGGCCATTAGCGGCAAAGGCAAATTGGCCGACTCGATAGGGGGTCGCTGCCGCCTGTAGCTTCTGCTCACTCTCGCCAACCCAGGCGATTTCGGGCGAGGTATAGATCACGCCAGGAATCGACACCGGTGCCACTCCCATACCACTACCGGCAATCATTTCGGCAACCCTTATCCCCTCCTCCGATCCTTTATGGGCTAGCATCGGACCACGAATCGCATCCCCAATCGCATAGACACCGGGCAGATTGGTACGATAGGCGCTATCGACATGAATCGCACCGCGCTCATCTAACAGTAGCGCCAGCTCATCCGAGGTTAAATCGGCGGTATTAGGTGTGCGCCCGACAGCGACTAGGAGCTTATCGACCAGTACTCGCAACTCCTCCTCTCCCTGCTGATAGCTGACGCTGATCTGTTTTTTGCCAACACTACTAGAGATCACCCTCGCCCCTAGCCGAATATCGAGTCCCTGACGGCGAAACTCTTTCAGCGCTAAATGGGCAATCGTCTCATCGAGCATCGATAGAAAGCTCTCCTGCGCCTCTAGCAGTACCACTTTACTCCCAAGCCGACTCCAAATCGAGCCGAGCTCTAACCCAATCACCCCGGCACCGATCACCCCTAACCGTTTAGGTACCTCGTCAAATGCCAACGCATCAGTCGAATCGACGATATTTTGGTGATCGACCGGCGCTTGGGTTATTTCGACCGGTCGAGAGCCGGTGGCCAAAATCGCATGTTCATACGCTAGCTGTTCAACGCGCTGCTCAAAAGTGGTCACCTCGACCCGCTTCTCTGGCAGCAGCCGTCCCCGGCCAGCGATTAGCTGCACGCCATTGGCCTGTAGTAGCGTTTTGATTCCGGCGGTCAGTTTGTCGATGAGCTGCTGTTTACGCCGCATCATCTGCGCTAAATCGAGTGTCAGTTCAGAGCAGGTGATACCGTGCTCGGCTAGCTCGTGCCGCACCTTATGGTAGTAGTCTGAGCTCTTTAGTAGCGCCTTAGAGGGGATACAGCCGACATGAAGGCAGGTGCCGCCAAGGCGCTGCTCGCCACGGCTGTCGCGCCACTCATCGATTAAGGCGCTCTTTAGTCCGAGTTGGGCTGCGCGAATCGCCGCCACATAGCCGGCCGTTCCGGCTCCGATGACGATAACATCGTAGTGGGTAGTCTCACTCATGACATATCTCCTATAACTCTAACAGTAGGGTAACGGGCTGTTCAATGTAGTGCTTTACGGTCACCAAAAAGCGTACCGCATCGCTGCCATCGATAATGCGATGATCATACGATAGTGCCAAATACATCATCGGTCGAATCACAATCTCCTCGTCGATCACCCTAGGCCGCTTTTCGATCTTGTGCAGCCCTAAAATGGCACTTTGGGGTGGATTGAGGATCGGGGTCGATAGAAGCGAGCCAAATACGCCGCCATTGGAGATGGAGAAGGTGCCACCGGTGATATCCTCAAGCGCCAAGCTCCCCTCCCTCGCCTCATTGGCAAAGCGGGCGATCGTCTGCTCAATGGCGGCAAAACTGAGTCTATCGCAGTCGCGCAGAATCGGCACAACTAGCCCCCGCCGTGAGCTAACCGCAATGCCAATGTCGTAAAATGGGTGGTAGAGAATATCACTCCCTTCGGTCGAAGCGTTGATGATTGGAAACTGCTGTAGTGCCGCCGTGACCGCCTTAACAAAGAAAGACATCAAGCCTAGCCGAATCTGATAGCGCTTCTCAAACGCCTCGCCGTGGCGCTGCCGTAACGCCATCACGGCACTCATATCGACCTCGTTAAAGGTCGTTAAGGTCGCGCTACTCTGCTGCGATTCGACTAAACGCTCGGCAATGCGAGCCCGAATACGGCTCATCGGCTCTTTGCGTGTCAGTCGCTCGCCGTGAGGCGTCGGCTCTGACAGATTAGGCGTGGTCGCGGCTGTCGCTGCCACCTCTGGAGGCTCTTTGTCGGCCACCGCCTTTAGGACATCCTCTTTTAGTAGTCGCCCCCCCTTGCCGCTCGGCTCGACGGCTGTCGGATTGAGTTGGTGCTGCTGTAGCAGCGCTCGTACGGCTGGGCTCATCGCTGGCTGCTGCGGGGGGGCTATGCTAGCAGCTTCAGTGCCGGTGCCCGTGTCAATCTCGTTCACCGGCTCAATCCGCCCTAGCAGAGCCTCGCTAGTTACGCTCTCCCCCTCCTGTACCAAAATTTGGCTCAATACCCCCGCCGCCGGCGCGGGGATTTCGAGAATCACCTTATCAGTCTCAATCTCCGCTAGCGACTCATCCTGTTTCACCCTCTCTCCCGTCTGGCGGTACCACTTCAATAGCGTCCCTTCGCTCACCGACTCGGGAAATTGGGACAGTTTTACCTCAATACTCATCTTATCCGCTCCCTAAGACTTTTATCTAAATAGCATCCAATCGACTCTGCCAATGGTGATAATAGCGCAACAGCCGCACCGTTTGCAGCCGTTTGGCAGCATAGCGGCGCAAATAGCTCCCGCCGACCACGACAGCGCTAATCTGCGGCGCTTGGGCACAGTGACGCCGCCAGCGGGCAACTAGCTCGCCAGCTAATCTTTCACCATACTCACTCTCAGCCAGACGCTCCGATTTAAACCGCAACACGACCCCCTCCCCCTGTAGCTGTAGCTGTAGCTGCGGCCTGCTCTGCCGTTGGATGCCTATGTTCAATGGCGTGGCCACCCAATCTAGCTCCCCCTGAGACAACTCAAGCCGATACCACGCGACCCGTCTAGGGGCACTGCGCACCACCTTGCGTTTAACCAGCCGCTGCTGCTGCACAACCAGCGCCTGCAGTAGCCGCTGATATCGCCGCCACTGCTCTTCTGGATGGGCGGCGATCTTTTCGTGTAGATAGTAGTAGCTGCCCCGCTCATCCGCCACCCATAGCTTAAACTCTCCCGCCGTCTGCCAACCAAAGGCCTGCACCAATTGGGGGCGATTGAGGGTGACAATGAGCGCCAGCGGCTCGGTAGTCGTATTGGGAACATAGCGGCTGGTGGTGAAATGGGATAGCGGCTGCTGTAGTTGCAGCAGCAGTGCCGTCCAGCTACCGCAGTGGTACCCCACCTGCTGCCCCTTGTCGATATAAAAGAGGTAGTAGTGCTGCCCCTGCTGCCAAATCAGACGGCTAAAAAAGCGGTTTTTGGCCACATAAAAGAGCTCGACAATGGCATTAAACCACTGTGTAAACGCCCCGTTCATACTGCTATGGCAATCTGGCCCCAAGGTCAGTAGCTGCGGCAGCGGCGGATGGAGTGCCCCCGAGAGCGGATAGAGGCGCAGATAGTCACACACCCAGTCGGCCAGCCCCTGCTCGCCATGGTAGTGGCGACACGCTATCTCCCCCCAATTAGTGAGGCTGACCCAGTCAAGAGACCTAAAGAGTGAAGTGGCGCTATCGCCGTGAAGCAACGGCTCCCCCCCCTCGGTGCTCAACCCTTCGGGCTGATCCTCTGCCGTCAGGCCAAAATTGATCACTAGCTGCGAGACGAGCGGCTGCTCCCGTACCCGAAAATCGCTACCCTTAGGCTGATAGTCGAGCCAGTCGCGAAACCCCCGTTGCTGTCGCTGTAATAGCTGGTTTAACTGCTTTTCGGTAACCCGAACTCGCTGCCGTTGCAGCGCCACTGGGCCCTGATTAAGGTGGTTAAAGCTGCACCAGCTAACCAGCTCGACAAGATTTTGTCGTTGCAGACACAGCGTAATGTCGCCACCCTCACCTTCAGTTACCAACGGCACGCTAAGTAGCTGCCACTGCGGTCGCCTATCTCGTGGCGACGGCTGCTCCTGCAGCAGCAGGGAGTGTGGTTGAGGCAGGTGGGGCACTCCCCGCCCTAGCCAGAGAACCTTCCCCTCTCGTAGCTGCATGATCGTCGTTAACTGCCGCTGTAGCAGCGACAGCTCGATGCGTGAGTGTTCAATATCGTCCCGCTCTTTCGCTAAACTCAGCAGACGCTGTAGCTGGCGATAAAAATAGCGATAGAGCAGCTGGCGCTCACGGAGCAGCGCGGAGAGAGGCCAGTTAGCGTAGCGCTGCAACTGCTGTCGTTCAGAGGCCGATAGCTGCCACTGCTGCTGCCACTTCGCTAGCGCTGAGAGGCGCCACTGCGGCTGGTAGTGGGCTGAGACACCGGTCCAGTTAAGCTGTAGAAAGAGCGCTTGACGCACCATCTGCCACTCCTCTGTGGCCATCCTCGACCCATCCTGCCCCAATAGAGCATCGCTTAGCTGTTGCCAAGGATCAATCGTACTCGGACTACCGTTTAATACCAACTCCCGCTTCAATTGGTGGCTAAGATAGTCCACCAACGGCTGCTGAAACAGGTAGAACTCTACCCGCTGTAGCTCAATCAGATGGGAGTAGGGCTCGGCGACTCCTCGCTGCAGCAGCTGTAGCGCCACTGCAAAAAAATCCCCCGCAGCGACCTGCGGCAGCGGCCCTAAGTCGATCACCTCTCGACACCAATCGAAATGTTTTAGCGCCAGCGACTCGCGGCTCGGTTGATACTCCCCCTCCTGTTCGGGAGCGATGAGCCACCATAACGGTATCTGCCCAGCTAACTGCAGAGCATTGTGGTAGAGGGTATCGCGCATGAGCAGCAGGGCCGAGGAGCCATCGAGCCACGGATAGAGCGGATTGAGTAGCCCCGCTGCCACCTTGTTGCTATTGATTAAGATAAATTCGGCCTGTAGCCGCTGGTGCTCGGCAAACTGCTGTAACGCATCGGCCTTATACTGCAACCATAGCAGCTCCTGTTCGATGAGAGCCGCTTCGTGACAGATCCAGAAGCGAAACCGATGCTCGGCTGTCTGAGTCAGGGTACCGGCGCCGTTGACCTCAAACAGCGCTCCAAAACGCGGCAGCAGCGGCGAGAGGTACTCAAACAGCGGATGCTGCTGGTGTGCTAACTGTAGCAGCTCCTCATCGGGGGTAAAGCGGTAGATACCGGTCGGCATCCCACGCCGATCGATAAAACCGGGCAATCCGGGGTGGTTACAGTGCCAGTAGAGCGGCACTAAGCGTAAAAATGGGCGTCTTTTCGGCGGTAGCACCAGTTCGGCTCGCTCGCGTCGCTGCTGTTGTAGCGTATCGTAGCACTCGATAAGCCGCCGTTTTTGCCGAATCGTCTCCCGCTCCAGCAGTAGCGCCCAATCGGCCCGCCAGCGATCGAGCCGCTGCTGCAACAGCCACCGCCATAGCTGCGGCTGCAGATAGGTCGTTAGCGTATGCCAAAGGGACATCGAGCCCTATCCAACGCCACGGCCCCAACGCGGCACTAGCTGCTGCTCTAACTGTAGATGATCTAGCACTCTGGCCACAACCGAGTCGATTAACGCCTCTATCGACTCGGGCCGATGGTAGAAGCTGGGGCTAGCGGGCAAAATCGTCGCCCCCGCTTGGCTTAAGGTCAACATATTTTGTAGCTGAATGGTGCTGTAGGGGCTCTCTCTAGGCACCAAAATGAGCTGACGCCGCTCTTTAAGCGCCACATCAGCAGCCCGCTCAATTAAATTACTGCTCTGACCGTGCGCCACCGCCGCCAGTGTTCCGGTCGAACAGGGGCAGATGACCATCGCCGCCGGCGCTGACGATCCACTCGCAACGGGCGAGAACCACTGCTCCCGCCCCAATACACTCAACTGTTCCGCTCGCTGTGGGAGCTGCAGATGGTCTAATAGCTGCGGCTTAGCCTGTTCGGGACGCGAACTGAGTTTTAGCTCAACTTCGGTCGCCAGCACCACCTGCGCCGCCTTAGAGTAGATGAGAAAGACCTCACACTCACTGAGCAGTAGCTGCTGTAGCAGCCGCAGACCGTAGGCCGCTCCCGAGGCACCAGTCAAGGCGAGCGTGATCTGTTTCACCCCAGTCGCTGCTCTAGGGCTGTGATTAAGCGCTGGTGAAAGCCGTCAAAACTACCGTTACTCATGACCACAATATGCCCCCCTGCCACGGCGGCGTCGGCCACCTGTTCGACTAGCTCAGATAACTCGTTAACGGCGATACTCTCACCCGCCGCTAACTGCCACGCTAGCTGACCGCTATAGATAAATGCCACATCGGCCACCGCCAGCGCCTGCGGCAGGCTATCCCGATGCCCCCCTAGGCGCATGGTGTTCGAGCGCGGCTCCACCACCGCAATCAGCCGCTGTTTAGGATAGCGCTGCCGCACCCCCGCTAAAGTGGTCGCAATCGCGGTCGGGTGGTGAGCAAAGTCGTCGTAGATCACAATCCCGTGGCGCTGCCAGATAGTCTCCAACCGCCGTTTAACCCCTTGATAGTGCGATAGCGCCGCAATCGCCTCAGGCGGGGGGATACCGGCGTGTCGCACCGCAGCAAGGGCAGCTAGCGCATTGGCGGCTGAGTGGGCACCCGCTTGGCTCCACAGCAGCTCCCCCTGTCGCTCGCCCTGCCACCAAAACTGTAGCTGCTGCCCCGCCGGCGTCTCCTGCCGCTCTACCTGCCAGCCATCGGGGTGGTGCAGCCGCTCGGTATCGCTCCAGCAGCCGCGCTGGAGTACCCGCTCAATCGCGGCGACTCCCGCAGGGTAGATAATCTTCCCCCGCCCCGGAACGGTTCGGAGCAGATGGTGAAACTGGGTCTCTATCGCCGTCAAATCGGCAAAGATATCACCATGATCAAACTCAAGATTATTCACCACTAGCGTCTGTGGCCGGTAGTGGAGAAATTTGCTCCTTTTGTCGAAAAAAGCCGAGTCGTACTCGTCCGCCTCAATAACAAAGTAGGGCGGACGACCTAAACGAGCTGAAAGCCCGAGACCGGGGGCGACGCCACCGATTAGAAATCCCGGCTCAAAACCGCACTGCTGTAGCATCGTTGTCACCATGGCGGTGGTCGAGGTTTTACCGTGCGTCCCCGAGAGCGCCACTACCCAGCGCTCCCCTAGTAGCTGCTGCTGTAACCACTCGGGGCCGGAGCGGTAGGGCAGACGCCGATTGAGCACCCACTCGACGGCACTGTTCCCGCGCGATAGGGCGTTACCAATGAGCACTAACTCGCTATCGGTAGGGATATCGGCACCGCGATACCCCTCAATGAGCTCAATCCCCGCCTGCTGTAGCTGGGTACTCATGGGGGGATAGATATTGGCATCCTGACCGGTTACCCGATACCCTAGCTCTCGCGCCAGCACCGCTAGCCCTGCCATAAAAGTACCGCAGATACCGAGAATATGGAGAGAGCGTCCCATCGCGCTACCCCTCCAGCGGCAGCATGGCGCCGAGCAGTAACGAGGTAACCATGTAGAGCACCGCCGCCGTCATCCCACTGCCTTTACCATCGGCCAAGGTATGACGAAAGATATGGGCGGCAAAGAGGAGGTTCCAGATCACTATCGATAACGATAGCAGGGCAGCGACGCCACCGCTCTCCCCTGTGAGGCTGACATAGACTATCGGTAGCGCCACGATGCCGATCACCGCCTCCCCCCCGAGCAGGGCGGTCAGCGACTGCATCAGCCGAATCCGTTTTTGCGCGACCTCAAGTAGTACCACCATATAGAGTAAGACGATAAAGGTACCATAAAGTGCCGCCACCGCCGCTAACTCAGGCGCGAGTGAGAGTCGGCCAATCAACCAGCCGGTCAAGCCATGGCACCCCACCGCCAACACAAATAGCAGAGAGTTAGCCGGCAGCGACTGCGGCGGGCGCTGTAGCAGCACTAATTCGATAAAGGCAAACAGAAGGCGTTGCATAGTGGTTTCGTGTTGATCTTTACTCGTGGGGTTAGAAACTCTTCATCGGTCATCTGCGTCCCCCTAAAATTTTCCGACAATTAATTTAAGTCGCTATTATGCCGCCACAGCAGAGAAGATGCTAGCCATCTCTACAGCCCCGCCTGCGGCCCCATCTTCTCCCCCTACAGAGCCCGCCAGTCAATTCTCCGGCAAAGGGGTGCAACCCGCCTCCCGCTCCTCAAATCAAGCTCGCAACAACTCACAGGCCAACGCCTCATTTGTGGCCTCCATATCCAGCGGTAGGTTTGGAAAACGCTTCTGCTGTTTGCGTTCGATATAAAAGGGACTAAAGCCATCCCATCAACGACTAGAGTGCATCGACCGTAGTGCTAATACGGCATTCGCTCCCAAATACATACTATAAATTCCTGTTGGAAAGTAATTGTTGACTGATGCGGAGCAATCACGACCGGTATGGTTTGATAGCGCAGCGATATGGGAAAACGGCGATCATGAATAGTTATACTCTCAGTTCGTACCATCCCATGATAACCGAATGCGTCGCGTAATAATTTGCTAACAAACTTCTTGGTAATCCCTTGTGGATCCTTGTCAGTACGCTAACAAGCAGTCTGAAATGTGTGCCACAATGCCGTAGCAATCTGAAACGCACGACTGCACTCATCTTTGAACTGCAACCCTTTGGGAATGTGGTAATCACCCCTGAGTGTCAAGATACCCTGAGACCACCCCTGATGAGAAATGAATGTAGAATCAGGGGGGCAACAGAGGAGATACACGATGCCCAAAGATACTACCGTTTTACCCTCCAACGAGGTTACCGACCCCGATGAAGAGAAGCGCTCCTACCGCAAATTTAGTGAGGAAGAGAAGCTTCGGATCCTAGCAGAAGCAGAGCAGTGCAAGGAGCCGGGTCAGCTAGGCGAGCTGCTGCGCAAAGAGCAGATCTACAGCTCCCATCTGACCAAATGGCGCCGACAACTGCAAGCACAGGGGCAGGCTGGCCTGAAAGGGAAACAGAGTGGTCGCAAACCGAGCCTAGACAAGCGAGATAAGGAGATAGAGCGTTTAAAGAAGGAAATTCAGCGTCTTAGCCAACGGTTACAGCAGACCGAAGGGGTGATTGCGCTCCAAAAAAAAGCCTTCAGCTTATTGGAGCAGATGAACACAGAGATAAGCTTATGAGATTAGTTGAAAAAGAGTGCCCCAGTTCGGTGAGCATAAGAGCCGCTTGCGATAGCCTAGCGCTCTCGCGTGCAGGCTACTACCGCCGACAGGCTCCGGTTGTCTCCCCCCGAGCGAGCCTTCCAAGACCCGTCGCAGCCAATGCGCTGAGTGAGGCAGAGAGGCAAGCCGTTCTGGGGCTTTTGAACAGCGAACGATTCTATGACCAACCTCCGGCAGAGATCTATGCTAGCCTGCTGGATGAAGGGAAATATTACTGTTCAATCAGTACGATGTATCGGATCCTTCGTGCTAATCAACAGACGGGAGAGCGGCGAGCTCAAAAACCGGCCAAATCACACGCTATCCCCCGATTACGGGCGACCCGCCCGAATGAGGTTTGGACATGGGATATCACTAAGCTTCCCACCACAGAGCAGGGTAACTTCTTGAATCTCTATGTGGTGATGGATCTCTACAGCCGTTTTATTGTGGCTTGGATGGTCTCAAGGAAGGAGAATAGTGAGCTCTCCAAGCTGTTAATCAGTGACGCAGCGGCTCGCTATCGGGTCGCGCTCAGTGGCTTAACACTGCATCAGGATAGAGGTGTGCCGATGACCGCCAGAGGCTATCTCGACTTGATGGCCGAACTGGGGATCACCTGCTCCCACAGCCGTCCACGAGTCAGTAACGACAATCCGTTTAGCGAGAGTCAATTTAAAACACTCAAGCAACAACCCGATTATCCTCAACGATTTACAGGAGTTGACCATGCCAGAATATGGTTTAGTGACTATGTTGACTGGTACTGTTTCCACCACCACCATCGAGGGATTGCGTGGTTCACTCCAGAGCAGGTATTTACCGGTCGTTACAAGGAGGTTAGCGAGCAGCGTGAACAGGCGCTGAAGCAGGCCTATCAGCAGCATCCGAAACGCTTTATTCATGGTGAGCCCAAGGTTAAGCAACCCCCTACTGAGGTATGGATTAACCCCGCTCTACCGGAGGAGGGGGTGGGGTCGCTGGAGGTCAACTATCCAACCCTGAATAGAGCGAAGGAGAGATGAGTGACGGTGCCGCTAGTGGGTCTATCGTCGATGGCTTTAGCCGGTTGTGGTGGCTGAATGACAGAGCGTTATCCATAGCCCGCCCCCCGGAGACCCCCTTATTATCGTAGGGGGGCGGGCTGTGGGTAACGCGGTGCAGGAGGGAGGTTCCTAGATTAGGGGTTGCAGTTCGCCTTGCAGCTCCCCCTTGCTGAAGGGCTTGGCTCTTGCGGCAAAGGGCCATGAGGGTCATGTTCGCTCCTTGTTGCGTCATGACTCAACATAGGCGAAATTTGCCGGTGAGGGCAGTGGCAATCACCGGCTAGATTTAGAGCTTTATTTTTTTAACAACTGGTCTCAAATTACTTGACAGCTTCCGTCACTGGCAGTCTGACTACTGGCTTATCCCAATGCTGCCCGCTCCAGTTGATCGGCGAGAAATAGTGCTCCTTCAAGTTTGATGGTGGGCAAATTGTTTATTATTTGATGTTTTTTGACGCGTTTCATCGAACCTGTTCCTCCCTATTCCATGGATCAATGAGAGCAATACCGCAGTGATGAAAATCTTTGATATTACGCGTTGCCAGCGTGGCAGTATGAGTTTTGGTAATTGCAGCAATCATGGCATCAGACTGCGAGATCGGCAGACCATGCTGTCGTCTTAGTATGGCTATTTCGGCATAACAATCGGCAGCATCGGTATCGAAAGGGAGAACTTGTTCAACAATCGCTGGTTGAAACAGAGCAATGACTGCCTGTTGGAGTTGGTGTTTTCGCTTGCCTTCGGGCAATAAGCCGATGCCGTATCTGATTTCGGCACGAGTGATCGTGGTCGTGACACATTGTTGGTTTTGTAAACTACGAAACCAATGGATAACTTGCATGTCAGGTTGTAACCGTATCAACTCAGACAGCACATTGGTGTCGAGAATAATCATTCGCTAAAGTCAGGCGGTTGAGGCATGGCATTGCGTGTGGGAAGTTCCAGTTCAATTCCATGCAATGGCTCCACCAACTGCCGAATTTTGGCATATCGTTCTGCGCCGCTTACAGGTGAAGCATGTACCGATTCGACTTGCTGGAGAGGAATTTGCTCCTCTTTAGCAATCTCTTGCACCAAAAGTGCCATAAGCTGTATTTTTTCGGCATGAGGCAGAGCCTGAATCATCGGTAAAATTTGTGGTGTACTCATGTTTATCTGTTCCTAAACACCTAAGCAAAGTTGCTCATGGCAGTTTTTCGGTCATTCGCGCTCCGTTGATAACACCCGTGCGGGCGAGCAACTGGAGTCCTAGTTGAGCAGTCCCAACCGGAGGCGCTCAGTCCGTGCTTGCAAGATCGTCTTCACCTGTCGGTACGGCATGAACCGATCGATGTCAGGGTCGGACAAGCGTGCCAGCACATTTCGCGCAGCGTTCTGATCTGCCTGCAACACAACCCCGTCGAAACAGTAAAACCGATCCCCCTGGCGTTTGCCGAGTAGGCATCCGTTGCGGGAATCGATTTGCGATGTGTAGGCAGGATTGACCAGAACGACCGCAGAACCTCTGCGGTTTGAAACAGTGTCAAGTGCTTCGGCAATAACGCCTTTCGTCCAGCTTGCCAGCCGACGATTGACGTTCTTGCCGAAGGACTTGCCCGACATCGGGGCGGTGAGCTCTTCCGCCGCAATCACGGCGGCTTTATCAACAACCATTAAAAATCCGACTCCGCCAAGTATATCAACCCCGCATCCTATGTCCAGCCTAAATCTACAGTAATTTACCCACCCCCTACCTAACCCCCTAAAAAACCGCCACTCCCTCCGCTCTCGGCTGCCACTTCTGCCAGCTACCAGTGAACACAGTAGCGCAGTTGTAGGCATCTTGCAGGTACGCCTCCCTCTTTTCACGACTGACACCGGCGGAAGCTGTCAAGCAATTTGAGACCAGTTGTTAAAAAAATAAAGCTCTAAATCTAGCCACTGACCGCTTCCATCGCCACTAAGCAAATGTCAGGATGAAAGGTCTCATCTTCGATCAAACTGATAGGCTTTACCGGCGCTTGGCTGCGGTGAGCAACAGCCTGTTCGCGTTGCTCGGCTCCATAGCTAAGGATTTGCTGTTCAATTGGCTGGGTAACGGCTTGCTGAGCCCCCAGTGAGTTAGCCACAAAAATATCCAAGCCACTGAGCTGAATCATTTGCATCACGCCCCGCAGATCCTGTGGTTGATAACTCAGCACAAAATAAAGTGTAATAATCAATCGATGCAGAAACACAATTCCATCCGGGTGCTCAAAAAAGTCAGCCACCACCGGTGAGCGCTGACGCCAGTGACGCAGTGTGGTGCGAAGAATGTCCAAGTGCTGTGCAATGTCGGCTTCACTCAGCTCCTGAGTCATTTGCTCATACGGCGCGGTTTCTGCTTGGGGTTTGCGATCGATTCAGTTACACTCGCTTCTGACATGACACTTCCTCTTTTGTGGCGATAAATGGTTTTGCTCAACAGATTTTACGCCTCAGAAGAGTGGGTGTCATGTCACTTGTAAAATCGGGCAAGCTGCCGGTTTGTGGCTGTCCCTGACGAAACGATGAATAAGGCCCTGAATGAAGCGATACAACTGCAACTAGCGCAGGATGAGAAAGTGGCGGTACGCAAAGCTCTGGCGGCCAATAAAACCCTGAAACCGACGGTACAACAGCAGTTAGTTCAGGATAGCGATGCCAAAGTGCGCCAAGTGCTATGGAAACAGCCCGATTTGATTGCTGAGGTACGCCAACAGCTCGATAATGAATTTGATGAATTGCCACCAAAGCCTAAAAAAGCAGCTAAACCGATTGCGATCGATACCGAACTATTGACTCGGCTGGCCAGCAATATGTCGCTCTACAAAAAAGCAACCCAGCATCTGGAACAGGTTTTCAGCACCCTGCCCCCGGAGCAGACCGCCAACCTATTCAGCTTTATGAGCGAAACCGAACAGCAGCAATACGCCAAAACCTTTGCCGAAAACTATGCGGCTAAATTTGCCAAAAGCACTAAGCCTTCATTTAACCGCCTGATGGCGCTGCTGCTCGATGAATGCCCGACTGATGTCATTGCCAAAGCGGTACGCTCCAGTGACTGGGTCGAACGGCTTGCGGTGGCGACTCACCCCAAAGCGCCACCTAATAGCCTCAAAACCCTGGCTAAAGATGGTAACAAATGGGTGCGGCAGGCGGCGGAAACGGCGTTGGAGAGACTATAGTGCCATCTTGCTGGATCATTGCCGGTCCGAATGGGGCGGGTAAAACGACATTTGCGCTGGAGTATCTACCAAAGGTGATCGGCTGTTATCAGTTTGTTAATGCTGATTTAATTGCAGCAGGTCTTTCTCCGTTAGCACCGGAGCAAGCGACAGTGGCAGCAAGTCGAATGTTTTTGAGTTCTATTGAAAATCATCTGACATTACAGCACGATTTTGCATTTGAGACTACGCTCTCCGGACGCGGTTATTTACGCCTGATTCGCCGGTTGCAGTCAAATGGCTGGCGTGTTCATCTGCTCTATTTGGCGCTTCCCGATGTTGAACTATCCAGATTACGCGTTCTTGAACGGGTTCGTCACGGAGGGCATGATATCCCTATAGCAGCTATTGAACGACGATTTCCAAAAAGTCTGAATAATCTGCTAAATCACTATAGTGCTAATGTGGATAGTTGTCGCTGCTATATGAATGCCGGAGGTGAACCCGTATTAATTTTTGAACAGTTCCGACAACTTCGTCGCGTGGTTCATCTCAACTATTTTCAGCTATTACAACAAAAGGCTACTCTATGACAGATCAGGATACCATTCCCTCTGCTGAAGCATTACAAGCACTGGAAGCATTAAAAACTGCAGTAAACAAGGCCCTTAACACCAAACGGCGTTTGGGTCACTATGCTGTTTTTTGGCAGGACGGTAAACCACAATTTATCGGTGAAGATGCACCATTAGAAGGTAGTGATGACCTGCAGCAGAGACCGCCAGATCCAAAAGAATGACCCATAACATCATAACCGACATTGAACAAGGCAGTGCCGAGTGGCATGCCCTGCGTACCGGCTCTATTACCGGCTCCCGCGTAGGTAAAATTATCGTAACCTTACGCCACCATAGCGTAAAAAACGCCGCAACATTTGTTTCACGACTCCCCTGATGAACCACAAAGGAGAATAGAGATGCCGAACCCCACCCTGGCAGCCGTATCGCAGGCCTTTAAAGATTGGCAGGAGAACTCGGAGAAGAGCGCGCGAAGCCGAGTCCGATCAGGCGGTAGGGTTGGTGAGCCTCCGAATTGTCAGGGTGCAGCGCTGCTTGTACCGTCCCACACTCTCCAAGGAGATTTGTCCCGCCCTTTTTTAGATGAGACAGAAGCAAAGTCCCACGCTAAAACAAAACGGGACAAACCCATCACAGACTCGTCCCGCTGAAAATAAATAGGGTCAAAATAAATAGGGTCAGAGTAGAATTAAACCTTAGTTCGGGTTCACCCCACCCCAATAAGTATATCAACCCCGCATCCCATGTCCAGCCTAAATCCACAGCCATTTACCCAACCCCCACCTAAACCCTAAAAAACCGCCACTCCCTCCGCCCTCGGCTGCCACTTCTGCCAGCTACCAGTAAACACCGTGGCGCAGTTGTAGGCATCTTGCAGGTAATTCTGCCGTTTTTCACGACTAGCACCGGTTTGCAGCGGGTGGTGGGAGCGAATCAGGTACTCGTTGCGGGTGTGGAGCCGTTCTAGCAGCGGTAGCGCGGAGATTTGGTCAAATTTGACTTGTGCGCCGCGATTGCAGTCGGTACAGGCCAGCACTAAGTTCGCCACGCCATCAATCGGCTTGCCGTCGTCGCACCGTTTCAGCTTGTGGGGGAAGAGGTGATCGATATCGGCGGGGGTGTCGCTGCCGTAGAGGATCGAAATCTCGCGGTAGCCGTAGAAGCAGCGCCCCTTTGGGTAGCCGTTGAGCGCCGGTCGGGCCGAGGTGAGCGAGATACGCCGCTGGCTGTGGATGCCGATAAGCTGCTGGTCGTGCTCTTCATACTCCACCAGCATCAGTTGGCGCGAGAGGTTATTCGCCCACGCCTCTTCGACTAAGCGCCATCGGGCTTCGACTTCTCCGGCTAAATCGTCGGCTGAGAGTTGCTGTAACAGTTGGTGCAGGTGGTCGGTGAGGCGGCTTATTTTGCGGCTGAGCAAGGAAGCGCAAAGGGATTTGGGCGGTTGATGGGGGGGTAGCAGCGGCCTTGGGTGTGGCGGGCTGGGCGGTAACGACAAGCTCACTTGCCACCATGAAGCGTAGCGGAATGGTGGTCAAGTGGAGCGATTGGTTAGTGATGTTGATGTTTGTGCTATCTTAATCAGAGACATCAAAGCCTCATTCACTGCCTCTTCAGTCGGGAATGCTTTCGCTACTTCAGGATTAAGCAAAACAAGGTTATGATCTGCGTTATAATCGTCATAATATTTACCCCTTACGCCCTTTCCTAAATCTTCTCTGCTATAGCTCGGTCTCATTTCATCTTTATCTTTAGCCTTCTTCATAAATATTCCTCTCATGTTTATCCATTAGACGGGCACTAATAATTCGTATTGAACCATTGCGTTGCGTATGGGAAGCAATGACTAATTTTTCTGTTCTTGTTCTACCAAATGTCAACACTCTCTCTTCATCACCGGAGTGATCAGGATCATCAAATGTGAGTGCCAAAGGATCGCCAAAAACCGTAGCTGCCTCATGAAAAGAGATGCCATGCTTTTTCATGTTTTTGACTGCTTTTTTGTCATCCCATTCAAATTTCATGATTTAAGCCTGATCGGTTTAAATAAACAGGGTTAACAGGGTCAGAGTAAAATTAAAACCCCGACTCCACCCAGTATATCAACCCCGCATCCCATGTCCAGCCTAAATCTACAGCCATTTACCCAACCCCCACCTAAACCCTAAAAAACCGCCACTCCCTCCGCCCTCGGCTGCCACTTCTGCCAGCTACCAGTAAACACTGTAGCGCAGTTGTAGGCATCTTGCAGGTAATTCTGCCGCTTTTCACGACTAGCACCGGTTTGCAGCGGGTGGTGGGAGCGAATCAGGTACTCGTTGCGGGTGTGGAGCCGTTCTAGCAGCGGTAGCGCGGGGATTTGGTCAAATTTGCCCTGTGCGCCGCGATTGCAGTCGGTACAGGCCAGCACTAAGTTCGCCACGCCATCAATCGGCTTGCCGTCATCGCACCGTTTCAGCTTGTGGGGGAAGAGGTGATCGACATCGGCGGGGGTGTCGCTACCGTAGAGGATCGAAATCTCGCGGTAGCCGTAGAAGCAGCGCCCCTTTGGGTAGCCGTTGAGCACCGGTCGGGCCGAGTGCACACCATGACCGGCAATGTCGGCGCGATGCGGCGCAATATCGGCCAAATGAGCAGCCCGATGGGGATGATGGGGATGCCATGAGAGCCCGCCTGATTCTGTTTTGGGGCGTTGCCCTCACCGGATTAGTGGTACCGTGGCTCGATGGCGGGATACCGCTGCCGATGACCGCCACTGCCGAATCGTGTCGGGTGAAATCGGTTTATGATGGCGATACCGCTACCCTGAGCTGCAACGGTGAGACGATCAAAACCCGCTTTTATTGCATTGATACCCCTGAGATGGGGCAGAAGCCGTGGGGAGAGCAGAGTCGGGATCACTTGCGGGGGATTATTGGCACTGAAGTTACCTTCAAACGCCATGATACCGACCGTTATGGGCGGGTGGTGGCGGAGGTGTTTGATGCGACCGGTCAGAGTGTTAATTTGGCGATGGTGCGGGCGGGGATGGCGGCGGTTTATGTGTGGTGAGGCGGACTATTTTGCGGCTGAGAGGGCGGCTCGGGCGGCTAAGTTAGGGATTTGTGCGGCTGATGGGTGGCAACAGCGGCCTTGGGGGTGGCGGGCTGGGGGGTAACGCTAAAACTCAGCCGCCGTTACTGTGTTGCAGAGCGAAAGCGGCGCAACGCAGTAACGGTCGGCTGGAGTGTCTGGTTAGCAGATATATGGGTTACTGGCGGCTCAACATACTCATATCCGTTTCGTATATGTTCAGACTCTGATTTTTTTAGATCATCGTAAATGGCTCGCAGATCATAATTAAATTGAGCTGCATGAGCCGTTCTGTTTTTGCGAACTTCCTCAAGAATTTCATCATCAGTCATAACTGTTATCCTCTCCTAATAACTCTTCTGGAGTACAGATGAATGGGAGAAACAAACCTATTTCATCAAGATAGGCTGATATATTTCTCTGAATTTCAGGGTTAGCAATATGTTTGCAGTTCCATGTTAGTAAATAATCGACTTGGTGAATGGTCGCAATGGCTATATGCAAGCCATCCTCTGCGGCTTTTTGGGGTATTATTTTTCGATCCAGCAGCGATTGAGCTATTTGAAATGCCTCTTCAGTGATAAGAAGCAAAGGTAACTTTTCGGCTATCACCAACCTGTTACTTGCTGCTACCGGATCACCTGCAGCACATTCTTTTAAGACGGATTCTGAAACAAATAACTGATAATCTGTTCGTTTGTCCCACCACGCCGCCGTTATCTGCTGATGAGCAGCACCAATAATGGTTTTGCTTGGTTTCGCAGTCAAGTAACTGATAACTGAAGTTTCAAGATATATTCTTCTTTTCACTTGCTATCTCTAATAAGCAAGCAAGGTTTTAAATTAAATCTATTCACAATAACTGTTCCAAATTACAACCACCCGTTTTTACCAGCTTGCCATCTTCAATATTAAAGTAAATACAGTGCCAACCTTGATTGTTTAGGTAATCTGATGGGCAAACCCGTAATTGATAAATGTTATTTGAGCGAATAGTGTGATTTTTTGAATTTCTTTTTTCGGGATAGCTCGGCACCCAACCCATCCTGTCTGCATCAATAAACTTAAATGAAGTAAAAGAAGTAAAAGAAGTAAAAGAAGACATATTTGAAGCCTTGAATCCTGGTAGAAAACTACACAGCACCTTTACCGTATTTTTCCATTCACTCAATTCTTGTTGATCCTGATTGTTCGCTTGCTGATTCATCTGCTGAATTTGGGCTAATTTTCTTTCCAGTTCTGTTTTATAGTGAGCAGCCTCTTCTTTCTGCTGAATCTCCTCCTGATTATACTGAATCATCTGTTTTTTCATATCAGCCAATTCCTGCTTACGAGCCTGCCCCATAATCTCTTTCGCAACCAGTTGTTTATTCATCTCCTGAAGCTGTTGGTCTTTTTGCGATAGTATCTGCTCCTGCTCGGCTAGTATCCGGTTAAGACGATCTACATCCTCTCTGGTAGCTTTTTGTTTGATGCTCTCCAGTAACAGGTTGAGAGTTCGCTGTTCGTTGATGGTCACACTGGCTTTGACATAGTAGGTTTTACCATTCCATTTCTCATCAAGAACTTTTACTTTGGTGATGCCAGCACTTAAACTCTTAATTTCTCTTTGAACAGCCGTTAAATAGGGTCAGAGCGGAATTAAAGCTTAATATCGGCCTCATTTCCCCCCACGCATACCGGCCTCAACCAGTATATCAACCCCGCATCGCATGTCCAGCCCGATTTCCACCTAACCTCCTAAAAAACCGCCACGCCCTCAGCCCTCGGCTGCCACTTCTGCCAGCTACCAGTAAACACCGTAGCGCAGTTGTAAGCATCCTGTAGGTACGCCTGCCGCTTTTCACGGCTGGCACCGGTTTGGGCGATGAGGGTCTCCCGCAGCGGGTGGTGGGAGCGAATCAGGTACTCGTTGCGGGTGTGGAGCCGTTCCAGCAGCGGTAGTGCGGGAATTTGGTCGAATTTGCCTTGACACCGGTTACCCGGCGCCCCCTGCACAGATCCCGGCGTGCGGTTTTCCCGCACCGGGCTCCTCAGCCATGCTCACTCTCGTAGAGGGCGACAAGCACCCCGTGGATGTTTCCGCCAAGAAGGTTGGCTCGTCGAGCTCCGGCCCTACAGTGTCCGGCGCGAGTTGCCTTTGACGAATACACATGACTGTCACCCCCTTCCCCATGTGATCGACCCTACCGTCTCAGAGTACTATGAGGTGATTCGACTTCCTAAGGGCCTTCAGTCATCATTTCCGTTTGTAGCGGTTCTGAATAACTTATCCCTCCTTTGGAGCCCATGGGATCTCCCGCGTTCATGACGCATCTTTTGTTACATGCCGCAGCTCGAGAACTCCGCCGGTTCTCCACAGGCTCACCAATGCGCCTGCTTCGCGTGGGCTTCGCGTGCGTTACAACGCTGGCCAGCCGGAACTGTTCATTTCGACGCGATACCATCTTTAAGGACTTACGTATCCAAACAGCCTGCAACATACCCTGTGTACGCTTCCCCCTTCTTGTTCACGAATGTCTCAGCCTTCATTGCCAATTCACCGTTTCGCCAAGGGCGCAACACTCGGTAATGGTGGGTGGTTAACCCTTTCCATGCCGGGACTCTCACCCGACCAGATGCGCCACGCTTTGCGCGGCGCGCTAACGCCTGAGCTAAGCCGACACCCGCCGCCACTTAGCTAAAAACAAACCGAAAAAGCCCAACGGCGGGTGGTCGGCCTTGAGCGATTCGTTAGGCGACTTTGGGTATTCGTTTTGCCGGTTTTGGACTTAAAGAAACAACACGCCGTCCAGCCTGCCCCTGTTTTTTCCGTATATCCTGACAGATTGCATGGAGGTCATAGCTAAATTGACTTGCATACTCATCACGATATTTTCGGATTTCCTCTACAACTGGGTCTTTCCACATCAGTCATACCTCATTAATTCCCGGGGTGTACAAATTGTCGGTGGTTCACAACCGAATTCACGACAAACCGCCTCCACTTTAGGGCGCAAAACAGCATTTGCAATATGAGTGCAATTCCAGGTCAGTAGGTAATCCATGCCGTTTAATGCTGCTACAGCAATATGCAATGCATCAACTTTGGCCTTCTCGGGAAGAGGCACTTTTTGAATGAGTATCCCGGCAAAATTTTCGACATCATCTGTCACATCAAGCTCAGGAATATCATCTAGTTGCTCAATTCTCTTTTGTGCAGCTACCGGGTCTCCCGCACTGGCTTCCTGAATAACAAGCGCGGAGATATACAAATCAAATTGGCTCCGTTCATCCCACCATTCCACAGTTATTTCCTAGTTTGCTGCCATAATCAAATCACGGCTACGTCTGGCGCATAGATAACTGGGAATACTGGTTTCAATATAAACCTTTGCCTTCATACCTATACCGTTCAATGTGGAAATGTGATATTGCCTAACAAGTTATTAAACAGCCCCTGTATAACTCCGTTCCAGACCCGCTTATTTCCTCTTTCTGACAGCCAAAATCGCGATTTGCTAACGGTATAACTCCGAATTTAGCAGGGTCACCAGAAACCGCTGATCATTCACGGCTAACCCCAATAAGTATATCAACCCCGCATCCCCTGTCCAGCCTAAACCCTAAAAAACCGCCACTCCCTCCGCTTTAGACTGCCACTTCTGCCAGCTACCGGTAAACACCGTGGCGCAGTTGTAGGCATCTTGCAGGTACGCCTGCCGCTTTTCACGGCTGGCACCGGTTTGGGCGATGAGGGTCTCTCGCAGCGGGTGGTGGGAGCTAATCAGGTACTCCTAACGCCTGGAACACTAAAGGATCGCAGTTAATTAAGGCTCCGGAATGCTAAAAATAATAGCCTAAGCAAGCTCAAACAGAGCACAGACTCCGCTACATTCAACTAAATTAGGACAAGGTTTTGCCGTCCGCCATCCATTGACAAGATTCGCAAGTGATATATGATCCGGCGCTGTTTAAGATTAATTGACCAGCGATTTTAACAGATAGCCCGCTCCGAACCGGGTTATATTGCTAGCGGAGCCCGTGTGCCATGACTTCAATTTATGCCTTTTTAATACTCTCTTTGTTGGGCTTGATGACCCTAACCGGCTGTAACAGCGAAGTCAGCCGCCCACAACAGCACTCCCAGCAGAAAACAGCTGCACCAGCAGCCTCCCGGCAAAGTGTCTCAGCACAGCTATCGCTCACCGAAGCGCTGCAGCAGGGAGCAGCCGATAGCGTAGTACAGCAACTACTGGAGCAGGGAGCAGAGCTGAATCAGCCCAATCAGGACAAAATCACCCCTTTTATGATGCTGGCGGCCAGCCGTTCACCACAACTGCTACAACTGGCATTAGAGAAAGGCGGCGATGCCACATTGACAGTGGACTACCAGCGGCAGACGCTCGATGTTGCCGGCTTTGTTAAAGCGGTCTATGGCTTATAAACAGTTCTCTAACGGCTACCCCGAAACCGGGCACCGGCTGTTTAGCTACTACCTGATGAAAGCGTTACTCAAGCCACCGACCCATATCGGAGACTTAGCGCTACAGGTGAGTGGGGATGTGAACCGAACCAGCCTCGATTTGGGTGGGCTGAACCGACAAACCCCGGTCTTAATGGGCAATCGCGCGTTACGCTTTTAATGCCTGCCATACTGTTGCTGGTGGCGCTATTAGTCGGATGCCAGCCACGCCCCGATACTGTACCGCAGTGGTATGCCCAGCAGAGCCTGCAGCAGCAGGGCGTGTGGATTGGCTATGGTGATGCGCCAGAGCTACAACAAGCGAAGTAGCTGGCCAGAGCCGATTTAAGCCAAACGCTCTCCAGCCAAATTAGCACTACTCTCACCCAAAAGACTCAAGTGAGTGGTGATAGCGTTACCCGACAGAGTGAACAGCAGCTGGAACAGGCGAGCCGCGCGACGCTGGAGCAAAAAACAGATGTTAACTGTGGTAAAGAGTGAACAGCATCAGGGGCGTTACTTTGTCGCGTTAGGCTATGACCACCGACCGCTGGCACAGCGCCTGGCTGCACTCACTTGGCAGCCTGCTGATAACAAAACGCTGTTGCACCAAAGCCCGCTGCTGCAACCGCTACAACAGCAGCTCGGTTACCCGCCTCAGCTACAGTTGCAGAGCAGCCAGCGCACCTACTTTATCAGCAATGGCCAACAACAGGTGGTACTGCGTCAAAATGAGCTGATACAGCTATTTCCTGATGTGACCTCGCAATCACTACAACTGACGCTGCAACCCCAACTACCCGACTATCCCCCTGAAATGCTGTTTCAACTCCAGATAGAGAGCCGGCAAGCGGGGTATTTAAGTTACCTACAGCTACTGAGTGAGGGGGCGACTGTAGCACTGCGGAAAAACTATCCGGTAGAGGCAAATCAACAGCTCATCTACCCCAATCCGGAGCAGTTTGATGGCTTAATCACCGAACTGCGACCGGAACAGCGTTCTGATACTGTCAGCCACTGGCTGCTGCTCTGCCCCGAGCCGCGAAATTTAACCCCGTTTGAGCCGATATCCACCCGCAAGGGGGAGCGCTACCACAGCCACCATCTGGATAAGCTGCTTATACTGGCAGAGGGGTGTGAGGTGACGATTCAGCAACAGCGCATCCAGCGCGGGGCACGGCAAAAGATGGTTAGAGAGGATTTGAAATGAGACGCTTTGGTTTACTTGTTTTGTTGTCGTTAGTGCCGGTGTCGTTACAGGCGGATGAGATGCTGCGGGATAATGTGGAGCGGATGAATCGGTTTATTGAGAAGGTTCAGCAGCCGAGGTTGGAGCGGGAGCGGCGAGAACGGGAGCGGCGAGAACGGGAGCGAGAGCTATTAACGGGTAAAATGGTGCGCGTCCCCGGTGGCTGCTTTCAGATGGGCAGTAACAGTGGCGGCAGTAACGAAAAGCCGGTACATGAAGTGTGTCTCGATAGTTTTGAGATAGGCAAATATGAGGTAACTCGAAGCCAATGGCAGGCGGTGATGGGGAGCAACCCCTCCAAATTTAAAAAAGGGGGTAGCCATCCGGTCGAGCAGGTAAGTTGGGAAGATAGCCAGCAATTTATTCGAAAATTGAACCAAAAAACGGGCGGTAATTACCGTTTACCGACTGAAGCGGAGTGGGAGTATGCCTGCCGCAGTGGTGGTAAAAATGAACCCTACAGTGGCAGCAACAGTGTCGATAGCGTGGGCTGGCATGGAGAAAGCTGGGCAGATGGACATCATGCTATAGGCGGAAAGCAGGCCAATGGTTTAGGTATCTACGACATGAGTGGCAATGTATGGGAGTGGGTGCAGGATTGGTATGACAAAAATGCCTACAACCAACACAGCCGTTACAACCCTATATATACGGCGAGCGCCTCCCTCTGGGTCAATCGTGGCGGTAGCTGGGGCTACGACGCCAACAGTCTGCGTTGCGCTGGTCGCAGCAGCCTCTGGCCGGGCGACCGCTATGGCAGCATCGGTCTACGCCTTGCGAGGTAGGGTTACCTCAACCCACTAACAACGGATTAATAATCACCAACGACTCGACCTTCTGTCCATGCTGCATATCTCCGGGATAAGGGTCGGCATCTCTGTTCTCCTCTGTGGTTCATCAGGGGAGTAGTGAAACAAATTTTGCGGTGCTTTTTACGCTACGGTGGCGTAAGGTTACGAATTATCTCATTCCCACGCTGCGTGGTAATGAATATGTATGACCAGATTAGCGTAACTACCCAATTTGAGCATAGCGCTTTTAACAACTGAATGGATGGAATAAAAATGCAGACCATTACCCTCAAATCGACCATAAAGGCTGACCACCTGCTACATCTGCCTGACGAGCTACCCGAAGGGTTAACTGTGAAAATTACAATCGAGCCATTGAGCGATCACCCCCCTCACTCTGAACCATTGAGTGATATAGCTCATTTAGCAATGGCTGCACGAAATAACTATCTGCAACAGGGTGGTAAACCCATGAGTCAGGATGAAATTTTGGCAGAAATGCGGCAGCGGCGGGGTGAGCCTGCCGATGGCTAAATCACGGGTCTATGTCGATTCCAATATCTGGATTAGCGCGGTACAGGGCGACAGCGCTGTGATTGAGCCGATCTATACCACACTACAAGCGGTTGATTTGCAGTTGGTCATTAGCGATTATGTGATTCTGGAGGTGTTACCGAAACCAATGTTTCATAATCAGCGTGAACAAGCGGTAATTCTGCAGCAGCTTTTCGATCTGACCGAAAAAGTGGTGATTTCAACGACAGAACTGCTTCCCAAAGCGATTGCACTGGCTGGCCAGTATGATTTGACGCCGATGGATTCACTACATGCCGCTATAGCGATATTGGCACAGGCAGATGAATTCATTACCCTAGAAAAACCGACCAAACCATTTTTCAAAATCCCGGAGTTGAGAGCCAGATCGCTCTATACCAGTACTACCACAGCATCACCAATATGATGGTAGCCAACAGATTAAGCAAATAAACGGGGTCAGAGTAAAATTAAAACTCCGACTCCAGCCTGTATATCAACCCCGCATCCCCTGTCCAGCCTAAACCCTAAAAAACCGCCACTCCCTCAGCCCTCGGCTGCCACTTCTGCCAAACACTGCGGCACAGTTGTAGGCATCTTGCAGATACGCCTGCCGCTTTTCGCGACTGGCACCGGTCTGGGCGATAAGGGTCTCCCGCAGCGGGTGGTGGGAGCTAATCAGGTACTCGTTGCGTTAAGAGTAGCGCGTAAGGTGCATTTAAACAGGTCAGCCCAAGTGAGCCAGCCCATATTGGCGGCGATGTCGGGGATGGCTGACTTATCGGCTACCTCTGTTAGCGCCTCTTCCAGTGGTTTAAGGCTGTTGGCGCGGCCTTTTTTGTAGTAGCTAAACAGCCATGCACTTTTCCATTTGTCATGGTAGCCACTGCCAGAGCCCTCCATGACTTCTGATTTTGACCTTCTTTGGTTCATTTTTTCCAGTGGTGCGATGTCCAGAAAGATGAAATAGAACTCACTGTTTGTCGCTTTGGCGCTATCAATGCCTACGCGGAGTTTTCTGGCGATTTGATCATGCGGCTTTTTGGGTGGCTGTGCCGGGCTAATGGCGGAGTAGAGTTTGGCTTCAATAAATATCAGCGTGTTGGGGGCTTCAATACTGGCATCGACTTCGGTGGACTCTTTAAGGGTCGGGGCATCGTATCTTTTGCCGATGTGGATGGTCACATCGCTATTGCTCAACCCTTTTTCGGCCAGTGTGACAGGGGGTGCGCCGCCATAGGCGTCAAACAATATCTCATCGAGCGCTGCGATTTTATCGAGTGATGGCAGGTGCTCCAGGGTATCGAAGCATGACCAGGTGAGGGCATCTTCACTGTTGGAGCTGTAGGCGTTTTTGAGCTTGTGCCGCATCCCTTTGTAGTCTTGCTGAATAAAGGCATCAAGGGCGCTCTCCCGACCGGGAACGATGGCGTGGTTTCTGTGGTGGTTTTGGTATTTCATGGGGTAACCTGTCAAGTAATTTGAGACCAGTTGTTAAAAAAATAAAGCTCTAAATCTAGCCGGTGATTGCCACTGCCCTCACCGGCAAATTTCGCCTATGTTGAGTCATGACGCAACAAGGAGCGAACATGACCCTCATGGCCCTTTGCCGCAAGAGCCAAGCCCTTCAGCAAGGGGGAGCTGCAAGGCGAACTGCAACCCCTAATCTAGGAACCTCCCTCCTGCACCGCGTTACCCACAGCCCGCCCCCCTACGATAATAAGGGGGTCTCCGGGGGGCGGGCTATGGATAACGCTCTGTCATTCAGCCACCACAACCGGCTAAAGCCATCGACGATAGACCCACTAGCGGCACCGTCACTCATCTCTCCTTCGCTCTATTCAGGGTTGGATAGTTGACCTCCAGCGACCCCACCCCCTCCTCCGGTAGAGCGGGGTTAATCCATACCTCAGTAGGGGGTTGCTTAACCTTGGGCTCACCATGAATAAAGCGTTTCGGATGCTGCTGATAGGCCTGCTTCAGCGCCTGTTCACGCTGCTCGCTAACCTCCTTGTAACGACCGGTAAATACCTGCTCTGGAGTGAACCACGCAATCCCTCGATGGTGGTGGTGGAAACAGTACCAGTCAACATAGTCACTAAACCATATTCTGGCATGGTCAACTCCTGTAAATCGTTGAGGATAATCGGGTTGTTGCTTGAGTGTTTTAAATTGACTCTCGCTAAACGGATTGTCGTTACTGACTCGTGGACGGCTGTGGGAGCAGGTGATCCCCAGTTCGGCCATCAAGTCGAGATAGCCTCTGGCGGTCATCGGCACACCTCTATCCTGATGCAGTGTTAAGCCACTGAGCGCGACCCGATAGCGAGCCGCTGCGTCACTGATTAACAGCTTGGAGAGCTCACTATTCTCCTTCCTTGAGACCATCCAAGCCACAATAAAACGGCTGTAGAGATCCATCACCACATAGAGATTCAAGAAGTTACCCTGCTCTGTGGTGGGAAGCTTAGTGATATCCCATGTCCAAACCTCATTCGGGCGGGTCGCCCGTAATCGGGGGATAGCGTGTGATTTGGCCGGTTTTTGAGCTCGCCGCTCTCCCGTCTGTTGATTAGCACGAAGGATCCGATACATCGTACTGATTGAACAGTAATATTTCCCTTCATCCAGCAGGCTAGCATAGATCTCTGCCGGAGGTTGGTCATAGAATCGTTCGCTGTTCAAAAGCCCCAGAACGGCTTGCCTCTCTGCCTCACTCAGCGCATTGGCTGCGACGGGTCTTGGAAGGCTCGCTCGGGGGGAGACAACCGGAGCCTGTCGGCGGTAGTAGCCTGCACGCGAGAGCGCTAGGCTATCGCAAGCGGCTCTTATGCTCACCGAACTGGGGCACTCTTTTTCAACTAATCTCATAAGCTTATCTCTGTGTTCATCTGCTCCAATAAGCTGAAGGCTTTTTTTTGGAGCGCAATCACCCCTTCGGTCTGCTGTAACCGTTGGCTAAGACGCTGAATTTCCTTCTTTAAACGCTCTATCTCCTTATCTCGCTTGTCTAGGCTCGGTTTGCGACCACTCTGTTTCCCTTTCAGGCCAGCCTGCCCCTGTGCTTGCAGTTGTCGGCGCCATTTGGTCAGATGGGAGCTGTAGATCTGCTCTTTGCGCAGCAGCTCGCCTAGCTGACCCGGCTCCTTGCACTGCTCTGCTTCTGCTAGGATCCGAAGCTTCTCTTCCTCACTAAATTTGCGGTAGGAGCGCTTCTCTTCATCGGGGTCGGTAACCTCGTTGGAGGGTAAAACGGTAGTATCTTTGGGCATCGTGTATCTCCTCTGTTGCCCCCCTGATTCTACATTCATTTCTCATCAGGGGTGGTCTCAGGGTATCTTGACACTCAGGGGGGTAACCTGTCAATGTGGGCTACTGCTTCCGCCAGACTACAGCCCACCTCAGCCAGAGCGTGGCCGGTATGGGGCACAATCTCGGTATTCTCACCGCCCAAATGCACACCATGACCGGCAATGTTGGCGCGATGCGGCGCAATATCGGCCAAATGAGCAGCCCGATGGGGATGATGGGGCGGATGGTGGGAATGCCATGAGAGCCCGCCTGATTCTGTTTTGGGGCGTTGCCCTCACCGGACTGATGGTACCGTGGCTCGATGGCGGGATACCGCTGCCGATGACCGCCACTGCCGAATCGTGTCGGGTGAAATCGGTCTATGATGGCGATACCGCTACCCTGAGCTGTGGCAATGAAACGATTAAAACCCGCTTCTACTGCATTGATACCCCAGAGATGGGGCAGAAGCCGTGGGGAGAGCAGAGTCGGGATCACTTGCGGGGGATTATTGGTACTGAAGTTACCCTCAAACGCCATGATACTGACCGTTACGGGCGGGTGGTGGCGGAGGTGTTTGATGCGACCGGCCAGAGTGTTAATCTGGCGATGGCGGGCGGGGATGGCGGCGGTTTATGGGCGGTATTGTGGTGAGGCCGCTTATTTTGCGGCTGAGAGGGAGGCTCGGGCGGCTAAATTAGGGGTTTGGGCGGTTGAGGGGGGGCAACAGCAGCCTTGGGGGTGGCGGGCTGGGGGGTAACGACCAAGCTCACCTGCCGCCAACCGCAAGCGAAGCGACGCAGTTGACGGTCAGGTGGAGCGACTGGTTAGCGATAAATTTACAGCTCTGTTTCATCTATTTCTGCTATCCTCATTAAATGACACAAAAGCCCAATTTTCAGTGAGCTATTACCATGCACAGGAACCGATATTCGAGCTATATTTCCTGCTTTTGAGTAGATGTGATGACTACCGTTCACTCGCTGTAAAATCCAACCTCGTGCCTCAAGTAGTTTACAAAGTTGCTTTCCGCTGATTGACTTTAAACAGCAATCTCCATCACTTTATCATGTGGTTCCAATTGAATTTCCTGAATATCAACAGATAAACAGCCTTCTACCGCTTCATAAATATTATGGAGTAGCTCATCAAAGCTATTTCCTTGTGTAGAACAGCCCAAGATTGATGGTACTTCTGCCCAATAGCCGCCTTCCTCTGCTTCGTGGATAATGACTTTTAATTTCATAAATTGTCTCAAATTTTTTTCTTAGCCTGGCAGTAATTCATTACAATTATTTCCTTTTGATATTGCAAACTCTAATGCATCATCACAAATCATAAACCATATAGTATTATCTATTTCTTCCGAACCATCAGGCTTAATTAAAGTTGTTTAAACATATAACTTTGTCTCTTGTTTTTCAGTAAGGCTCATATTTTATGTCCCACGATCATCAGGAGGAAAAGATACTATTCCCTCCTCTAATGAGTAGGTTCCCAAATAGGTATTTTCAGTACCATTTTCCAAAATATATGCAGTTATATTACCGTTAACATCATAATCAAATTTTCCACGACATTCAGCATTTTCATCATTACTAATAACATACCACGGGTTAGCAGAAATCATCTGATGAGTTAATACAGTTGACTCTGTTGTCTGTTCTGTTGATGTATCTTGCTGTGTAGCAATCAGTTATTGTTTATGTGTTTGAATTATCAGTAGTATCGGTTGAATTATCATCAGAACTATTACAACCTGAAAGAGCTAATAATATAACAGCTAAATATGAAAATTTCTTCATTTACTTAATCTCCACGCCCAGTTTAATAAAATCTTGTCAGCGGTGGGCGATTTACCGCTAACAAGTCATTAAACAGATCCGTATAACTCCGCTCCAGACCCGCCTATTTCCCCATTCTGACAGCCAAAACCGCGATTTTCTAACGGGTTAACTTCGGATTTAACGGGATCACCAGAAACCGTTGTCCACTCCTAGCCTACCTAATCCAGTGTATCAACCCCGCATCCCATGTCCAGCCTAAATCCACAGAAATTCACCCAAATCCCACCTAACCCCCTAAAAAACCGCAACTCCCTCAGCCCTCGGCTGCCACTTCTGCCAGCTACCAGTAAACACCGTGGCGCAGTTGTAGGCATCTTGCAGGTAATCCTGCCGCTTTTCACGGCTGGCACCGGTTTGGGCGATAAGGGTCTCCCGCAGCGGGTGGTGGGAGCTAATCAGGTACTCGTTGCGGGTGTGGAGCCGTTCCAGCAGCGGTAGGGCGGGGATTTGGTCGAATTTGCCCTGTGCGCCGCGATTGCAGTCGGTACAGGCCAGCACCAAGTTGGCCACGCCATCAATCGGTTTGCCGTCATCGCACCGTTTCAGCTTGTGGGGGAAGAAGTGATCGACATCGGCGGGGGTGTCGCTGCCGTAGAGGATCGAAATCTCGCGGTAGCAGTAGAAGCAGCGCCCCTTTTGGTAGCCGTTGAGCGCCGGTCGGGCGGAGGTGAGCGAGATACGCCGCTGGCTGTGAATACCGATAAGCTGCTGGTCGTGCTCTTCATACTCTACCAGCATCAGTTGGCGCGAGAGGTTATTCGCCCACGCCTCTTCGACTAAGCGCCATCGGGCTTCGACTTCTCCGGCCAAATCTTCGGCTGAAAGCTGCTCTAACAGGTGGTTCAGGTTGTCGGTGAGCTCAATCCCGCCGTGGCTGCGGCGCTGGTCGATAAAAAAGCGGCTGCCGACATCGTTGCCATGCACTTTGTGAAAGGCGTCAATTACATTATTAAACCCGAGTCGGGTGGTCTGCTGAATCAGGCCATCGTGATCGAGTTGGCCTTGGTTGTAGGCGGTTATCTGCTCTAAAAAGGAGCTGCGTTTGCTGGTGATCTGTTTGGGTTGTTGCTTGATGTGCTGCGCCAGATGTTTGGCGTAGGGTACGGCTAACTCCTCCAGCTTGACTTGGCTTTTACCGTTACCGTGTAACTCCAGCAGCGCTTTGGCCAGCGCAAATTTATAGCTGGCGGTATTGCGGCCAAACAGAATAATCGCCCGCCAGTAGTTTTCGGGGGTGGGGTCTATTTCGTAGAAGCGGGACATCGGAGAATCGCGTTAAGCCACTGGTCGGCACGGTCGGGGCGGTTATCGTCACTAATCCAGCTCTCTAAAAGGTGCCAGTCGGGGGTCAGAGTGGCCAGTGTGGCGCTATCCAGATCGGTAAAGGTGCGGCCATGGGCTTGGCGCACCCCGCTACCGAGCTTAAATGAGGCATAAAGCACCCCGTCAGGCTTTAGCGCTCTGGCCAGTCGCAAAAATGCGTCCGGCAGCGCCTGCGGCAGCAGGTGGAGCAGCGAGGCACACGCCCAAATGCCATCATACAGAGCGCAATCGGTCAGGTTTTGCACCGTTTGGCGGCGTACCGGTTGGCCTAGCCACGCTTCGGCCAGTTCGGCTAACGCTTCAACCGGTTCGGTGGCGGTCACGCTGTAGCCCTGCTGCATAAAGGCACGGCTATCGCGCCCCGAGCCACAACCAACATCGAGAATATGCCCCGCAGCAATCTACATTACCCAAACGGCCGCCTGATGCGCTGGTTATTAAACGAAAGCATCCCCCTGACGACCATCCGCGAACTTGAGGCAGCGGGACACGATGTCTTGGCGATTAAAGAGCACTCGCTCGGCAGTCGTGATGAAGATGTGATGGCTTTGGTGCACCGGGAACGAAGAGTTATTGTCACTTTTGAGCGGGATTATGGTGAATTGGTATTTCGTTACCGCCTGCCACAGCCTGCCGGTGTTGTCTATTTGCGTTTTGCGCCGCAAACTCTGCAAGAGTCGGCAGCGCATCTGCTGCAACTTATCGCCTCAGGAGCCGTGTTGGAAGGGAAATTTACCACCGTCGATCGAACCCATATCCGGCAACGCCCGCTTGCATGACACGGTAAGCGGCTCAGTTCTGTCTCAATGATGCACCGCTTCCGCCTGACCCTCTTCTAGCTAGTCGCCCTAACCGGTCTCATCGCCCCGTGGTTCAACACCTGCTCGCTAACGGCAGTTGGTGGGTTAGCCCGGTAGCGACAATTAAGCGATTAGCCGGTTCACCATGAAAGTCGCCTAGTAGTCGGGGCGAGAGCGTCGCAATAGCCGGATCGAGCGGACGCAACTTAACTTTCGACCGCTACAGCGCCAGATCGAGCCATACCTCAATATCCATATTAAACTCAATTCGCCCTTTAGCGATTAACATCGCCACCTCCTAGCAACAGATAGCCGGTACCCAAATTGTTTGACTCGACTCAATCGCTTGATAAGCCCGGTGCGGCAGTTTGGGAGACTCCGATACCCACCAAATCCACGCATGTGTATCGAGTACAATCATTGACAGCTAGTCCATACCTCATCAATGGGGGAGAGGATATCCTGCTCGGAGACAATACTATTTTTTAGCGGATTATGGCTGCTCTCAGAGGATGGCAGAGCGGCTGATCGGGGAGCATCAAAAAGCTGCACAATATGACCTAGCGCAATAAGCTGCTGCTCTTCGGCGTTATCGATCCAGTGGTGTAGTTGCTGACGATTCATGGTGGTCTCCTAGCGTAGTCGTTTGAGTTGCCGCTCAATCCCCTTATCTTGATTGCTGCCGCCAGCTAGCATCACACGTAGCCCTGAAATTGCCCAGCGGTTGGCATCACGACCAAAGTGGGTGGTGCGACCGAGCCAGTAGGCTGCCTCTTCACGACTAAAGCGGTGCAATCGACGGGCGATCAGTTCTAAACGATCAGGGTGGTGTAATCTGGATTGCAGCCGAGCCAGTAGCGCGATTTTGGCACCGCTCTCCTCATCCAGAGGGAGATTAATATCGTTCAGTTTTAACCCTTCACGAGTTAAAAAGCGTTGTAGCTGTAGCGGAACGCCCCCTTCATCAATCACCGGCTCCACCAGCGTTCTTGCCATCACTAACAGCAGGCGATGGTGATTAATGCCAAAAACATTGCTTTTTAGCCTTTGCCCCCCCTCATGTGCCGAATAAATCCATTTGGCCAGATATGTTCCTTAGTAAGAACGGCTTCTTTTTTACAGTACGCACATGTTGGCATGTGTTGTTTCTTTACCTGACATTACAAATAACCGACGGCAAAAAGAGTAGAGATGAAACGAGCAGCGTTTTTTACCATCCGAGTGCATTTTCCTTGTCATGCGATAGCTTCAGCACTACTATCTGGAAAGAAACTTCCACGACGCTGAGCTGAAGCTATAATGTAGCTAGTAGCAACCGGAGCTAACGCCTTAATATCTACCTCGAATTCTTTCCACGAAGACAAAAGAGAACCGTTCAGCTCATCAGATACCCACATTAACTCTTCATTTTCTGTTATCGCTCCATATTCTTGGATAGCGTAGACTTTCAATAAAGCTATGTCCTTCATGTAATTTTCTTTCAGAAGAAAAAACTCATCGCTTTCTATTTCATATCTAAAGTCGCTCATGCGGATGTCTATCTTTTCTCGAAGGTCATTGGCAAGCGAAAGCAAAAGTCGATAATTATCATTCTTTGCACCGCACTGTTGAATGTATCGACGAACTAAAGAAGAACTAATGATGCTCTTTGTGGGATTCCTAGAAGATAAAAAAGCTTGAATGTATGCCCATTTCTTTTCCATTCGATGGTAAACGACTACTTCGTGTAGATGCGGGTCGTATGAGTTAGTTAGCCAAGCTTGGCGTTCAGAATAATACTTAGGCTCATCTTCATACCTAGAGTGATAAAAAACGACACCATTGCTTCGTGGAAACTCTTTGGCGTGTTCGTTATGGCCACCTTCATCAACGAAATAAGGAAGATCCTTTCTGCGAAAGTAGTGACACGTTGTGTGAGAAGCGTTCTTTAATAGACGACTGTGCTTTATACAGTATCCTATTTTCGTACCAACATCCTGATATTGGGATGGGTTAAATAGGCAGTTATCACAAGTATATGGGTTTTTCATGTTACACCCGTTTAAAATAGCGCTGAATACTGTTATAGCAAAATGTGATATGCTTCTTCCGATCTATCGAGCCAACATCAAACTGCCAATCAATTAGCGCCTCCTTAGCTCTTTGAGCTAGCATGTACGCGCGAGAAGCAATAATTTTGTCTGCGCGCTTCGATGTTCTTACTAATTCTTGCAGCTCGCTTAGCAAATCCGGGTGGCTTATAAAGCAGTGATCATCTGAGATAATAACCTGATCGTCAGTTTGGTAAGTCACGCCTTCAAAGCGCGGCCTTGTTCATCGTTTCGCCATTGTTTGCCCCCACCCCAACCCTCCCCCGCTGGGGGAGGGAGCTAATAGTTTGATTGTTATTGAGCAAATCATTGAACAAGCAGCTAACCGAGGTCGGATTAATCAACCCCTTAAAGATACCGGGTAAGGGCCATTTTTGGCGAAGGTATTGTCATACAGAAATCCGCGAAAACCATTATTTTTTTCAGTGGCAATGGCAGCCCCCCTATTCAGCGATATAGCGCCGCAGCCACCCTAACACCCGCTTCAATAGTAGCGACTCGCTGCCATGAAACTGATGCCCTGTTGCCGGTAATACCACCTGTCGATAGCTAATTTTAGTCGCCACCGAGGGGTGATAGAGCCTCGCGTACTCCTCGGCGCTGCGATGGATACGCCGCTCCCCCGGCGGTGCTGTCACCGCGATATTTTTACGCCGTCTCGCCGACGCGACGACCGCCTCCGGCCCCAGCTCCCCAAAAATATCGAGTATCGGCCGGCCAATAGTACGCAAAAGCAGCATCGTATCGCTCTCACCCTCAGGCGCTGCGGTACCATCCAGACTCACCAGCACCATGCCACGAATCTTCGACTGCGCCCTGTCCCGCATATAGTGCACCACCAATTGAGCCCCCACCCCATGTCCTAATAGCACCACAGTAGAGACCCCGATCTGCTCCATCGCCGCAATAGCCGCATCGATGCGGGCGGGGGTAGATTGCAATAGCTGCGCCATCGGCAGCGGCTGCGTTAAACTCCTCTCCCCCTCAGTCACCGTCGCGACCGCTCTTTGCGCCAACTGAATCGACAGCGTACTCCAACCGAAACGGGGTAGCTGATTGCGCAGCGTCTGCACCACGCCGGGC